>DASZWK010000149.1:0-2402 GCA_035546235.1 Xanthobacteraceae bacterium | reverse complement strand
TTCATGGTCGCATCAAAGGCGCGGCGCAAGGCAGCGACACGGTCGGCCGGCACGCCCGGCGGCACGAAGAACGGCCGGCCAAATTCGAGCCGCGCCACCATCAGCTTGACGGCGGCCCGGTCGGCGTCGGTGTGCAGAAATTCGAAGATGTTGGGCACGTCGCCGATCTCCGGCAATTTTTTGATGCCCCATTGCACCAGCAGTCGGACTTTCTTCTCGGCGAGCCAATTGGCGTTGAGCGCCCGCAGCGTCGACCAGTTGGCGATGGTGCCCTGCACCTCGCCGCTTTCCAGCGCCAGGTGAATCTTCGGCGTGCTCTGATAGCCGGTGATGACCTTGAATTTGTAGCCGAGCAGGCGGTCGAGCAGAATCGGGTAATCGTATTGGGTCGAGCCGGGCGCCTGCGCGCCCATCGTCAATTCCCTGGTTTTGACGTCGTCGAGTTTCTGGATCGGCACGGTGTGCCAGACATACATGACCTGGGTTTCGCGGTTGGTGCTGCCGAGATAGATGAGCTTGTCGGCGTCGAACCGCGCGCTCTGCGGCTGCAGCAGCGGCATGGTCGGCGTGCCGTTGAACGGCGCGCCGATCACGGTGCCGTCGAACGGGCCCGAGGCATTGAGCGAATTGGTCATGCTCATGCCGCCGGCGCCCGGCTGGTTCTGTACGATGATGAGCGGATGGCCGGGGATATACGCCGGCATGGCGCGCGCCAAGGTGCGCGCGGTGATGTCGTAGCCCGAGCCGACGCCGGAGCCGACCAGGATGCGCAGCGTCTTGCCTTTGAAGAACGCGGCGACGTCGTCGGCGCCGCGCGCCGGTGCGGCAGCGGCGAGCACAAGGCCGACGATAATCGCAACCGTGCGCGGAGCCTTCGCTTTTGCACGCATCATGTTTGCCATGCCGTTACGCGGCCTCTTAATTCGCCTTGATGTTGGCTTGCTTGATGATCGGCGACCACTTGGCGATCTCGGCTTCCTGCAGCGACTCCAGAGCCGCGGGTGTCTGCTGATCGGATGCCGGAACGACGAACGCCTGGACGTCGAGCTTCTTCCGGGTGGCCGGGTCGCGCATCGCCGCGACGGCCGCGGCACCGATGGCCGCGATGGCGGCTTTGGGCGTGCCTCGCGGCGCGAACAGCCCCGACCAATACGAGAAATAGAAGGCCGGCAGCCCGGCTTCCGCCATCGTCGGGATATTCGGCGCCGCCGCCATACGCTTCACTGCCGTGAGGCCAAAGACCTTGACGTGGCCGGAAGCGATTTGCGGCAGCGCCGGTGCGACCGTGATAAATGTCGCGTCGATCTGCCCGCCCACCACATCCAGCATCGCCGGCCCGGCGCCGCGATACGGAATCATGCTGAAACGCGTGTTGGTCTGCTGCCGGAACAGAAGAGCGAGCATGTGCGGCGGGCTGCCGACGCCGGCGGTGCCCATCGAGGCCTTGTCGGGATTGGCCTTGAGCCAGGCAATGAACTCTTGAAGATTGTTCGCCGGAATCGTTTTCTTGACGATCAGCACCATCGGCGCTGACGGCAACAGCATGACCGGCTCGAAATCCTTCACCATGTCGTAGGGCAGCGAATAGATCAGCCTGTTCGCGACCTGCGTGTTCCAGTTGCCGACGATGAGCGTGTAACCGTCGGGCGTGGCGCGGACGACACGACTGGTGGCGATGGTGCCATCGGCCCCGGCGACGTTCTCAACGACGACGGGCTGGCCGAGCGATGCACTCATGCCGTTGCTGAGCAGGCGCGCCACAATATCGTTCAGGGCACCCGGGGCGAACGGCACAATGACCGTGACGGGTCGCGACGGATAAGTTTGCGCCGCCGCGAGCCGCGTGACGACCGGCAGCGCCGTTGCGCCGACGGCGAGGCGCAGAATGTGACGACGAGGAAATTCCATCGGTACCTCCTGAAATTTCTATTTGTTTAGAGTGAAGCATGTTCGTGCTCCGGCTCAAGCGGCAACTTCACCGGCTGCTTGCGTTTGGCCGAGAGATCGAGTGCTTTGGTGAGCATCAGCCGGTTGTGCGCTTCGGCGGCGGTCGCGGCCTGCGTCGGCAGTCCGAGGCAGACACGATTGAGCCACGATACGGTCTCTTCCGCCATCGGTCCGCGCAATTCTCCGAGCGCCATGTCGCCGGGCGGATACGAGCCCATGAAATCGACCAGGCGGCTATTGTCCGGCGCGTAACCTTCGCCCTGCGGCGACGATACGGCGAGCACGATGTCGCGATGGGTGTCGTCGATGGTGAGCACGCCGTGGGTGCCGTTGATGCCCACTTCAAGGCTGTAGACCGCGCCTGGCCATGTCACCGGCAGCGCCCAGGAGATCGACAGCGTGTGCACCGAGCCGTCGGAGAACATGATCATGCCGGCGGTGGCGTCGATGCCGTG
>DASZWK010000148.1:0-6832 GCA_035546235.1 Xanthobacteraceae bacterium | reverse complement strand
GTTGGATTTCGACGCAACCATGCGGCTTCTCAAAGCGTTCAACGACTTTCGCGGTAAGCAGGAATAGCAAGCATAGGGTGGGCAAAGGCCCAGAGCGCCGTGCCCGTGGGTGCGCTTCGCTTTGCTCACCCTACCGAGCGCCTACTCCTCCACCTGTGTGGCGTTGGCCTCGATCCAGTCCACCGCCTCGGCTTTGGTGGCAAAGCCTTCGATGCGGCGCTCGCGGCCCTCGTGATATCTGATGATCACGTGCCAGCCGGTTCCCGTCTGATCCGGGAATGGCTCCATGACCGGTTCTTCGTGAGGCTTCGTCATGCCGGCAATATGCGCCAGGATCGCCGCGGGTTCCAGCCCAGCCTTGCACTGACTCCTCATCCTGAGGCGCTCGCGCACAGCGCGGGCCTCGAAGGACGCGGCTCCGGCGCCTCGGCCTCATCCTTCGAGGCTCGCTGCGCTCGCACCTCAGGATGAGGAGTGCCGTCATTGCGAGCGAAGCGAAGCAATCCAGGGCGGCTTGCGGTTGCGACGAGGCTGTTCTGGATTGCTTCGTCGCTTCGCTCCTCGCAACGACCAAAGCACCCTCGCCTCCGCCGCAATTCTCCGCTAGTTTGCCGCCGATCCCCACAGGAGAAACCGCACCATGCGAGAAGTCTCGCGCCGCGGCGCGCTCGCCACAGTTCTTGCCACAGCTACAGGAGTTCTAGCCTTGTCCGAACCCGCCGATGCCCAGCGCCCTGTCACCACGCCGTCCGGCCTGAAATACATCGACGTCAAGATCGGCACCGGCCCCTCGCCGCACACCGGCCAGACCTGCGTGATGCATTACACCGGCTGGCTCTACGAGGGCGGCAAGAAGGGCGCGAAATTCGACTCCTCGGTCGATCGCCACGAGCCGTTCTCGTTCAAGATCGGCATGCACCAGGTCATTGCCGGCTGGGACGAAGGCGTCGCCACCATGAAGGTCGGGGGCAAGCGCACGCTGATCATCCCGCCCGATCTCGGCTACGGCGCGCGCGGCGCCGGCGGCGTCATCCCGCCGAACGCGACGCTGATGTTCGATGTCGAGCTGCTGGAGATCAAATAAACGCCCGCTTATTTGCACGCACCGTCGCGATCCTTCGCCACCTTGGCATGCATCCGTTCGCAATCGTTGCCGTAGGTCTTGCCGTCGCATCCGCAGACGGGAAGGAACATCGCGTCGCAGAATGTGCCGAGCCGGACGCATCGGCCCGATGCGTTCGAGGCATTGCAGGCCTTGGGTGAAGGGTCGCACCACAGCCCGGCGTCGCAAGCAATTTTGGCAGTGCCGCCACAGGTTTCTCCGACACCGGCGGCTCCCGCCGTGCCGAACGACGCGCCGAGCACGGCGATCGCCGTCGCAAAGCCCAATCCAAGCCAACGCATCATCATGACGCCCCCGTTGATGTCCAGGCGATCAACGGGACAAAGGTAGCGCGCCACACGCCGCTTTCCTATCCATGCCCGGTTTTCCGCCGGCATCCGGAACATCAAGCCCGGCCATGACGAAACCGGGGATTTTGCGGCTTCCTCCACGATCGAGAATCGCACCGCCCGCCGGTTAACAGGATATGAATCGCGGGAAAAACATACTTTGGGACTCCCGGCCTGAGTCTCGTTCATGCTTCTGATGCGATTCTGGGGAGCGTCAGATGAACGTGATGCTGATCATGGCCCTTGCCACCGCCTGCGTGGTCAACATGGCCTGCCTGCTCGGCCACCTGTAACACTCGGGGCCTATTGGGGATTTTGACCGCCGTTAACCATTCATTAACCATGCCGCTCCCATCAATTGGGCGTCCCATTCTTTGCATGCACGACGGCCCGGTCATTGCGAGCAACGCGAAGCAATCCAGGGCGGCTTGTCATGACCGAGAGGCCGTTCTGGATTGCTTCGTCGCTTCGCTCCTCGCAATGACGGCGCGCGGCAACGACGAGCTTTAAGCGAACAGATTGATCGAAGGCCCCGCGCCGGCGCGGATGTAGCCGGCGCCGATCGAGGACAACAGTCCTTCGACCTTGCCGAGCGCGCTGCGGACGACGCCCGGCGACGCCCCGGCGGCAAGCTCGCCTTTCAGTTCGACAAGACCACGGTTGGCGAGATCGAGCCGCCGCGCCAAGAGCGTCGCGACGTAAAGCAGCACGGCCGGTTGCTGCGTCAGCAGCACGGCGGCATCGGCGGCGTAGAACTCGCAAGCTTCCAGCGTGCGCACGTCGGCGCCGTGCGGCTGGTCGAGCAGCGCCGAGAGTTCGCCGAACACCGCGCCGGGCTCGGCAACGCGCGCGATTTCGACGCCGGCCGCAACGACGCAAACCGCGCCTTGCTTGAGGATCAGAAGCCGCCCGGTTCTCGTTCCCTCCGCCAGGACGGTTGCGCCGGCCTCATAGGCCCAGACCGGCAGCGCCGCGACAGCGCGTTGCAAGGCTGCATTGTCGTGGAGCGGGCGCGTTGCCGCGGGGGTGCCGGACTCTGACATCGTTGGCTCCGGTGAGGAAATCGAATCTGTCGCGGAGTTTACACGCAATGGCGCTGCGAAAGCGCGGGGCGAGCCTCAATGCCGATCCTGGATTTCGCCGGCGCTCAATCCGGGCTACACTCCTGCCATGGATGATTTCCCGATTGCTCCGCCCATTGTCATCAAGGATACGCCGCAGCCGCGGCGGCTCACCAAACTGTCCGAGGCGCGCACTTATGTGGACGAGGCCATGCGGATCGGCCGCCCGGAGCCGTGGCGCGAGGTGTGGCACCGTCTGCGCGCCGTCGCCAGCGAAGAGGACGCCATCGAAGCGATGGGCGACCTGCGCGAACTGCTTGAAGAGGAAGATCTGCTGCTGCCGTCGCGCGAGTAAAGACAGCACGGCCGCCGGCCGAACTGCGCTCGTCGACGCGGCGCTCGCCCAATAAGCGTTGCGCCGCAACGTTTTTATTGGCGTGCCGATTCTCCTGCGGTCTGCTATGATTGCGCTATGGAATGGATCGCGGTCGTCGTCATCGTTGTACTCGGCGCACTTGGTGCCTTCATCTGGCAGCAGTCGAATGCCAAGGGGCGCTGGGGTCTCGGCTCGCTTACCGGCACCAAATGCCCGCGCTGCGGCACGCGTCTGCCGGCAATTCGCAAACCTACGTCGATTGAGGAAACGGTGTGGGGCGGCTGGACCTGCCCGAAGTGCGGCTGCAAGGTCGACAAATATGGCCGGGAAATCGCGCAGTCCTGACGCGCTCCGACCTAAAAACCCGTCCGGTGTTTTTATTTGTTTGTTTGATGTCGCGGCATTCTATTCGCCTTCGGGCGCCGGAATGCGCATCTCATGGAATCGGCGCTCGATCATGGCGTAGGTCTCACGCACCAGAATGTGCGTGGCGACCTCGTTTTCGGTGCGGCCGAGCTTTCCCAGCGACGCCAATAACACCAGGTAATTGAAGGTCTCGATCGGCAGCGTCAGGCTGAGCGCCCGCGCTTCCGAACGGTTTTCGGGACGCGCCATTGACTCACTTCCTTGGACTGAATTCCTCGGATTATAACTTGGTTATAATATCGTTAAAACTCTTGGCAGGCGAATCGAATCATGCGAGATTTCGATTCGGCGAGGGTTTTCGCACAACACTTTTGATACGGCCCGATCAGTTCTGCGTACGGGTGGCTTAGGCCAGCGAGCTTGCGATCCGGTCAGCATGGATGCGGCTCGGTGTGGGGCGGCTCTTGTTCAGGCAAAATGCGCCGCCGCGCACCGATTTCGTGCTTTCCGCCGGTTGCTGCGCTTGCGGCGCCCGTTGCGCGCGCCCTTCGCCCTGCGTGGCGGCCCAGAACCGGCCGCCGCAATCGCGAGGCCGTTTATTCATGAGCATCGATACCTGGACGCCCGAGCGCGTCGAACAGCTGCAAAGCTTCGTCGGCGCCGGCCTGAGCTGCAGTCAAATCGCGGCCCAGATCGGCGTCACCCGTAATGCCGTCATCGGCAAAATTCACCGGCTCGGACTGTCGCCGGTGCGGCCCCCGGGCGCGGCGACGCGGAGCTGCCCTCCCCGCGCCCGCGACCCGAGGGCCGCAAGTCAGCGCCGGCGGCTGCGGCTGTTGTGGTCCGATGGCGCTGTCACGGCTGAGGCGGCGGGGCCCGCCGTGGTCGAAAGCGCCGAACCGTGCTCGCTGCTCGACCTGGCGCAGGGCAAATGCCGCTGGCCGGTGAGCGATACGGGTGGCAATGGGACGGCCGATTTCGTGTTCTGCGGCAATGCCGCCATCGAAGGCCTGTCCTACTGCACCGGCCACGCCCGCATGGCGTACCGGGCATCGGCGCGGCGGCGCGCTTAGAGAGCATTTTCCGGAAAAGTGGCTGCCGGTTTTCCGAAGAAAATGCGACCAAATCTATAATGCTAGAGCCGCCGCAGTCCTATTTCACGTCGAGATAGGCCGCCTTGGCCTTGGCGGCCAGTTCGGGCGGCAGATCGGCGACTTCGCGCACCAGCTTCTGCAAGTCTTCGCCAGGGAGCGGCGATACATCGCCGCCCTGTTTTTCCAGTTCGGCGACGAAGGCCGGATCTTTCACCGTGGCATCGAACGCGCGGCGCAGCGCCGTGAGCCGGTCGGCAGGCACGCCGGGCGCCGTGAACATCGCAAGACCGACCGCGGTTGAATTCAACACGGCTTTGAGGATCGCGGTCTGCTCCGCCGTGCGGCCAAGTTCGACAGCGGCAGGCACATCGGCCAAAGCCGGATCGCGCTTGAGCGCGAACTGCACGATGACCTTGACGGTTCCGTTCTTGATCCAATCCGGATGAATGGCGCGCAGCGCCTCGAAGCCGGTCGAATTGCCGTTGGCTTCGCCCTTCTCCATCGCCAAGAGCGCGGCGCGCGTACCCTCATAGCCGCGTACGATCTTGAATTTTGTGCCGATGACGTTGTTGAGGAGGTTCGGATACATCACCACCGGCGAACCGACCGTGGTGCCGGCGAGGATCGACGGTGTCGTCAACGCCTGCTGGATGTTCTGCACCGGCGACGTCTTATACATCATCAGCACGTCGACACGCGCGGCGATGCGGCCGATCCAGTTCAGCTCGGCGGTCTTGAAACGCACGCCCGGATTGCCGAATTTCTCATCGAGCGGCAGCGTCGTCGAGCCGAGCGCCATCACCGTGCCGTTGCGCGGCAGCGTGTTGTAGACCGCATTGGTGGCAAGGAACGTGCCGGCGCCGGGCATGTTGCGCACGACCACCGCCGGATTGCCGGGAATGTACTTGCCGATATAGCGGCCAAGCGTGCGCACATAGACATCGTTGCCGCCGCCCGCCGCAAAGCCCACGATCATGTCGATGGTCTTGCCGTGGTAGAATTGCGCGGGCGTCTGGCCTTCCGCGCGGGCGGCGTTTGCGGCCGCGCTCATCGCCAGCGCAGCGAAGATCGCCGCGAAAACTCGCATTCGCGTGCCAGTCATTGGACCCGCCATGCCCGTCACGCTGCGGCGCGTTCGATCGCGCCTACGAGCGGCAACGCGACCAATAAAAACTCAATGCCGCCTGAACTCGCGATCTCGCAGGCTTCGTTGGCCTCAAGCGAGAACGCCGTGTATTTGCGGATGGCGCTGCCATTGGCTTCACCTTCGCCGCTCACCACAAACCCGACCTGACAGGCGCCGTGCGGTTCGATGGACCCGCGCGCGCCGGCATCGACCTTCAGCATCGCAATGGTGCAGCCGCGCTCCGAAAACGCGCCAAGCGCCTTTTTGAAGACACCTTTCTGTCCGGTCGCCACCCACTCGAAGCCTGCAGGCTTCATGCGGACCGGTTCTTCGTATCGCGGTCTGGGATAGGCGAGCTCTCGCCGGTTGACGTGCTCCCAGATCGCCTCATAGCTGTCCTGATTGCGCTTGTCGCCGGGCTTAAGCTCGCCGTTGCGCGTGAACACGCCCTTTTCGAATGTGCCGAACGCTTTCATTTCCTCGATCGCGGCGGCGATCTTTTCCGAACCGAGATAACCGCTGCCGCTGGCGCCGCCGAATTGCAGCGTGATGCTCAGCCGGTGCGATTGACTGTCCTCGGGTCCGTATGGCGTGCCTTCGGGGAAATAGACGATTTCGCCGGGCTTGATCCATTTGTCCTTGCCGTAATTCTGCGGCTCGCCTTCAAGGCACATGCGCAACTGATCGAAATTATGCTTGTGACGCGGCACGTAGAGTTCGCCGCTCTGGCGCACGAATGACAGCTTGTAATTGCCGGGCGAATTATCGTCGCCGCGCAGCAAGGTCTTGAACTCCCGGTTGCCGCCGCGCACGGCATTGCTGCCTTGGGTGCTTTCGACCGCGTGCGTGATGTGCATGCTGCGCTCCCTAAAAGAACTTCCGAGGTGGTATCGTGGCCGGCGATCATTATTTGCGGCTTCGCCGCATTCGGCAAGTCGGCGGATTTGGCGGCTTGCCCAATGCGCAAGCCCGCCACGCACTGGGCTCATGTCCGCCGCCAAATTCCACCTCACCACGGATTGGAGCTTCGCCGCGCCGCGCGCTGCCGTATGGCAGGCACTGTGCGCGGTTGAGGATTGGCCGGCGTGGTGACGCGCGGTCGCAAAGGTCGACCGGCTCGCCAACGGCGACGCCTTGGCGTCGGCACCTGGGGGGTCTTGCCGCCAAGCTCGGCGCAAGCTGATTGCCGCGCGCCCAATGCATGACACACGCTGAAGGGGCGGCTGACAAAGCCGTCAAAGCCATTACAATGGAATCCAAGTGGGGCGCGACGAACGCGCCGGGGGCGTGCAAGAGCGGTCTCGCTCACCGAGACCGTCACAACTGGGGTGGAAACATGATCAAGGGTCTCGTCGCA
>DASZWK010000147.1:0-7204 GCA_035546235.1 Xanthobacteraceae bacterium | reverse complement strand
CATCCCGTCGATGCCGCCGCCGAGCGCGCTGGCGTGGGTGTCGGCAGCCGCCTCGCCGCCGGGCCAACGCTGAAAGAAATTACCGGCAACGCGGTCCCCGGATTTTACGCGCGTGACACCGGGGCCCGCTTCAACGACTTCGCCCGCGCCATCAGACAGCGGGATGACCTTCTCGCGCACCGGCATGCGGTAGCTGCCGCGGACGATGCCGAGATCGCGGAAATTGAGCGAGCAGGCGCGCACCTTGACCAGCACTTGACGATGGCCGGGCTTTGCCGGATCCGGCCGCTCGACCCGCGTCAACGCTTCAATCCCGGCGCCGCTCTTCGGCAATTCATAAGCTTTCATGGCGTTCTCTCTCCGCATCGCAGCGTTGTCCGGTGTTGCCAGGTTTCGCAATGCATTGTCGCAAAAATGCCACTAGATCACCGTGGTTATCGACAACCGCGAAGTCCTCCGGCCACTGTTGGCCTCGGCGACTGCCGGCCAACAAGGCTGCGGCGAATATACGCAACTTCATCGATTATCCTCCCTGGATTTGCGGCGCGATCGTTGGCCGCAGCCGCAATCCTAGCCGAAACGCACGGGGTGCGAGGGAGAAATCTTGGCCTGCAACCGGGCGGCCGAGGCGGCCCGAACGAAGCACGACACTGGCTTCGGAAGGTTTAGTAAACCATCAGCCGATAAACCGCGGAACGGCTCGCGCCGTTTTCAAGATCAGCGCGTTAGTGCAGCGGCTTCTGTCTACTGCTGAGCGAAAAGCGAACGGCCTCGATCCCGAGGGAAGAGGGATCGAGGCCGTTCTCATGCCGGTTGGCGCCCCATCCGCCCCACCCCGACACTGCCTCAATCATGCCGGATCGAGGTTGACCGAAGGTTGACGGGATTTAGCCGACGGGGTGGACCGCTTACTGCAGCGCGGACGAAACCGACGAGAACGTGTTGTTAAGGTTGGTACCAAGCCCCTGGACCACCGCAATGATGGCAACCGAGATGCCCGCGGCGATCAAGCCGTATTCGATCGCGGTGGCACCCTGTTCATCGCGCAGAAATTTCAAAACTAAAGTACGCATGACCCTGTTCCTTTCCATGGAGTCGCCCCGTGCAAAGACGTCGTCACGCGCACATGCCGTGTACGCGCCTAGGTAGACATACGTATGGGGCTGCAACGAACCGTTAATTGCTGCGGCAAAAGTCTAAAGACAATTCGGCGCAAATTCCGTGCAAAACGCCGGGAATTTTCGTGACAGAACCGCGACGGACAACCCAATCACCTCACTGGCGCGCGTGAAAGTTGCTTGTCCTTGAGTTCCGCCAAATAGTCCTGCCAATAGCGCCCGTGGTTCTCGCCAAGCTCGTACAGATAATCCCAGCTGAAAATTCCAGTCGAGTGCAGGTCGTCGAATACCAGGCGCACGGCGTAATTGCCGACCGGATGCACCTCCAGAATTTGCACATTCTCCTTGCCGGCGACGGTGCGGCGCTCACTCGGCGAATGCCCTTGCACTTCAGCGCTCGGACTGCGCACGCGCAGATACTCCGCGGCAAGTTCGAAGCTTCCGCCGTCCTCGAATGTCACGGCGAGCGCGCGGCGATCCTTGCGCAAACGCAATTCAGTGGGCCAGGGAGCGGTCATGGTTCAGTCCAACTCAGTCAAGCGTGATATGGGCGTCCAGGATGACTTTGCGCCATTTTTCATATTCAGCCTTGGTGAAGGCGACACCTTCCTGCACCGTGGTGCCGCGCGGCACAATGCCGAATTTGGCGAAGGCACCCTTCAACTGGCCGTCCTGCAGCGCCTTGTTGATGCCGCCGTTGAGCGCGGCAAGAACGTCGAGCGGCATCCTCGCCGAGCCATAGACGCCGAGCCAGAGATCGACCTCGTATCCCGGCAGCAATTCCGACACGGTCGGCAGATCGGGATACATCGGCGAGCGTTTGAGGCCGGTGGTGGCGAGTGCAACGAGGCTGCCCTTGGCGATGAACGGCATCGCGGCCGGCAGGCTGGAAAACGCCATCTGCACCTTGCCGCTCATAAGGTCGATGAAGGCCGGGCCGATGCCGCTATAGGGCACATGCGTCGCTTCGATGCCGGTGCGGGACTTCCACAGCTCGGCCGCCAGATGCGGGGTGCTGCCGACACCGGCCGACGCATAATCGAGCTTGCCCGGATTTGCCCTGCCGTACGCGACAAGCGCGGCCTGGGTCTTGATGCCCAGCTGCGGAGCGACGACCAGCACTTCGGGCGCGGTGGCGACGATCGAGATCGGCACCAGATCCTTGAAGATGTCGTAGGGCAAGGACTTGTGAAGCGACGGATTGGTGACGATGGCCGGATCGACCAGCACGATCGTGTAGCCGTCTGGCGCCGCGTGAGCTGTGTAGGTGACGCCGAGGATGCCGCCCGCGCCCGGCCGATCCTCGACAACGACGGGCTCGTGCAGAATATCGCCGAGCTTTTGCGAAACCGTGCGTCCGACAAACTCGATGATGCCTCCCGGCGCGTACGGCAGGATCAAATGAATCGGCCGCGACGGATAGTCCCCGGCTGCAGCGGGCGGCGCATCCAGTGCGAACGCCAGCGCTGCAAACAGCAGAATGCGCACCCAGCTCAATCGAGCGTGATGTGCGCGTCCGTAATCACCTTCTTCCATTTCACATATTCGGATCGGGTAAAGGCTGCGCTGTCGGCGAGGCTCGTGCCCCGCGGCGTCAGCCCGAACTTGGCGAAGGCGGCCTTGAGCTCGTCGGCCTGCAGCGCCTTGGCGATGCCGTTATTAAGCTTGGCGAGCACATCCGGCGGCGTCTTGGCGGCGGTGTAAACGCCGAGCCAGAGATCGACATCGAACCCCGGCAAGCCAGCCTCGATCATGGTCGGCACGTTTGGATAGACCGCCGGCCGCTTTTCTCCGGTCGTCGCCAGGGGAATGACGCTGCCTTTGGAGGTGAACGGCAGCGCGCCCGCGATGCTGGAGAATTCCATCTGAATCTTGCCGCTCATCAAATCGAGGTAGGAAGGACCAATTCCCTTGTACGGAACGTGCGTGGCGGCGATGCCGGTGCGCGCCTTCCACATCTCGGCGGCGAGGTGCGGTGCAGTGCCGACGCCGGCGGTCCCGTAATTCAGCTTGCCGGGATTGGCTTTGCCGTAGGCGACAAGGTCCGCATAGGTTTTGATGCCGAGGTTAGGCGTTACGACCAGTACTTCGGGCGAAGAACTGACGATGGAAACCGCCACCATATCTTTGAAGATATCGTAGGGCATCGTTTTTTGCAGGATCGGATTGGCGACGAAACCGGGGTCCATAAGCACGATGTTGTAACCGTCAGGCGCCGCATGCGCGACGTAATCGGTGCCGACGATACCGCCCGCGCCCGGCTTGTTTTCGGCCACCACGGTCTGTCCCATGGCGATCGTGAGCTGCTTCGCGAGCACGCGTCCGGTGAAATCGACGATGCCGCCTGGCTGATAGGGCAGGACGAAATGGATGGGCCGGTTCGGATAGTTTTGCGCTTGTACTGGAGCTGCGGCCACAAAAGCGAGCGCCCCAAAGAGTAGCGCCCGCGCGGCAGTCCGGAAATTGCTCATTTCATCTCCCCCGTTTTGGCCCCGCGGCATCGACTCCATGCGCGGGGTGAATCCGACCGATCTATGTTCTCTGTTTTTCCTGCGCGCCTTGTCCGCGCGCGATCAATTCAAGCAATTCGTGCGGCATGATCGGCGTCTGCGCGATATGCACGTTGAACGGCGACAGCGCGTCTTCGATCGCCGAGATCAGCGCCGCAGCAGCAGGAATGACACCGAGTTCGCCCACCCCTTTGACGCCGAGCGGATTGCGCGGTGACAACGTCTCCTTGTACAGCGTCTCGAATCTCGGCATTTCCGTCGCGGTTGGCAGCAGATAATCCGCAAACGTGGTGGTGACGGGCTGACCCGATGCGTCGTAGCCCATCCACTCGAACATGGCGTTGCCGATGCCATGCGCGATACCGCCGTGAATCTGGCCCTCGACCAGCATCGGGTTGACGCGCCGGCCGGCGTCCTGGATCGCGGCGTACCGACGAACCGTGACGGCGCCGGTCTCGATATCGACCTCGACTTCAGCGACATGACACGCGTTGGAATAAGCCAGTTGGTCGACGCGGAAGGTGGCGCTTGCCTCGAGGCCGGGATCGAGCCCCGGCGGAAACCCGTAACCCGGCGCGCCTTTGAGGATGCGGGCCAGTTCGCCGAGCTTGACTGATAATTGCGGAGCGCCGACGACACGGACCACGCCATCGGCGATCTCAAGGTCCTCCTCGGCCGCTTCCAGCACATGACTCGCGAGCTTGCGCGCCTTGGCGGCGACGGCCTGGGCCGCGACATGCACGGACGAGCCGGCAGTGACGGTCTGGCGGCTGGCGAAACCGCCCAGCCCAAGCGGCGCGGCCGCGGTATCGCCGGCAATCACAGTGACATCTTGCGCGCGTACGCCGAAACTCTCGGCACAGATTTGTGCGAGAACAGTGGCGACGCCCTGCCCCATCGCTGCGGCGCCGGTCGAAACCGTGATGCCGCCGGTCGGCGAGACTCGTACCCCGCCGAATTCGAACGGGCCGCGGCCGGTGCCTTTGACGCCGTGCGCCAGGCCGATGCCGAGATAACGCCCTTGGGCACGCGCCTCGGCTTGGCGGCGCGGACAATCGTCCCAGCCCATTGTTTTCAATATCTCAGCCTGGCAGGCCGGATAGTCGCCGCTGTCGTATTGCACCTGCTCACCGGCCCGCGTCTTGAGCGGCTTGAGGTAGGGCATTTTCTCCGCCGGAATGAGATTACGGCGGCGCAGTTCGGAGCGCTCGATGTTGAGCTTGTGGGCCAGCGCATCCAGCAGCCGCTCCATGGCGAAGGCAGCCTGCGGATAGCCGGCCCCGCGCACCGAGGAGACCGGCGTTTTGTTGGTATGGGTTGCGACCACGTCCATCGCCAGCGCCGGGACCATGTAGGGGCCGGTCAGCGTCGTTGCGGAATTGTACGGCAGGTTCACGTCCTGCAACGCATAGGCCCCGACGTCGTGCACGAGGCGGCCGCGCACGCCGCGGACCCGGCCGTCGGCGTCAGCCGCCATCTCGATCGACCAATACTGGTCGCGCTCGTGAACCGCGTTGGTAAAATGTTCGCGGCGGTCCTCGACCCATTTGATCGAGCGGTGCAGCAGCGTCGCCGCGGCGACGACGGCGACGTCCTCGGGATAAACGCATAGCTTCGGACCAAACCCGCCGCCGACATCAGGCGTCGCCACGCGCAACCGGTTTTCATCGAGACGAATGTATTCGGCAAACGCGTAGCGCAGATCGTGCGCCTTCTGGGTCGAAGCCCACACTTGGGTTTCGCGATCCAAAATCTCGGCCAAAATCCCGCGGCCTTCGATCGAATGCCCGGCGCCGCGGTGCTGCCACAGGTCCTCGTGCACAACATGGGCCGCATTGGCGAAGGCCGCATCGGTATCGCCGAACGACACTTTGTAGGAGATGATCTTGTTCGAGCTGAGTTCGCGGCGCACCGCGGTCGCGCGCTCGGCATACGCCGTCCGGCAATCGATCGCGGCCGGCAGCACATCGTAATCGACAACGACGAGCGCCGCGGCGTCCTCGGCGATATAGCGATCGGCGGCGATGACGATTGCCACCGGCTCGCCGACAAACGATACTTCGCCGTCCGCCAGCGCGTATGCCCAGCTCTGGTCGAGCCGCGTGCCCGAGTTTGAAATCCGCATCATACGGCGCTGGGCGAGCACCGGCATCAGATCGTCGAGGGTGAGCACCGCGGTGACGCCCGGCAGGGCGCGTGCCGCATCGGCATCGACGCTGCGAATAAGCGCGTGCGGATGCGGACTGCGCACGAAGGCGGCAACGAGCGCGCCCGGCGAGACAATATCGTCGATGTAGCGGCCACCGCCGCAGAGCAGTTTTTGATCTTCGATGCGGGTAACCCGCGCGCCGATCAGCTCGCTCAAGGCCGTCGTCCGCGAAACAGAGACAGTATCTGCTGCCAGATCACGCGTGCCATCAGCGAAAAGCCCGAGATCGGTTTGGCGGCGGGCGGCGGAGGCGTTGCCGGCGCTGCTGGGCTCGGTGTGGCGGGGCGCGGCGCTGCCGAATTCGGCGCGGCTGGGCTCAAGGCAGCCGGTGCTGGCGCGGCGGGTTCGAACGATGGCGCGACAGCCGGCGGCGCCTTGGGCGCAGGCGGCGGCTGTTGGGCGAGGTGTTTGCGCAGATTGCCGGCGAACTGGCCGATGATCTGCGCCGCCGTCGCCTGAATCATGCCGACGCCGCGGCCATATTGTGCCACCGCGCCCGACAGCATCAGATCGGTATGGATCATCACCCGCGAACCCTCCGCGCTGGGCTCGATGTGGAACGTGGCCGTGGCATTGGCGGCGCCGCGACCCTTGGCATCGCTGCCCTGCGCCTTGATGCGGGCGCTGCGACCGGCTTCGTCGATCGAGTCGATTTCGACGCGCCCGGCAAACGCCAGCGCCACGGGACCGAGCCGCACGGAAATCTTGCCCTTGAAATGCTGCGGATCGACCAGTTCGGTCAGCTCCGCGCCGGGCATGCAGGGCGCGATGCGGGGAATATCCATCAGCACCGACCACGCCTGCTCGGGCGACAGCGGCACGTCAAACGAATTGTCGAATTCCATTCCGTCACTCCGAACTACGAACCGTCACCCTGAGGTGGCCGCGAAGCGGCCCTCGAAGGGCGACAGCCCAAACGCCGCGGCCGATCATCCTTCCAGGCTCGCTGCGCTCGCACCTCAGGATGACGGATGACATCCTACCATCTCCGGCGCGCCGATTTTTTCCCAAATCCACCGCGCACAGGCCAACAAACGATCGTCCTCGTAGCGTGGCCCGACAATCTGAATTCCGACCGGCAGATTATTCGGGCCACGATAGGTCGGCAGTGTCATGGACGGCGTGTGCAATGCCGTCCAGATCGCCTGCATGTTGGCATCGCCTGTGAATTCCAGACCCTTGGGCGCCTCGCCGGGCACACACGGCACCAGCAGCACATCTACTTGGTCGAAGATCGACGACAACAATGCGCGGCACTCATCGAGCCGCCGGAAGGCCGCTACATATTCTTCGCGAGTAGTTTTCTGGCCGCCCTCGACGTAGCGCCGCATTTGCGGCGAGAGCGCATCGCGGCGATTGTCCCAGAG
>DASZWK010000146.1:0-17049 GCA_035546235.1 Xanthobacteraceae bacterium | reverse complement strand
CAAAGGTCCCTCCAAGGCGCGCGGCGCCGGACGGCGGCGCGGCAGTGGGTTCAAGATCTTCCCGCAGCGCAAACGCGGCTCGGGCAAGGGCTCCGGCGCGGGCCGCTCGCGCATCGGCCGGCTGATCTACTGGGCCGCCGTACTGGCGCTGTGGGGGGTGATCGCCGTCGCCGTGATCATCGTCTGGGTCGGTATCCATTTGCCGCCGATCCAGTCGCTGGAGATCCCGAAGCGGCCGCCATCGGTTCTGATCCTCGGCGACAACGGCGCGACGCTGGCGACGCGCGGCGATATGGGAGGCGCCGCGGTGCCGCTGCGCGAAATGCCCGCCTATGTGCCCAACGCCTTCATCGCCATCGAGGATCGCCGCTTTTATTCGCACTACGCGGTCGATCCGCTCGGCATCGCGCGCGCCGCGTTCGCCGATGTGCTGCACCGCGGCGCCTCGCAGGGCGGCTCGACGTTGACCCAGCAGCTCGCCAAGAATCTGTTTTTGACGCAGGAGCGCACGATCAGCCGCAAGCTGCAGGAAGTGCTGCTGGCCTTCTGGCTCGAGCACAAATTCTCCAAGCAGCAGATTCTCGAACTCTATCTCAATCGCGTCTATTTCGGCGCCGGCGCCTACGGGGTGGAAGCCGCCGCGCAACGCTATTTCGGCAAATCGGCGCGGCAACTGACGCTCGCCGAAGCCGCCATGCTGGCGGGCCTGGTGAAATCGCCGTCGCGGCTCGCGCCAACGCGCAATCCCGACGGCGCCGAGCGCCGGGCGAAACTCGTCATCGCCGACATGCGCGAGCAGTCCATGATCAGCGCCGACGCCGCGCGACAAGCGATCGCCCATCCGGCGCAGGCGAAACCTCAGATCGGCGCCGGCTCGGCCAACTACGTCGCCGACTGGGTGATGGATGCGGTCAACGATCTCGTCGGCCACGTCGGGACCGACATCGTCATCGACACCACGATCGATCCTAACCTGCAGAATGCGGCCGAGCAGGCGCTCGTCGAAACGCTGGCGCAGCGCGGCGCAAAGTTCGGCATCGGCGAAGGCGCGCTCGTCGCCATGACGCCGGACGGCACCGTGCGCGCGCTGGTCGGCGGCAAGAACTACGCCGAGAGCCAGTTCGACCGCGCCATCGCGGCCAAGCGCCAGCCCGGCTCCGCGTTCAAGCCGTTCGTCTATCTGACCGCGCTCGAACACGGCATGACGCCCGACACGGTGCGCGAGGATGCGCCGATCTCGGTGCACGGCTGGAAGCCCGGCGATTTCGAGCACCACTATCTCGGCCCGGTGACACTGACGCAGGCGCTCGCCGATTCCATCAACACGGTCGCGGTGCGGCTGACGCTGGAACTAACGCCGGCCGCCGTCATCCGCACCGCCTATCGGATGGGCATCGTCTCGCAACTGCAGCCGAATGCCTCGATCGCGCTCGGCACGTCGGAAGTCTCGCTCTACGAACTCGTCTCCGCCTATACGCCGTTCGCCAACGGCGGCTACGCGGATTCTCCGCACGTCATCCAGCGCATCCGCACCGCCGACGGCAAGTTGCTCTATACCCGCGCTCCGCAAGCGCTCGGCCGAATCGTCGACGGCCACTATGTGGCGATGATGAACACGATGATGCGCCAAACACTTGCCGCCGGCACCGCGCGCGCCGCGAGCCTGCCTGGCTGGCAGGCGGCCGGAAAGACCGGCACCAGCCAGGATTACCGCGACGCCTGGTTCATCGGTTACACCTCGCGACTGGTTACCGGCGTCTGGCTCGGCAATGACGACTCCTCGCCGACCCGCAAGGCGACCGGCGGCGGCCTGCCGGTCGAGATCTGGAGCCGGTTCATGAAGGCGGCGCTGCATGGCGTAACGCCGGCGCCGCTGCCCGGCCTTGCCGGCGGCTTCGGCGATTGGGCGGAACCGCCGCAGCCGATGCAGGAGCCGCACGCGCCCGGCCCGGTCGCCTCCAACCGCGGCCGGCAGCAGCCCGGGAACGGCGGCGGCCTCGATTTCTGGCTGCTCGATAAGCTGTTCGGGAAGAGATGAGGGTATTACACTATGACGCGTGGAAAAGACGCAAACCTACCTGCCTGCGGATGAGCTTGACGCCCTGCGGAAGGCTGCAGTGCGGTCGCGCAGCAGCGTCAGCGCACTGGTTCGCGAGGCTGTCCGTACAATGTTCGCGGCACCATCGGCCGACGGTCCCGTCGCGCTTTGGGATGGCAAGCCAAAGCGGACTTCCGTCGAACACGATACGGTTTGTGACGAATGGTAGGGCCTATTTCACCGACAATCCCAGCGCCTTGACCATCTTGCCCCATTTGTCGATCTCGGAATTGAACAGGGCTTCGGCGTCCGGCTGCGACGCGACGATCGGATCGAAGCCGAAATCGACCAGCTTCTTTTGCACCGCAGGCGTCTTGATGATGTCGTTGATCGCCGAATTCAGGGTGGCGAGAATCTTGGGATCGGTCTTGGCCGGCGCGAAGAAGCCCGACCACGAGGCGGCGGTGAATTGCGGGAACCCCTGCTCGGCGTAAGTCGGCACGTTCGGTATCGCGCTCATGCGCTTGTCGGCAGCAAGGCCGAGACCCTTGAGCTTGCCGCTCGCCATCTGCGCGGCGGCGGGGCCGCCAACCGTGGCGGCCAGAAGATCGATCTGATTGCCGAGCACGGCGCTGATCGCCGGCGCCCCACCCTGGAACGGGATGTGCTGCGCCGGGACCTTGGCGAGGAATTTGAAAAAGTACGCCGCCTCGATATGCGATCCGGTGCCGACGCCGGCCGAACCGAAATTGATGGTGCGGCCGTGCATTGCTTTGATGAAGTCGACGAGATTGTTGGCCGGATTGCTCGGGCTCGTGGCCAACGCCTCCGGGCTGGAGGCGGGAATCGCGATCGCGGCGAGATCGGTCCGGGAAAATGGATTGTTCTCGTGCAGTGTCTCGTTGATGGCGAGCGCCGTCGTGGTGGCGAGCAGCGTGTAGCCGTCAGGCGCGGCGCGCGCGACCAGACCGGCGGCAATATTGCCGCCGGCGCCGCCACGGTTCTCGACCACCACGGTCTGATGCAGCCGCTCCGTCAGGCCCTGCCCGATCAGACGGGCCAGCGTGTCGGCGAGCCCACCCGGCGCAAAGCCGACGATCAGCGTAATTTTGTTGGCCGGGTAGGTCTGAGCTTGGGCCTGTGCGGCAAAGCAGACCAGAGCCGTTGCGGCGGCGGCAAAAAGCCTGGTTGCGGATCGCAATGGCGGCATTGTCTGTTCCTCGATCACGCTGGATGTTCACGCCGGATGCGGCGGGCCGACTATCTCAGCACACCTGTGCGGTGACAAGGTTAGGAGCGCAGCCGCGATGCCGCAGGCGGCTTCTCAATTGAGTTTGAACACGGCTTTGAGAAGTCCCCGCACCCGCGTTGATCAAGCTTTGCGCAAGTCGTGGTTCTGCAGCGGCAGCGAGCGGATGCGTTTGCCGGTAGCGGCGAAGACCGCATTGCACACGGCAGGCGCCGTCGGCGGCACCGATGGCTCGCCGACCCCGCCCCAGAAGTCGCCGCTCGGCACGATCACGGTTTCCACTTGCGGCACATCGCCGATGCGGAGCATCGGGTAGTTGTTGAAATTCGACTGCACGGCGGCGCCGTTCCGCACCGTGATCTCGTTGAATAACGTCGCCGTCAGCGCGTAGACGACCGCCCCCTCGGTCTGCATCTCGATCGAGAGCGGATTGACCACGTGCCCGCAGTCGATTGCCGCAACGACGCGATGGACGCGCACATGTCCGTCGTCGACCGACACTTCGGCCACCTGGGCGCAATAGCTGCCGCAGGCTTCGTTGAGCGCGATGCCGCGGAATATGCCGGGCGGCGGCGGCGTTCCCCATCCCGCGCGCTTCGCAGCGGCGTCGAGCACGGCGAGATTTTTAGGATTGTTGCGCACCAGACGCCGCCGAAATTGATACGGGTCGATACCCGCGGCGTGCGCCATCTCGTCGACGAAGCACTCCTTGTAGAAAGCATTCTGCGTGTAATTGATCGCGCGCCAGACACCGAGCGGGACCGGTGTCGGGCGGATGACATAATCGATCAAATAATTTGGAACCGCATAGGGCATTTCCTCGGTGAGACCGCTGACATAGCTGCGGTCGAGAAAATTGCCAGTCAGATTAGGCACGATCGATGCGACGAATGATGGTCCGGCGAGCCTGATCGACCAGGCGATCGGCATGCCGGCCTCATCGAGGCCGGCGGAAAGGCGCGCCATCCCGAACGGCCGGTAGAGATCGTGCTGGACATCCTCCTCGCGGCTCCACACCAGTTTGACCGGCTGCTCGACCTCCTTGGCAATCAGCACCGCCTGACGGACGAATTCCTGGATCGTGCCGCGCCGGCCGAAGCCGCCACCCAGCATCATGGGGTGGACCACGACCTTGCTGTCGGGCACGCCGGCCGCGAGCGCCGCCGTCGCCAGCGCGGTCGAGACGTCCTGGCTCGGCGCCCAGACTTCCACACGATCCGGCCGCACATGCGCGGTGCAGGTCTGCGGCTCCATGGTGGCGTGGGCGAGGAACGGCACCTCGTAGTCCGCCTCGACCCGGCGCACGGCGCGCGCGAAGCCCGTGGCGACATCTCCGTCCGAGCGGCCGACTTCGGCCCGCTTTGCATCGAGCCCGACTCTGACGAAAGCGCGAATGGCCGCGCTCGACAGGCCGGCGTTGCCGCGATCGTCCCAGGTGACGTTCAACGCCTTCACGGCCTGGTTGGCGCGCCACCAGGAATCGGCCACCACGGCGACGGCGTGCGCCATGTGCACGACGCGGCGCACGCCTTTCATCGCCTTGAGCGGACTGTCGTCGACCGATTTCAGCGCGCCGCCGAATACCGGGCAATGCCGGATGGCGGCGTAGAGCATGTCGGGCAGGCGCACGTCGATGGCGTAGACCGGGTGCCCCGTGACCTTGTCGAACACATCGAGACGCTTCCGCGGCTTGCCGGCGAGCGTCCAATCGGCGGGATCTTTGAGCTTTACGGCCGGCGGCTTGAGCTTGGCGGCCTCATCGGCAACCTCGCCGTAACTGACGGTGCGGCCGCTTGGCCCGTGGGTTATCGTTGAATCCTGCGCGATGCATTGCGACGCCGGCACGTTCCAGCGCGCCGCTGCGGCAGCGATCAGCATTTCCCGTGCTGTCGCGCCGGCCCGGCGAAGAACGTCCTGCGAGGCGGCAATCGAGCGGCTCGCCCCCGTCGACTGGTCGCCCCAAACGCGGCCGCGCCGAATGTTGTCCTGCGGCGCCACGAATTCGGTGCGCACCTTGGCCCAGTCGCACTGCAGCTCCTCGGCCACCAGCATGGCGAGACCGGTCATCGCTCCTTGGCCCATCTCGGCGTGGGCAACCCGGACGGTCACGGCGTCGTCTGGCGCGATCACGACCCAGCAGCCGATCTCTGCGGCTGCATCCGCAGCCGGAGCCGATCTTGGGTTCCCGGGAAGAAGCAGGCCGAGCGCGAGCCCGCCGCCCACGCGGGCGGCGCCGACAAGAAATGCACGGCGATCAAGTTCGCCGCCGGAACTCATGGATTCCCCCACTACGCGCCTCGTCTTGCACCGTTACGATGGCAAATTTCGGCGCCGGCCGCAGCGTAAAAGTGAACCTAACCCGGTTTGTACCGTGGATGACGCGGTCCGCAAGCCGTTTTGCGGCCCCAACATGGCTGCTCGGCCCCGACTCGCGGCCCATGATACGTTACGGTCACGGCAGGCCGGATATCACAAGTCGGAGAGTGGCCATGGGAGAGAAAACAGGACCGGCGGCGGCCCGGAACACGGTCGGGGATAACCCTTCGCTCGAACAACGCATTCGCGCCATCGAGGATCGCCTGGAAATCTACAATTTGATTGCCGGCCATCCGCCAAGCGCAGATACCGGCGCCAACTATTACGCCGAGGCGGTCTACGCCGAGGACGGCGAGTTCGATCGCGGCGCCGGTCTATCCGGCGCCGTCGGCAACAAGGCCATTGCGGCGATGCTGACGAGCCCCGGCCACCAGGCCGCGATTGCGGGCGGCCTCGCCCATTTCACCGGGCTGCCGCACGTCGCAATCGATGGCGACAACGCCGTTGTGATCTCCTATCTGCAGATCCTGACGCCAAACAAATCCGGCGAGGCGATTGAAGTCCCCAATCACGGTGCTTCGCGCGGCTATCACATCCACCGCGTGGTGACGAGCCGCTGGGATATGCACCGCACCGCCTCCGGCTGGAAGATCAAGCGTCGCAGCATCCGCCTGGTCGACGGTTCCGAACCCTCCCGCGAAATCCTGCGCGGCGCGCTTGCGGGCTACGCGGCGCGAGCGTGACCGCAACGGCACAAACGGCGGGCGTGGCTGCGGCTGCGATCCAGCGCCGCGCCGACTGGAGCTGGCTCGCCAGCGTGGCGGCGATTGTGCTGGTCGCATGGCTCGTGCTGGTGCCGCTCATCTTCATGGTTTGGCAGAGCGTGCTGTCGCCGCAGACCGCAATGACCGCGGCGCGCTTTACGCTCGACAATTATCGCCGCGCCTATGCCAACGCCGATACGGCGCGCCTGTTCGTCAATTCGCTGCAATTCGCGCTCGGCAGCGCGGCGTTGGCGTTCTTTTTCGGCACGTTGCTCGCGTGGATCAACGAGCGCACCGACACTCCGTTCAAATCGCTGTTCTTCGCGCTGGCGCTGGTGCCGCTCATCATTCCCGGGATTCTGTTCACGGTGTCGTGGATTTTCCTCGGCAGCCCGAAGATCGGCATCATTAATCTCGCGCTGCGTTTCGCGTTCCACACCGACGCGGTGTTCATCAATATCTATTCAATCCCCGGAATGATCTGGGTCGACGGCCTGCACTATTCGCCGGTCGCATTTTTGCTGATGAGCTCAGCCTTCCGCTCTATGGATCCCTCGCTCGAGGAATCCGCGATGATGAGCGGCGCAAATGTCGTGCAGATCGCCTGGCGCGTCACCATCCGCCTGGCATGGCCCGCCACCGCGGCGGCGCTGATCGTGCTGTTTGTCCGCGCCCTGGAATCGTTCGAGGTGCCCACGCTGCTCGGCCTGCCGGTCGGCATCGAGGTCTATACGTCGGCGATCTACAACGCGATCCACTCCTACCCGAGCCGGATCGGGCTCGCTTCGGCGTATGGCCTGACGCTGCTCGTCATCACCTCCGTGTGCATCTATCTCAATGCGCGTATCGCCACGCGCGGCAGCCGTTTTTCCACGGTGACCGGCAAGGGTTATCGCCCGCGCGTCATCAGCATCGGACGCTGGCGCTACGCCACCGCCGCGATCTTTTTCACCTACGTCGCTTTGGTGATCGTGCTGCCGTTTCTGGTGCTGCTGTGGTCGTCGCTGCAGCGCTTCTACAGCGTGCCGTCGCTCGCCGCTCTCAAAAACCTCACGCTCGCGGCCTACCGCAACGTGTTCACCTACCCGGAAATCGGCACCGCGATCTGGAACAGCGTTCTGTTGTCGCTCGTCAGCGCGACCTTGATCATGCTGGCGAGTTCGGCCTTGTGCTTCATCGTGGTGCGCACGCGGCTGCCGGGGCGCTGGCTGATCGACAATCTCGCCTCGCTGCCGCTGGTCTATCCGGGCCTCGTGCTCGGGCTCGCCATCATGGTCTGCTATCTGATCCTGCCGATTGGCGTGTACGGCACGCTGTGGATCATGCTGATCGCCTACGTGACGCGCTTTCTGCCCTACGGCATGCGCTACAACAGCGCGGCGCTTCTGCAAGTACACAAGGAACTTGAGGAATCGGCCGCCATGAGCGGCGCATCGCTCGCCACCGTGTTCCGCCGCATCGTGCTGCCGCTGCTCAAGCCCGGCCTGATCGCCGGCTGGATCTACATCGTCATCGTGTCGATCCGCGAACTGGCAAGTTCGATCCTGCTCTACAGTCCGGGAACCGAAGTCGTATCGGTCGAGATTTGGGAAATGTGGCAGAACGGTCAATACGTTGAATTATCGGCACTTGGCGTCATGATGATCCTGGTGCTGCTTGGCTTCGTCGCGCTCGCACAGTTCCTCAGCCGCCGCTTTGGTGTTGCGCAGGCGTGAAATAGGGCGATGATCCGGGCTTCGAACAATGTTTCAGGGTGGACGCACGTGACTATGGGCGAAATCAAGCGATTAATGTCGAGCCAGGTTGGGAGGGTGATTTGCGGTGCTGTTTTGGCGGCCGCCCTCGGCGCGACAGCGGCGCAGGCGCAAGGCTACCCAACACGGCCGAT
Source organism: Xanthobacteraceae bacterium (assembly GCA_035546235.1). Lineage (GTDB taxonomy): Bacteria > Pseudomonadota > Alphaproteobacteria > Rhizobiales > Xanthobacteraceae > BOG-931. Next base: position 8,794 of record DASZWK010000146.1, on the reverse strand, counting down.
TTCCATCGTCGTGCCCTATCCGGCAGGGGGTGTCACCGACAGCGTCGTCCGGCTCCTGACGGAGCGGATGCGGACCACTCTCGGACAGCCGATCATCACCGAGAATATGGGCGGCGCCTCGGGCACGGTCGGAGCCGCGCACGTCGCCCGCGCGGCGCCTGACGGTTACACGCTGCTGCTCGGCAATTCCGAGGCGTTCGTGCTCACGCCCGCAACCATGAAGCTGCCGTACGATCCGGCCACGGCGTTTGCGCCCATCGCGCTGTTGCCGAGCTATCCATTCATACTGGTCAGCACCAACGACGTCCCGGCCAAGACGCTCAAGGAGCTGACCGCGTGGATCAAAGCTAATCCGCAAAAAGTGCTGCAAGGCACCGTCGGCTCGGGCACGATGCAGCAACTCTGCGGCGTCTCCATCCAGCGCATGATCGGGGCCAAGTGGCAGCTCATCCCGTATCGGGGCGGCCCGCCCGCCATGCAGGACATGCTCGCCGGACAGATCAATTTCATGTGCACCGCGACAGGCAGCTTCCTGCCGCTGGTACGCGCCGGCAAGATCCGGGCCTATGCACTCACCGCCAAATCCCGGTCGGAGGCGGCTCCCGATATTCCGACAGTGGATGAAGCCGGACTGCCCGGACTTTATGTGTCGGTCTGGAACGCGCTCTGGGCGCCGGTGGGAACACCGCCCGAAATCGTCGCCAAGCTCAACGTCGCCGCCGACGCCGCCATGGCCGATCCGACCTTTCACAAGCGGATCGTCGAGATGGGGCTCGACATGCCGCCCGCCGATCAGCGCACCCCTGAGGCACTGGAAAACTTACGCAAAGCGGATATTGCCAAGTGGTGGCCGGTGATCAAGGCTGCGGGACTAAAGGCGGAATAGGCGCAGGGCGCGACGCACCCGTCGCTCACATGATGCGCTATTGCGGGGGAGGTTCGCACCGTGCTGAGCGTGCGCGCGCTGTTTACCGAATACGCCAACGAACGCGGCGCGGCCGTCAAGGCGGCGCAGGACGTATCGTTCGATGTGCCGGACGGCGAACTGTTCACCCTGCTCGGCCCGAGCGGCTGCGGCAAGACCACGACGCTGCGCTCGATCGCCGGACTGGAGCGGCCGCGGCAGGGCGAGATCGAGGTCGGCGGGCAGATCGTATTTTCCTCTGACAAAGGTGTTTTCGTCGCTCCCAATCGGCGCAATTTCGGCATGGTGTTTCAATCCTACGCCATCTGGCCGCACATGAACGTCTTCAAGAACGTCGCCTTCCCGCTCGAAGTGCGCAAATCGCGGCCGAGCCGGAAGGAGATCGAACAAAAAGTCATGCGCGTGCTTTCGGCGGTGCAGCTTGCGGAACTCGCCGACCGCGACGCGACGAAGCTTAGCGGCGGTCAGCAGCAGCGGCTGGCGCTCGCCCGTGCGCTGGTGATGGAACCGCAGCTCCTCTTGCTCGACGAGCCGCTGTCGAACCTCGATGCCAAGCTGCGCGAAAAGATGCGGTTCGAGCTCAAGCGCATGCAGCGCGAATTCGACCTCACCACGATCTACGTGACCCACGACCAGAGCGAAGCGCTGGCGCTGTCGCACGAGATCGGCGTCATGAACGAGGGCCGCATCGTGCAGATCGGCTCACCGCGCGACATCTACGAGCGCCCGCGCAACAAGTTCGTCGCCGATTTCGTCGGCAACACCAACTTTATCGACGGCACCATGCTGTCGGCTGCGACCGACGACGCCCGCTGCCGGGTCGCGACCCCGCTCGGCGACCTCAACGTGCAATGCGTGGAATCGCTTGCCAAAGGCACACCGGTTGTGGTGTCGGTGCGTCCCGAAGACGTCGAACTGTCCGAAACCGCGCCGGCGCGGGACGAGGATGACAATCTTTACCGCGGCGTCGTAAACGCCAAGGTGTTTCTCGGCGACTATCTGGATTTCCAGGTCAAAGTCGGCGAATCTGTCCTCCTCGCCCGGGTCCACCCCTCCTTGCGTACGCCGACAGGCGATCCTATTCACGTGCGCATGCGGGCGGAAAAATGTGTCGCGATCGCCGAGACCGCTGCGCCGCGCGCGGCGGCCTAAAAAGTAAACAGGAGAGCCAAATGGCCAAAAACGCTGTCGTTTCCGAGGACCTTGCCAACAAGTTCAAGACCGAGAAGGAAACGCCGTACACGCGTTGGGTAAAGGCCGAAGGGCTCGATATTCTACCGTCGATCTACGTGCGCAACCTCCGCACCGTCGAATTGAAGCCCTGGGCGCGGCGCGGCGGCAACGCGGTCTTCCTCAACCATGACGCCTCGCGCACTTCGAACGACTGCCACGTCATGGAGATTCCGCCCGGCAAGAGCCTCAATCCGCACCGGCAGCTCTACGAAGAGATGATCATGATCCTGTCCGGCCGCGGCTCGACCACGGTGTGGAACGACGCCGGCGCCCGCATCACCTTCGAGTGGAAGGAAGGTGCCCTGTTCGCCATCCCGCTCAACTGCCATCACCAGCATTTCAACGGCTCGGGCCGCGAGCCGGTGCGCTACGTCGCGGTCACCAACGCGCCGCCGGTCATCAATCTCTATGAAGATGTCGATTTCATCTTCAATACCAAATACGACTTCAAGGATCGCTTCTCCGGCGAGCCGGACTATTTCACCTCCAAGGGCGAGCAGAAGGGCTTCCTTCTCACCACGAATTTCGTGCCCGATGCGGTCAACCTTCCGCTGATTACCGCGGCGGAACGCGGCGCCGGCGGCGGGCACATCCGCTTCAATCTCGCCAAGGGCTCGATGAACAGCCACATCTCCCAGTTCCCGATCGGCACCTACAAGAAAGCGCACGCGCACGGTCCGGGCGCGCACGTCATCGTGCTGTCGGGCGAGGGCTTTTCGCTGATGTGGCCGGAGGGCGAGGAGCCGCAACGCTTCGACTGGGAGGTCGGCACCCTGATTGTGCCGCCCAACATGTGGTTCCATCAGCACTTCAATTCCGGCGCGACGCCGGCGCGCTATCTCGCCTTCAAGCATGAGGGCGTCGCGATCCGCAATGCGCAGGGCGTGCCCAAGGCCTGGATCAGCCGGCGCGTCGGCGGCGACCAGGTCGACTACATCGACGAGAAGCCGGAGGTCCGCCGGCTGTTCGCGACCGAACTCGCCAAGCACGGCCAGACCTCGCGCATGGATGGGGCCTACGCCAAGGAAATGGAACAGCTTGGCATCAAGACGGCATAACTTCTTCACCTCTCCCCGCCGCGCGGGGAGAGGTCGACCTGCAAGCGCAAAGCGCGCAGCAGGTCGGGTGAGGGGGCCGTGCCGCATCCTGAGCTAAACAGAACGATTCTAAGCCCAACAGAAAAAGTCTCAGCAAGCGGCAGCGCCCCCTCACCCGACCCTCTCCCCCGCACGCGGGGAGAGGGAGCCGCATACCTCGCCATTGTGCACGAACCGGGCGCGATCTAGGTTGCGAGCTTCGTTTATTAGTGCCCGGACGATGAAACCAGCGCCCTTCGATTATCACGCCCCGCGGCAGCTCAAGGAAGCGGCCGAACTGCTGGCGAAATTGCCCAACGCCAAGGTGCTGGCCGGCGGGCAATCGCTCGTGCCGATGATGAATTTTCGCTACGTGATCGTCGATCATCTGGTCGATCTCAACGGTCTCGATGAATTGCGCGGTATCGTGGTCGGCGACGGACGCCTGCGCATCGGCGCCATGACTCGCCAGCGCGACATCGAAACGTCGCCTGAGATTCAAAGGCTTTGCCCGTTGATGGCCGAGGCGCTCCGCCATGTCGGGCATCGTCAGACCCGCAATCGCGGTACCATCGGCGGCAGCCTGGCGCACGCCGATCCCGCTGCCGAACTGCCCGCCGTCTGCGCCGCCCACGATGCGATCGTCCACGTCGCGAGCGTGCGCGGCATTCGGCAGATCGCCTTCCACGAATTTGGTTCGGGCTTCATGGCGACTTCGCTCGCGCCGGACGAAATGATCGCCGCGATCGATCTGCAGCTCTGGCGGCAAGGTCATGGCTACGGCTTCCATGAATTTGCCCGCCGGCAGGGCGACTTCGCGCTGGCCGGCGCCGTGGCGCTGCTAGATATCGGCGCCGACAATGTCGTGCGCCGCGCCGGGCTCACCCTGTTCGGCATCGCCACGTCGCCGGTCCGCGTCGAAGCCGCTGAGGCACGTCTCACTGGGCAACCGCTCGACGCGGCGGCGATCCGCGCCGCCTCTGCGGCCGCACGGCAGACCGAGCCGATCAGCGATATCCACGCCAGCGGCGAATACCGCCGACACCTCGCGCAGGTCTTAAGCTCGCGCGCGCTCAACGACGCGGCGCAGCGCGCCGGCGTGCAAGCCTAGGACCGGCCATGGGCAGGCAAGCGGCACGAATGAACGTCAACGGCAAGTCCTACGCCCGCGTCATCGACGCGCGGCTGACGCTGGCCGATTTCCTGCGCCACGAAATCAATCTCACCGGGACGCATGTCGGTTGCGAGCACGGCGTGTGCGGCGCCTGCACAGTGCTGGTCGATGGCCGCACGGCGCGCTCCTGCCTGATGTTCGCCGTGCAGGCCAATGGCTGCGAGGTGACCACGGTCGAAGGGCTCACGCCGGAGGGTAAGCTTTCGGTGCTGCAGCAAGCCTTCATCGACAATCACGGTCTGCAGTGCGGCTTCTGCACGCCCGGCATGCTGATCACGCTGACCGAGTTGTTGCGTGACACGCCTGACCCGAGCGAGCAGGAGGTGCGTGAAGCCCTCACCGGCAATCTGTGCCGCTGTACCGGCTATGCGGGCATCGTGGCGGCGGCGCTCGATGCGGCGCGGCGGCTGCGCGACGCCGACAAGCAGGAGACCGCGTGATGGGCGCGAAGCATTTCGGCGCGCGCGTGACGCGGCTCGAAGACCCGGCGCTGCTCGCCGGCCGCGGACGTTTTGTCGACGACGTGAAACTGCCCGGCGCGCTGCACGCCTGTTTCGTGCGCTCGCCGCACGCACACGCCAAGCTCGTCTCGATCGACAGCAAGGTGGCGCTGATCATGCCGGGCGTTCACGCCGTGATCACCGCCGCCGATCTGCCCGACTCGATGCGGACACGGCGGCTGCCGCTGCTGTTGCCCAATCCGGCGCTGGCGACGACAAAAACTCAGCACCCGCTGGCGCGCGACGAAGTCTGTTATGTGGGGCAGGCCGTCGCCGTGGTGATCGCCGACACGCGCTACATCGCCGAAGACGCGGCTGCGGCGATGATCGTGCAATACGACGTGCTGCCGGCCATCTCCGATTGCCGCACCGCCGCCGAGGACAATGCGCCGCACGTGCACGGCGATCTGTCGTCGAACGTCGCCGCCTCGTTCCGGATGGCTTATGGCGATACCGACGCCGCCTTCGCCGACGCCGCGCACGTTTTCACCGAGGGGCTCTGGCAGCACCGCGGCGGTGGCATGGCGATGGAGACCCGCGCGGTGCTCGCCAGCCATGATCCGGCGTCGGACCTGCTCACGGTCTGGTCGGGAACGCAGACGCCGCATCTCGGTCGCCAGGCGCTGGCCGACCTGCTCGACCGCGATCTGCAATCGATCCGCATGATAGCACCCGATGTCGGCGGCGGCTTTGGGCCGAAGGCGATCTTCTATCCAGAGGAGGCGGTGATTCCGGCGGCGGCGCTCAAAGTCGCCCGGCCGGTGAAATGGATCGAAGACCGCCGCGAGCATTTTCTGTGCGCAACGCAGGAGCGCGACCAGTACTGGGAAATGTCGATTGCGGTCGACGACGACGCGCAGATCCTCGGAGTGCGCGGCCGCATGCTGCACGACACCGGCGCCTATGTGCCGTGGGGCATCGTCATGCCCTATATTGCGTCGACGACGGTGCCGGGCCCCTATGTGGTGCCGGCCTATCAGCTCGACACCACGGTTATGCTCACCAACAAGGTACCGACGACGCCGGTGCGCGGCGCCGGCCGGCCGCAGGCCGTGTTCGCCATGGAGCGGCTCCTTGACCGGGTCGCACGCGAATTGAACATCGACCGCACCGAAGTCCGACGACGAAATTTGATCCAGCCCGAACAGATGCCGTACGAGGTCGGGCTTCTGTTCCGCGACGGCAAGCCGCTCGTCTACGACAGCGGCGATTATCCGCGCGTACAGGAAAAAGCGCTGGAGCTTGCCGATTACGATGGCTTCCGGGAGCGGCAGCGGGCGGCGCTCGACGAGGGCCGCTTCATCGGCATTGGGATCGCCAATTACGTCGAGGGCACCGGGCTCGGGCCGTTCGAGGGCGTCACCGTGCGCGTGCTGGCGAGCGGCAAGGTCATGGTCGCGACCGGCGCCACCAATCAGGGCCAGGGCACCCGCACCACGCTGTCGCAGATCATCGCCGAACAAACCGGCTGCCGCCTCGACGACATCGTCATGACGATCGGCGACACTGGAGCCATCGCGCAGGGCGTCGGCGCCTTTGCCAGCCGGCAGGCGGTGAACGCCGGTTCTTCGGCGCTCATTGCCGGACAGGCAGTCCGTAAGCAGCTTGTAGCGCTGGCGGCGCGCACGCTCGACGTCCCGGAAAGCGAAATCGATCTCGACGACGGCCAGGCAACCTCGCGCCGCGGCAACAAACCGTCGATCGGCTTCGGCGATCTGGCGCGCCTGGCGCAGGGCATTCCGGGCGTTTCGCTGCCGGCCGGACAGGCCGCCGGCCTCGAACACACCGCCTATTACACGCCATCGCAGGCCGCCTATTGCTCCGGCACCCACGTCGTCGAAGTGCAGGTCGACGCCATGACCGGCGGCGTGAAAATTCTCCGCTACACGGTCGCCCATGACGCGGGACGTGTGATCAATCCGCTGATCGTCGACGGCCAGGTTCAAGGCGGTGTCGCCCACGGTATCGGCAACGCGCTGCTCGAATGGATGCAGTACGACGCCAACGCGCAGCCGCTCACAACGTCGTTTGCCGATTACATGCTGCCGATGGCGACCGACGTGCCGACCTGCGCCATAGCTCATGTCGAGATCGTCAATCCGCTCAACCCGCTCGGCGTCAAGGGCGCCGGCGAAGGCGGCACGATTCCCGCGCCCGCCGCGATCATTTCAGCGATCGAAGACGCGCTGACGCCGTTTGGCGTGCATTTCGCCGAGACGCCGCTGACGCCGGAGCGCATCGTCGCCGCCATGCGCGCCGCCGGCGCCTACGAGAGGCTGTTTGCCGCATGACCGGCTCGGCAAGAATAACACGTTGTCATTCCGGGGCGCGGGCGTTGGCCCGCGAGCCCGGAATCCATAGCCCCGGCGCTTGCGGATATGGATTTCGGGTTCGCCGCTTCGCGGCGTCCCCGAATGACCAAGAGAATAGTTCATGACCGAGACGCAGCCTTCGAGCGAGACGACGCCGTTCTGGCGCTTCTCATTGCAGTTCTATCGATTGTCTGACGTAGCCGACGCCTGCGTCACCTTGCAGGATGACTACGGCGTCGACGTCAACCTCCTGCTGTTTCTCTTGTGGCGCGCTGACGAGGGGCGTCTGCTTTCAGGCGACGAGGTCAAATCGCTCGACGACAAGGTCCGCGACTGGCGTAACCTCACCGTCATTCCCATGCGCACCATCCGGCGCAAACTCAAAAGCGCGCGGACGCTGATCGAGCCCGTGCGGCAGGAAGCGTTTCGGACCAAGATCAAGGCGATCGAACTCGAGGCGGAGCGCCTGCAGCAGCAGGCGCTGTTCGCGCTCAGCCAGTCGACGCCGTTCGGCAAGGAAGCCGATCCGCGCACGGCGGCGCACGGCAATCTCTGCGCTTACGAACATATCGTGGGCGCGACATTTCCACGGGAGACCGTGGACGTCCTTCTCGGCGCGTTCGATTCAATTGCGGGCGAGCGCTCGAGTGCCGCCGTCGGCACAGATTGAGGGTAGGGGCAGGCATGGCCAAGCATCCACAGCGGTTGATCGTCGGCATCTCGGGCGCCTCCGGAACGGTCTACGGCATACGGCTTCTGGAAATATTGCGCGAAGCCGGCATCGAGACTCACCTGGTGATGAGCAAATCGGCCGAGATGACGATGGCCTACGAGACCGACCTCAAGCCGAAGGACGTGCGCGCGCTCGCTGCGGTCCATTATCCGAATGCCGATATCGGCGCGGCGATCTCTTCCGGCTCGTTTCCAACGATGGGCATGGTCATCGCACCGTGCTCGATCCGCACCATGAGCGAGATTGCCTCGGGGGTGACGTCCTCGCTGCTGTCGCGCGCCGCCGACGTCGTGCTCAAGGAACGGCGCCGCCTGGTGCTGGCGGTGCGCGAGACGCCGCTGCATGTCGGGCATTTGCGCAGCATGTTGACGCTCGCCGAAATCGGCGCCGTGGTGTCGCCCATCGTGCCGGCCTTCTACAACAGGCCGAAGACCGTCGACGACATCATCAACCACACCTGCGGGCGCCTTCTCGACCTGTTCGGCATCGATGCCGGGATCGTCAAGCGCTGGAAGGGCGGCCCGGCGGAAGATTGATGGTGAGATCGAGATTTTAAGTCGAGAACGTAACGGCTAAAGCGTCATGCCCGGCCTTGTGCCGGGCATCTACGTCTTTGCGGGCTGAAGACATGGATGGCCGGGACAAGCTTGGCCATCACGAATAAAATGACCGAGAGCACAGGAAAGGAACCGCCATGGATCAGAAACGCTACGATACCGGCCTCGCCAAGCGCAAACAGGTGCTGGGCGACGCCTATGTGGATCGCGCGCTGCAAAACGTCGACGATTTCAATCGCGACTTTCAGCGCCTGCTGACCGAATATTGCTGGGGCGAGACTTGG
>DASZWK010000145.1:0-5578 GCA_035546235.1 Xanthobacteraceae bacterium | reverse complement strand
CTCGCGCGCGCGCCGCGCACCGGCGAATATCGCGGCTTCGTTTTCGCGAGCCTTGCCGACAAGGGCCCGAGCTTCGAGGACCATATCGGCCCGATGAAGGGCAACATCGACGATCTGGTCGATCGCGCGCCCGACGGCACGCTCGCGCTCGACGCCGGCATGCATCGCTACGTCTATAGCGGCAACTGGAAGCTCCAGGTCGAGAACGTGCTCGACTCCTACCATGTGCCGTTCGGCCATGCCTCCACGGTCAACAAGCAAGGCGTGCAGTTCGCCCGCCGCGAGGGCGACCAGAAGGGCGCCGCCGTCATCGAGACGGAGAAGAAACAAACCGCGGCGTCGTGGAAGGACCGCAAGAGCTTCACCGCCGGCAACGGCCATGGCTGGACCAGCAACACCACGCTCGACGACGGCAAGCGATCGAGCCCGGTGTTCGATGACTATAAGCGTATGCTGGCCGACAAGGTCGGCGCCGAACGGGCGGCCGAAATCCTCACGCCGCGGCTGCACAATTCGCTGATCTATCCCAACATGTCGATCATGGGCCTGAACATCCACGTCCGCGTCATCAAGCCGATCGCGGTCGACCGCACCGAGGTGAACATCTATCCGATCCGCCTCTCGGGCGCCTCGGCTGACATGAACTTCGCCAACATCCGCCTGCTCAACGTCACCCACTCGGCCGCCTCATTCGTGCAGACCGACGATCTGGAATCGTTCGTGCGCGCGCAGAAGGGGCTGCAAAGCCACTTGACCGACTGGGTCGACATCTCGCGCGGCCTGGGCGCCGAGGAACCCGACAGCGCGACCAACGCCACGCGCGGGCTCGCCACGCACGAGATGGTGGTGCGCGCCCAATACAAGGCCTGGCTCGGCTACATGGATGAGGCCGCGTAATGGCGCTGGCTACTCGCAGGCTCGCGGTGGCCGCCGGCATCGACCGCGGCCCGTTCGAGGATTTTCTCATCGACGAGGCGCGTCTGCTCGATGAACGGCGCTTTCGCGACTGGATGGCGCTGTTCGACGAGGACGGCACCTATTGGGTGCCGTCCGTGCCCGATCAGAAGAGTCCGTTCGATCAGGCTTCGCTGTTCTATGACGACCGCGATCTGATGAAGACGCGGATCGAGCGGCTCGAACATCCGCGCATCCATGTGCAGACGCCGCCGTCGCGCACCGCGCACATCGTCGGCAATGTGGTGATCGAGCACGTCGACGACGGCAAGGGTGAATTCCGCGTCGGCTCGACGTTCATCATGGCCGAATACCGCGACGACGTGCAGCGTCTGTTCGCCGGGCGACAACGCCATCATCTACGGCGGCATGGCGATACGTTTCGCATCGTGCAGAAGCGGGTCGATCTGATCAATTGCGATGCCGCGTTCGAGGCCATGGCGGTCCCGATCTGAATTGGGTGCTGGATGAACGGCACACGCGCACGATGGCGGCATGCCGGTTTCGTCGCTGCCGCGCTGTCATTGAACGGCTGTGCCGGGTACCATTTGGGCGGCGGCAGCGACATTCACGCCTTTCCGGACAACTACAAGGCCGACATTCTCGGCGCCATGCACGCCTATCTGAACGATCCGAGCGGAATTCGCGACGCCGCCATCGCCGCGCCGGTCCTCAAGGATGTCCCAGGCAGCGGCACCCGCTACATCGTCTGCCTGCGTTTCAACGGCAAACAGAGCAATGGCACCTATGCGGGCGAGCAGCAGATTGCGGCGGTGTTTCTCGCCGGCCGGTTCGACGAATTCGTCGACGCGAAAACGGCGCACGAACCGTGCGCCGGCGCGGCCTACGCGCCGTTTCCCGAGCTCGAACAGCTGAAGCGATGACCGCTCATGCGCGCTCCTGGCGGCTGAAAAAAACCGACGCGCCCGAGCCGGCGAGGCTTGCGGCGATGATGGCGAAAACGCCGGCGACGCCGGTCGCGGTGGCGACGAGGCTTGCGAGGAACGGCACCGCGGCCTGCCCGAGCCGGTTACCGGTGATGCGCAGCGACATCACCGTGCCCATGGCGGCGGGCGAAGCGAGATCGACCACATTGGTCAGGCTGAGCGTCGTAGCGATGCCGAGCGCGAAGCCCAGAAACGTCATCGCGGCGTACATCACCGCCAAGTGGATCGGTAGAGCAAAGCAGGCAAAGCCCACCCCGGCGGCCGCCATGGTGATGAGCGTCAATTTCTGCCGTTCGACCAGGCGCAGTATGCGCGTATACGACAGGCGCGAGAACAGCGACGCCACCGAGCGTATGGTGAGCAAAGCGCCGATGTTACGCACGTCGATGTTCTGTTCAGTGCCGAGCAGCGGCAGATAGATTGTCAGCAGGTCCTGCGACGTGATGGTGATGACGCTGGCGATCAGCACCGCCATCAGCCCGCTCTGGCGCATCAGCGCACGTACCGGCACGACCCCGCTGCTGCGGTTGGTCATTTTGTGCCGGGGCGCCGGCCGTATGACCGCCGCCGTGATGAGCGAGATAACCGCGACCAAAAGCGCCAGGGCGAACAGGCGGCCCGTCGGCGGCACGGTGGCCGAGCCGCCCTGCCAGGCGATCAGATAAGGTCCTATTCCCTGACCGACGGCGCTGCCGACCACGTAATTGCCGAATGCCGCATCGCGGCCGCGCGGCCCGGCGCTGCGAATGCACAGCATTTGCTGGCTCGCCATCAGGAACAGATGGCCCACCCCGAACAGCGCGGTGAGGATGAGCAGCCCGGCAAGGGAGTTGGCGAAAAAGCAGAACCCGGCGCAGACCAGCACGAACGTACCGGAACCGAACCACGCGGCTTGCGCATCGTAGCCGCGATCGAGCAGGCGGCCGACCCAGACGGCAAGAAGCGTCGGCGGAATGGCAAACGTCGCCGAGATGACGCCGAGCCAAACCACCGGCAAATCAAGCTCGATGGCCCGATACGACGTCGTCACGCGAACGATCGCGTAGATCGTTTGCACCGTGGCCGAATATGCCACCAGGGGAATAAGCAAGCGGTAATCGACGTCGTTCGCCTGCCCGCGGGACGCCAGAAATTTAGATAAGGAATTCAACACCGCGCCCCGCGCTCCGTCCCGCGAATGGTCTTCATTATCACCGTTATGACGCTGCGAAACCTGCCGCGGACGCATCGTTCCGCTGCAGCAACATCTGTTATTCGTTCTTTATACGTTCCTTCGCCGCGGTCGCGTGACCAGCGGAAAATCGGCCAGCCGTCTCAGCCGTTCGGCTTCCAGCGAAGGTTGATGACCTCGTTGCCGAGTTCGCGATTTACCGTGATCGCGTGCTGCTGCATCGTCAGCGTCGCCGTCTCGCCGTCGCCGCGCGGACATTGCACGTCGTCAAAGCGCAGCCCCGAGCGGTTGAGCGACCGTCCGAACTGCGATTCGACATCGTCCATCGGCATGGTGGCGGGAAACGGCGGCGAAACATAAACTTTGCGCTGCGCATGCGAAGGCGCGAGGCAATAGCGCCAATCGGCCGCGTGCGCGAGTTGCGGCAGCAACAGCATCAGCCCGAGTGCAATAAGCGCGCGCATCGAGGAGCGTCCCGCTGAAATTCGGCAAGCCCGGACGCCGCAAGCGCCCGCGGCGGCAAAGTGCCCGATTCGCCCCACCAAGTGAATCCGAAAATGCGCGATTATCGATGCCTGCGCTTTATACGCGCGGCTGTCCAGGCATTTCGCCGCCATGCGCTCTCGGCTACCTTCGACGCCTAAACATGGGGAGGCAAACATGTTGTTCGGCGGCTGCAACTGCGGACCCGGATCGGCTTTGTGGTCGACCTACGGCTCGTTCTGCGCGGGCGGTACCGGTTTCATTTCGGCCATGATCGGCGCAATGGCCGCCAGCGCACGAACCTCCAGCGCGCCAAAACTGGGCCGCAACGTGCCGGAAGTTGACCGGCTCTCGGTGCGCATGATCACCGACAATGTCGTGATTCAATTCGTGCCGCCGGAGCAGCGCCATGGCATCACGATCGAGCGGCGCGTTGGCGGCAACACCACGCCGGACGCCCCGCCGCGCACCGCGCTCAACGGCGAGTGGGGCCTCGCCATGCACGCGCAGTCGCATCGCGGCGGCGAGGAGCGCAACGTGCTTATAGATTTCGGCTATACGCCGGAAGTTCTGCTCAACAATATGTCGATCCTGAAGATCGATCCGGCGACGTTTGACGCGCTCGTTCTCAGTCACGGTCATTACGACCATTTCGGCGGCATGGTTGGCTTTCTTGCGGCCAACAAGAACACGCTGAAGCGAAACCTGCCATTCTATGTCGGCGGCGAGGACGCGTTCTGCATTCGCCGCAACGCCGGCGGCCAATTCGGTGCGCTTGACCGCGACGCGATTTTCGAGGCCGAACTGATGCTGATGACATCGCAGGAGCCGGCCGTCGTCGCCGATCACGCCTTCACCACCGGCCGCATCGGCCAGACTTCGTTCGAGAAGCCGTTGCAGCCGAGCCTCGAGATCGTCGGCATCTTCGATGGTATGGGCTGCTTCCCGGAGAACATGCCGGCGGCAAAGAATACCGGCAGCTACATTCCCGACGATTTCGACCACGAGATCGGCACTGCCTACATGGTCAAGGGCAAAGGCCTGGTCGTGCTCACGTCATGCAGCCATCGCGGCGTCATCAACACCGTCAAGCAGGCGCAAGAAGCCTCAGGTATCGGCAAGGTCCACGCTGTGATCGGCGGCTTTCATATCGTGCCGCCGCTTGGCGATGAGTACATCAGGGCGACCATCGAAGCGTTCCGGGAGATTAATCCTGACTTGATCGTTCCGGCGCACTGCACCGGCGATCGCTTTTACGATCTCGCGCGGGACGCTCTTGGCGACAAGGTCGTGCACTCCGCGGTCGGCACACGGTTTATCTTTTCGAGCTAAAACCCCGCGACCATTTCCAGCGTCTTGCCGGCTTGCGCGCGGTGGACGGCATCGAGCTGCTCGGGCGAATGACGAAGTTGCCCGACCTCTTTGGCAAATTCCGGCTTGGCGCGCAGCTTTTCCGCCCAGGCGTGAACGTGCGGATGCAGCCGCGCGAACGGGTAGCCGCCGAGCGAAAGCCGGTGCTCGTAAATGAACCAGGCGATGTCGAGCACGGACAGTTCGGCGCCCATCAAATAGGGCTGCGTGGCCAGCGTCCTGTCGAGCGCATCGAACTCCGCCCGGAATTTTTGCGCCGACGCGCGCGCCCGCTCATCGGTAAAGCCCTCGCGTGCCGCGCGTTGCCAGAATTCGACTTGAACGTCTTTCTCGGGATCCTTGACGCCCCGTACGGTGCCAGCGCCGTTTTTGATATAACTGTCAAGCGCGGCGGCTGGCTTCGGTGGCCCGGGCGGCGCGAACACGAAGCGGAAGCTCAAGGTGCGCAGATCGAGGTGCAGATCGTCCTCATGGCGCAGCAGCGTCGCGAGTTCATTCTCGTGACCCGCCGGTATCAGCTTTGGGGCGGTAAATTTCCGCTCCAAATACTGGATGATGTCATTGCTTTCGATGTGCACCGCACCGTCATCGACCAGGACCGGCACCAAGCCGCGCGGATTGATGCCAAGAAACCACGGCTGCATGTTCTCGT
>DASZWK010000144.1:0-9175 GCA_035546235.1 Xanthobacteraceae bacterium | reverse complement strand
GGTAGACCCGCGTCTGTCGGCGTTCTGCTTCCTTTTTCTTTTCCGTCCGTTCGTTCGTCCGTGCGCCGTACCCGATCTTGAGCGCCTCGGTCTCTCCACGGCCGAATTGCTCTGACGAAGGTCGGTTGTGGCGTCGTTCTTGGAATGGCGTGCCGCATGGCTCGGACGCGCAAAAAATCGCGCCGCGAGAACGGGAGCGCTTGTCTTCCATCTCGCCCCATCGGGGAGTGCGGGTGCGCCATACGCGCCGTACTCTGCTAGTCTCCCTTAGCCGCTGTCAGCACCACGAAGCGATCCGATGCGCCCAGAAAGTCCGCTGCTCACCGACCTCTACCAGCTCAACATGATCCAGGCCTATCTGGATCATGGCGACACCGAGACCGCGGTGTTCGAGTTTTTCGTGCGTACGCTGCCGCGGCGTCGGGGATTTCTGCTCGCCGCCGGCCTCGAACAGGCGCTGGATTATCTGGAGAACTTGCGCTTCTCCGCGGATGACATCGCATGGCTCAAGAGCACCGGCCGTTTCAAGCCCAATATGCTCGATTATCTCGCGGCGTTCCGTTTCACCGGCAGCGTCCACGCCATGCCGGAGGGCACCGCGTTCTTCGCCAGCGAACCGATCCTGCGTATCACCGCACCGTTGCCGGAAGCGCAGTTCGTCGAGACCCGGCTGATCAACATTCTGCATTTCCAGTGCCTGGTCGCCGCGAAGGCCGCGCGCTGCATCCTGGCCGCGCCCGGAAAGCTCCTGGTCGATTTCGGCTTCCGCCGCGCCCACGGCGCCGAGGCCGGATTGATGGCGGCCCGGGCGAGCTATCTTGCGGGCTTTGCCGGCACCGCGACGGTGCTCGCCGGCGAGCGCTTCGGCATCCCGCTCTACGGCACCATGGCGCACTCGTTCATCGAAGCCTTCGACGACGAGACCGCGGCGTTCGAGGCGTTTGCGCGGGCGCGGCCCGACAATCTCACCTTGTTGCTCGATACCTACGATACCGAAGCCGCGGCGCGGAAAGTCGTGACGCTGGCACCGCGACTGAAGGCCGCCGGGATCGCGATCCGCAGCGTGCGGCTCGACAGCGGCGATTTCGCTGCGCTGGCCAGAAGCGTGCGGCAGATTCTCGACCAAGGCGGCCTCGCCACGGTAGCGATCTTTGCCAGCGGCGGGCTCGATGAAGATTCGCTCGCCGCCCTCGTGCGCCAAGGTGCGCCGATCGATGGTTTCGGCGTCGGCACCAGCCTGACCACGTCAGGCGACGTGCCCAACGTCGACTGCGTTTACAAGCTGCAGGAATATGCCGGCCTGCCGCGCCGCAAGAAGTCAGAGCACAAAGCCACCTGGCCCGGACGCAAGCAGATATGGCGCCGCTACGGCCCCGACGGTCGCATGGCGGGCGACATTCTGACGCTCGAAGGGCACCACAAGAGCGGCGAACCGCTCCTCTCGCTGGTGATGAAGGACGGCCGGCGCCTTCGTCCACCGGAGCCGCTCGCCGATATCAAACTGCGCACCAAGCGCGAGCTCGAACGTCTGCCCGAACCCTTGCGGAGACTCGACCTCGACGCGACATACCCCGTCGAGGTCGCTTCCGAACTGCTAGACCTTGCCGCGGAGGTCGACCGCCGTCTGCAACACAACGGGTCGCAGCCCTGATGGCAGCCAAGACGCGGGCAAAATTCAGCGACGACGGCGTTCTCATCGTTGTCGACGTGCAGAACGATTTCTGTCGCGGCGGCGCGCTGGCGGTGCCGCGCGGCGACGAGATCATCCCGATCATCAACAGTCTCGCGGCACGCTTCCGCAACGTGGTGCTGACGCAGGATTGGCATCCGCGCGGACATTCCTCGTTCGCGTCGTCACATCCGGGCAAGAAGCCGTTCGAGACGATCACCGCGTATTACGGACCGCAAGTGCTGTGGCCGGATCATTGCGTGCAGAACACGCGCGGCGCGGCTTTTCACAAGGCGCTCGACATTCCGCACACGGCGCTGATCATCCGCAAGGGCATGCACAGCGCCATCGATTCCTATTCGACGTTCTATGAGAACGATCGCAAGACGCCGACCGGGCTTGTCGGCTACCTGCGCGAACGCGGCCTGTCGCGACTGTTCCTCGCCGGGCTGGCGTTCGATTTTTGCGTCCGCTATTCGGCCGAGGACGCCCGCCACCAGGGCTTCGATGCGTTCGTGGTCGAGGACGCCTGCCGCAGCATCGACCTCGACGGCTCGCTAGCGGCAACGCACACAAGTCTCGCCGCGATCGGCGTGCCTTGCCTTAACACGCGAGAATTCTCTTAATTTTTCAATAGTTTATGGGAAAAAGGAGGAGCCAAAGACAATGCGGCAGTGCGGCACGAGCTGTGTGCAATGCACAAATTATCTTGACTCACCGTGGCAACAGGGGGGAAAGTCACAAAAGCGTCAATCGGGGTTCACTCATGCGCCATGCTACGGCCGCTCTTGCGTCGAGACTGCCGTCGATCATGATGCCCTGCCCCGTTTGTGCCGGACGGATGGCCTATCACGGCTGTCGCGCGGTCGCGCCCGATGTCGAAGACACCGTCTATGCGTGCAAGAGCTGTGGCGCCGAAGTGATCCGCACCGCGATGCGCCACTCCGGTGGCGCCGGCAAGCGCGACGCTGCAGCCTAGACCAGCGGCAATCGCATCTGTCCGAGCACCGCGCGGCCAAGCAGGCCGAACGGGTTAGCGAGCGTTTCCAGCATTTCGAAATGATTGAAGCCTTCGCCGACCAATAGCTCGACCGGCTTGCCGGCGGCTTTCACGGCGGCGGCGAAATCACGCGTCTGGCGCTGGAATTCCGGCGTCTCGTAGGTGCCGTAGCTCAGGATCAGCGGCGTGTGCAACCGGTCGAGATGGCGCATCGCGGAAAGCTCGTGTTCCATCTCATCGGTGAACTTGACGTATTTGGAGCGCTTCGACAGGCGCACCGGTTTGAGATCGTACATGCCGCTCGAGAGCGTCGCGCCCTTGAGAATGTCGAGCGGCAGTCCGTCCTTCGCCCAATCGTGCGTCACCGTACAGCCGGAGAGATGCGAGCCCGACGAATGCGAGACGAGATGCAACCGGTTGCGATCGCCGCCGAATTTCTCGGCGTTGCGATAGACCCAGCCGACCGCCCGCCGCACCTGCTCGACCATCGGAAACAGGCTGCCGCCGGCATTGTCGACGTTGACGAAATCGAGCACGACGAAATGCGCGCCAAGATGCACGAACGGCTCGGCCAGATAGGTGAATTCGGGCGCTGCGCCATTACGCCAGGCGCCGCCATGCACGAAGATGACCACCGGCGCGCCCCCACCCTTTCCTCCCCCGCTTGCGGGGGAGGAAAGGTGGGGAGTGCGATAGACGTCGAGCCCCTCGATCGGCGTCGGCCCATAGGCGTGGCGCTCCGGTTTGCCGATGCGCGCAAGCGCCGCCGCGCTCGCCGCCAGCCGCCGCTTGCCGAGCTGATCGCGGTTCGGCGCATAGACGGCCTGATCGTAGGCGTCGTCGAGCGCCTGCTGATCCATATCGAGCCAGATGATCGGGCCCTTCTCTCTCGCGGCGGTCGCGGTCATCGTATTCATTGGTGCTCCTTACTTCACGTTCGGCTCGACCAGGGCGGCGGCGCGCGCAACGATCGGTTTCGGCGCCGCATAGGCTTTCGCCAGCATCGTGGCAATCTCCTGCCCGGTCAACGGATCGATCTCAAGCCGGGTCTTGCCCGCCTCGGCCACGAAGGCCGGATCGGCCAACGTTGCATCGAACGCCTGACGCAACGCCGCGACACGGTCGGGCGGCGTGTCCGGCGGCGCCGCGAACGGCCGGCCGGCCTCCTGCCGCATCAGGATCAGCTCCATCACCCGCTTGTTCTGCGGATCGCTCACCAGATCGAGCGCGCTCGGTACATCCGGCAGCTCCGCGAGCTTTTTCAAACCCATCTGCACGATCACGTTGAGCAGATGCTCGCTGATCCAGCGCGGCCGCGAGGCCTTCATGGTCGACCACGACAGGCCGCAGATGCCCTCGGCTTCGCCGCTCTCGACCGCAAGCGTGAGCCCCGAACCTGGATCGTAGCCGGAGATCACCTTGAACTTGGTGCCGATCAGCGTGTTGAGCATGTTTGGCACGATGGCGGTGTTCGACGTGGCGCCGGCCGCCGCCACGATCACCTGCCGCTCGCGCGCCTGCGCGATGGTCTTCACCGGGCTCGTGTGCCAGGTGGCACAAACGTTCTCCAGCTTGCCGATGCTGCCGAGCCAATTGAATTTCAGCGCGTCGAAATGCGCGCCCGGATTGCCGAACAGCGGATCCATCGCGGCGCCGTTGGTGAACGCGCCGATCACCGAGCCGTCGCGCGCCGCATTGGCGTAAAGCGTCGAAGCGGCCGCCAGGCCCGCGGCCGCCGGCATGTCCTTGGCGATGATATCAGGACGGCCCGGAATGTGATTGCTCCAGAACCGCGCGAAGGTACGCGCATAGACGTCATAACCGCCGCCGGCGCCGCTGCCGACCAGCATGGTGATCGGGTGCGATTTGTAGAACGCCTCGACCGATTGGGCGTAGGCGGGCTTGGCGGTCAGAGCGATGAGAAGACCACAAAAGACCACTGTCATCGCCCGCGCAGGCGGGCGATCTTGTAGACATCTGATGTTAAAGACTATGCCGGAGCGTTTCATCGTCACGCCTGAGTTTACTGGATGCTCCGCCTTCGCGGAGCATGACAGTTCAGCGAGCTTTGCTTGCTCCGTACTTCTGTTCAAGCGCGGCGAACACGCCTTCGTTCTTCAGCGCATCGAGCAGGCTCAAATCGACAAAATCGCCGACGTTCCGGCTGACATTGGGAAACTGTTTGAGAATGTTCTGCGCGCCTTCGCGCGACGGCACGAGGTTCTGCGGCGATTGCTTCTTGAAGTCGTCGTAGGTGATGTCGAGGATTTTCGAATCCTTGATCTTCAGCTCCTTGGCGAGGACCTCCCTGGCGCGCTTCTCGTCGGTCAGCGCCAGGTAATTGCCTTCGATACTGGCTTTGAGAAAACGCAGCAGCACGTCGTGGCGCGCGGCGATATCGGCGCGGCGCACGACCATACCGGAAAACAGCCACGGGATCTGGTCGGGAACGAGATCGACCAGCACATTGACGCCTTCGGCGCGCGCCAGGGACGCGGTCGGCTCGTTCAGCGCAGTGGCCTTGATTTCTCCAGCCTTCACCGCCTGCAGCCGGCGCGCGCCGCCGCCATATTCCTTGACGGTGACGTCATCGCGCTTGAGTCCGAGCTTTTGCAACGCGAGCGTCACCGTCGAATCGCTTTCCGAGCCGAACGTGCTGACGCCGACGATGCCGCCCTTGAGCGCAGCCGCGTTGGCGACGCCCGGTGCCGAAAACATCGTGAAGCGGATGACGTTCGACAGCGAGCCGATGACGCGCAGGTCGCCGCCCGCATGATTGACGCGAATGACCGACGACAGGCCGACATGCATGATGTCGATGCGGCCGGCCTGCAGCTCTTCGGCGCCACGGCTGCCGCCGTTCATGTTGATGATGTCGACGTTCAGTCCCTGCGCGGCATAGCAGCCGGCGTCGCGCGCCATGTACCAGGCAAGCACCGTATTCACCGGATCGGAAATGCCGGCCTTGATGAGGAGCGGAGCGGAGGATTGTTGGGCCATTGGCTTTCTGGGGTTGGCGAACAGAGCGGCGAGAGACAGTCCAATAAAGGACCGCTTGGCAATAAAGGAGCGCTTGCTCGGCATCGTGGCGTTCCTCCTTGTCCTGTTATCCGGCCTGTCAGGCTGCGGCTGAGCATCCACTATTCAGGAAGCGCGGCATTGTCCACAGTGATCGGCCCGGCATCAAAACTCCCGGAACAGGCGGCCGAAGCCGTCGATCCGGTCGGTAACGCCGCAGCGGCGCAGCGCGTCCCACACGATGGCCTGATGCGCCGACATGCAGTTGACGCCGAACTCGCGCTCCAGCACGTCGAGCGCGCCCGCGGTCGGCCAGTGCGGCGACGGAAACATGATCGTGTCGGCGTCGGGGTGCTGTTTCATCAGCGCTCGGCCCATGTCGATCGCCGCGTGGCGCGGGATGCGGCCGATCTGATTGAACGGCGAGCCCCAGCCGGTCGCGCCCAAAACCTCGCAGCCGAAATGCGTGGCGTAACCCGCGATGCGGTCGGTATCCTTCGCCTCGTAGGGCTGCGCCACCACCACCTTCTTGCAGCCCAGCGCCTTGGCGGCCGCAGCCTGCGCCGAGGCGCTGGTCGCCACCTTGACCTTCAGCTCGGATTCGAGATCGCGGATGATCTGCTCGGCATTGGCGGCGCCGCGCGACAGATTGATCGGCACGCCGCCGAGCACGACGATATCGCAGCCGGCGGCCGCCATCTCGCGCGCGGCCCGCATGCTGATGTCGTAGGACTGATCGACCTCATCCTTGCTGCGCACCACGATGGCGAGCGACGTCACCACCAGCGTCACGCCGGCCGGCACAATCTTGTAGAACTCGTAGGGAAAGACTTCGGTGGTCAGCGGCGGCGAGGTGTAGCCGATGCGGGCACGGCTGCCGTAGATGTCGGCGCGGCTGTCTTTTGTTTCGGTCATTCCGGTCTCGGTACGCTTATTGGGGCGCCGAGGCTATCGGCCGGTGTCCGCCTTGTCCATGTTCGCAACGGCGCGTGATATGCTCGATTTGCCACCGGAGAGAGCCAGCCATGCAGCGCGTGACCATCACCATCGACGACGAGCTCGCCGCCGAACTCGACCGCTTCATGGACGGGCGCGGCTACGCCAACCGCTCTGAGGCGATGCGCGACCTCGCCCGCTCGGGCCTGCAGCAGGCCGCGACCGAAGTCGGCGGCGCGCGGCCTTGCGTCGCCGCATTGGTTTACATGTATGACCACGAGGCGCGCGAACTACCGAAGCGGCTGACACGTGACTTTCACGCCCGGCACGATCTCGCCCATACCACGCTGCACGTGCATCTCGATCACGACAATTGCCTCGAAGTCACCGTCCTCAAGGGCCGCGGCGCCGATGTGCAGAAATTTGCCGACCACATCATCGCCGAGCGCGGCGTGCGCCACGGCCATGTGGTCTATCTGCCGGCTGACGGCACGCACACGCACGGTCGCGGCGAATCGCACAGCCATGCTCACGGCCATGGTCATAGCCACAGGCAGCGCAAAGACGGCTGACGCGCCAGCGTCAGATGCGGAATTCGTCGCCGCGCTTGCGGCCCTGAAACGCGTCGAGGAAAATCTCATCGAGCGTCGGCTTGCGCCGGATCAGCCCCTGCTCGTGGGCGTAGTCGATCAGCGTCGTGAGATTCATCGCGTTTTGCCGCCCCAAGCCATATTGCCAGGGATCGCGGCCGAGCAGGTCCTCCTGTTCTTCCCAGGCTTCGCGATACCACGCCAACGGCACGATGCGGGGATTGGCGAGGCGCTTCATGGCGGCGTTCTTGGCATCGTCGAAAGCGTGGAACAGGTTAATAGCGATCCACGGGTGCCGTTCGAGCACGCCGCGCTTGATTCCCATGACGTGCATGATCGGAAAAATCTGCGTCTTGCGGTAATACGCGATCTCCTCCTGGCGGAAATCGGGAAACAGCCGCGCCACGCGCGGATCCTTTTCCACGAGCGGATGAATGAGATCGGGATGCAGCAGGGCGTCGATCTCACCCTCGGCCAGCATGCGCTCGACCGAGCTGTCATTGGGCAGGCGCACGACCTTCAGCCGCGACGGCCCGGCGAGCTCAAGGGTTTCGTCTAGTTCGCAGACCCATTCGATGGATTCGAGCGGCACGCCGTATTCATGCTGCAGGATGCCGCGCAGCCAGACGATCGCCGTCGACTGGAACTGTTTGAGCCCGATCCTGCGGCCGGCGAGATCGGCCGGGCTGCGGATGCCCTTCTGCGTGTTGATGAAGATGAAGCCGTGACGAAAGCGGCGGTGCAGGAACACCGGAAGCGCGTCGAACGGCAGGCCTTGATCGCGCGCGATGAGATACGACGAGCACGACACCTCCGCGACATCAAATTCCTTGTTGCGCAGGAAGCGCCAATGGCGCGTCGTCGAGTCCATCTCGGTCAGCACGTTCAGGTCGATACCATCCGGCCTGACCTTTTTGTCGATAAGCGCGCTGACGATTTCGTAGTCGCCGCAGGCAAGCGTCAAAGGCAATTCCGACACGCCAAATCTCCCACCCAAGTCTCCCACCCAAGTCTCCGTTGCAAGGGCGGCGACGTTACGCGCTTTCGTTACCCTCGCGCCAGTCTCATCACTCGCCGAGCTACTCCTTCTCGGCGTGGGCTCGCAGCCAGGATAGGATTTGCGGCCAGCCCTGATGGCGGTCGCGTGAAGCTTGGCTGGCGAAGCCCGAATGCGTCAACCGCACGGTGGTGACACCATCGCGCTCCTCCAGATCGAAGCGCACCAGCGTTTCGGTTGCGGTCTCGTCCCAGCTCGGGCGCCACGTAAAGGCGAGCACGCGCGGCCGCTCGATCGTCCGGTACACGCCGTGGATTTCAAACGGCCGACCACCCATGCCGATGCCGCTCATCGTCCAGCGTCCGCCCGTGCGCAAATCGGATTCCATGCGCTCGGTTTCGAAACGTTCTTTCAGTCCCCACCATTTCGCGCACTGCGCCGGATCGGTCAGCGCCTCGAAGACGCGCTCGGCCGAGGCCTTGATGGTGATTTGCTCGACGATGGCATCGATCGTACCGGCCGTACTCATTTGTCTTCCTCCACGTAACGCTTGAGGTCCCGCAGACTTTCACGCCAAAGCTCACGATAATCCCGCAGCCACGCATCGATGGCGTGCAGCGGCTGCGCGTTGAGCCGGCAGATGCGCGTCGTACCATCGCGCTTCGTTTCGACCAGGCCGACCGCGCGCAGGAGCCGCAAGTGCTTCGAGATTGCCGGCCGGCTGGTTCGGAAATTCCCGGCAATTTCATTGACCGTGTAGGCGCGGCCGCGCAGCAGGCCGAGAATTTCCCGCCGCGTCGGGTCGGCGATGGCGCGGAACACAGCTTCGCGCCGTTTGGGGCTTAGCGTAACCATCGGGTTACATTATCGGTAACCGGATGGTTACCGAGAGTCAAGCGCATCACCGGCCGATTTCACCGGAAACGAGCGGAGAACCCCGCAGCCCTGTCAGAATTTCATCAGGT
>DASZWK010000143.1:0-21035 GCA_035546235.1 Xanthobacteraceae bacterium | reverse complement strand
GCGTTCGGCGTCGGCGCTGTCGCGCCATGCCGGATCGTCGATGCCTGCCGGAGCGCGGCCGTAAACGTGCAGGCCGTCCTTGACGGCGAGGTCCTTCAGATCGCACAGCCAGGCGTCGATGCGGCGCAGCGCATCGTCTGCTTCGAACGCGCCGCCAATACCGGCCTCCCGCGCGAGTCCAGAGCGCTCCGCCGTCTCGACGATAAGGCGCGCCAGCCGCTCGCGGCGGCGGCGATCGAGCCCGTCAGCCTGCGCATATTCATCGATCAGCCGCTCAAGTTCGCGGGCGTCACCGGTAAGACCAGCGCTCGCCAGCGGCGGCGGCAGATGCCCGATCGTCACCGCGGCGATGCGGCGCTTGGCCTGCGCGGCCTCGCCCGGATTGCTGACGATGAAGGGATAGATCACCGGCATCGGCCCAGTGACGATTTCCGGAAAACAGTCCGCCGTGAGCGCCACCGCCTTGCCGGGCAACCATTCCAGCGTCCCGTGCGCGCCCATGTGAACGAGTGCATCGGCCTTCAACACATGCTGAAGCCACAGGCCGAACGCCACAAGCGCGTGACGCGGCGGCAGCGCAGGATCGTGATAATTCGCACGGCGATCGGAGCCGCGGCCACGATTGGGCGGCAGCGCCACCCAGAGCTTGCCGAACTGTTTGGCGCGAAAGCGAAATGCACCGTCACGGCAGTCGGGATCGGCGGCCGGATCGCCCCAAGCCTCGCGCAGGCGCGCAACCGCAGTCGTGGGCACGCGTGCCAGCAGGCTTTCGTATTGCTGCAAGCTCAGCGCCGCTTCGCCGGTGGCGAGTGAATCGAGCAACGCACGCGAATCGTCTGGTGCATCGGCAACCGCATAGCCAGCCGCCGTCAGATCGCCGAGCAGCGCCACGACACTCTCCGGCACATCGAGCCCAACCGCGTAGCCGCTGCGCCCCGGCGCGCCAGGGTAGTCGGGCATGAGTACCGCTATGCAGCGCTCGCCGCGCGGCAACGGGCGCAGACGCACCAGCGCCGCAATGCGGTCGGCGATCACGGCAACCCGGTCGGCCTCGGGACGACTCGCCACGGCCGCGAAGGCGAGCGCATCCTGCGCGGGCAGCGCGTCCTTGAAGGCGACGGCGCCGGCGAGGATGCGGCCGTCAAGCTCGGGCAGCACCACGTGCATGGCCAGATCGGCGGCGCCGAGCCCGCGCGGCGAATCGCGCCAAGCCGCGCGCCGCGTGGTGGCGCTGATGACCTGCAAAACCGGAACATCCGGCCCGTCGAGCGCCGTCTCGCCGCCGGGATTACCCGCCGCAAATGCCGTCATGGTGACGATCAGCGCCGGGTCGAGCCGTCGCAGCGCGCCGCGCAAAAACTCGGCGGCGGCCTCGTCCTTCAAGCTCGGAACGACGAGCGGCGCCGGCGCCAACCCGCGCGCCGTGAGCGCTTCATACAGCGCATCGACCGGCGCCGTGTCGGCAGCGAGCAGCATGGCGCGGTAGAAGATGATGGGAACGACGCTTCTGCCGCCCTTACGTTCAACAAGCTGCTCCAGATCGACCGCGCCCACGCTCGGCAAATAAGCGGCGCAACGCGGCACAACGCGCGGCGCAGCGACGTTCAGATCGCGGCCGGCGTGACGCGCGAGGCGGCGCAGCAGCGCGCACAGATTTTCCCGCCCGCCTTCCCGGAAATAATGCAACAGGACGTCGAGCTCGGCCGGCGGCAGCGTCGAGGCAGCGGCAAGCCGCGCATCGTTGCGGTCCTCGCCGGGCAAGATGGCGAGCGCGATGTTGCGCTCGCGTGCCAACACCGACAGCCGCTCGATGCCGTAAGACCACCAATCGAGACCGCCGAGCAGACGAATCAGAATCACCCTGGCATGCGCGCCGACCCGATCGATCCACAGATCAACCGACATGGGATGGCGCAGCTCACGCAGGTGCGCGAGCCGCACGCTCGGCAGCCCGTCACGCTCCACCTGCCAGGCCGCCGCGATCCCCGCGAGATCGCTGTCGACGAACGACAGCACCGCGATGTCGCCCGGCGGCTGGCCGAGATCGACCGCTTCGACAAGATCGTCGAGCGTCGCCGAACTGGTCGTGAGCAGATGCATCACCTACTCATCCCGGTTTTAGTTTGCGCATGATCTTTTCCGAAAACCGGCTTCCACTTTTCGGGATCATGCGCCGACGAGCGCGCGCGTCACCGCGGCGCGGTCGATGCCTTTCAGGCCGATCACCACAAGCCGTCCTTCGCGCGCTTCGCCCACACTCCACGGCCGGTCGAAATGATGCGTAACGCGGGCGCCGACCGCCTGCAGCAGCAGGCGCAATGGCTTGCCGGCGACCGGCACAAAGCCCTTCACGCGCAGCACATCGAATTTTTCCGGCAACACGCCGATGCGCGCGGCCAGCGCCGCCGGATCGGCAATTTCGCCGACCGGCACGACGAACGAATCAAAATCATCGTGATCGTGTTCCGCCTCATCGTCATGGTGCGTGCGACGGTTGGCGATGTCGTCCTCGGTGCCGACGCCGAGCCCGAGGAGGAGCGCCGCGTCGACCTTGCCGTCGACGACCGCGATCGTCTTCACGCTGCGCGGCAGCGCGCCGGAGATCGCCGCCTGCGCCCTGGCGATGCCCGCGTCGTCGAGCAAATCGCGCTTGTTGAGTACGACGAGATCGGCGCAGGCGATCTGATCCTCAAACACTTCTTCGACTGGATCGTCATGCGTCAGGGCCGTATCCGCGGCACGCTGCTGCGCCAGCGCGTCGAGATCGGCCGACACGCGGCCATCGGCAAGCGCCGCGCCATCGACCACGACCACGACACCGTCGACGGTGACGCGGCTCTTGATCGCCGGCCAGTGAAACGCCTGCACCAGCGGCTTCGGCAGCGCCAGACCCGAGGTCTCGATCACGATGTGCTCGACGCCCTCGCGCGCCAGAATGGCGTCAAGCGCCGGCACGAATTCGTCGGCCACCGTGCAGCACAGGCAGCCGTTGGCGAGTTCGACGACATTTTCCTCCGGGCAGGCGTCATTACCGCAGCCTTTGAGGATATCGCCGTCGATGCCGACATCGCCGAACTCGTTGACGATGACGGCGAGCCGGCGGCCCCGCGCATTGGCGAGAACGTGCCGGATCAGCGTCGTTTTGCCGGCGCCGAGAAAACCGGTGACGATGGTGCAGGGAATGCGGCCGAGCGAACCACTCATGAGTCGATCTCTGTGAAGCCGATGGGAGGCACACGCGCGATCAGGCCGCGTTTCAATCGTTCCGGACGGCCGCGCCACGGCAGAATGCCGTCCGAAGCGTTGGCCATCATGCGCGCAGCGACGATGAGCGCCTCCGCGCAGGTCTCGTCCAGCCCGCCAAACACGTAGGTCCAGGATCCGTTGGCGCGCAACGCCGCGCTCGGGCCGCGCGAGCAATTGGCAAAACACCGCAGACGGCGAACTTCGACTTCGGTGCCTTCGGCCGCACGCTCGGTCGCGTCTGCAAGGAGCACGCCGGCACGCGGCTCGCGGTCCGGCTCGCCGGCCTGCCGGCAGGTAATGCAAACGTAGATCACCGGTGCGACGTCGCGTGCGGTGGTGTGGTCGAGGGCAATGGTGCTTGACGCCGTCATGGCTGCACCGAGACGCGTTCGGCGAGCGGCCGGCCAAGCCCCTGCCAGCGGTAGAGCAGATACGAGATCGCCCAGCTGGCGATGAAGATGCCGACGACCAGATAACCGAAATTGGCGAGGCCGCTGTTGAGCGCGCCGATGAAATCCCAGAACGTGCCTTCGAGGCCGAGCTTGCCGGAGATCAGTCCGAGTGCCTCGACGCCGCCGATCACGAGCGCGACAACAACCGAAATCGCCGTGATGGTGAGATTGTACCAGATTTTCCGGATCGGATTGAGGAAAGCCCAACCGTAGGCGCCGACCATCAGCACGCTGTCGGTGGTGTCGACCAGCGTCATGCCGGCGGTGAACAGCGCCGGAAAAATCATTACCGTGCCAAAGCTCATGCCGCCCGAGGCCTGGCTCGCCGAGACGGTGAACAGCGTGATCTCGGTCGCGGTGTCGAAGCCCAATCCGAACAGAAAGCCCACCGGGAACATCTGCCAGCTGCGCGACACCATGCGGAACAGCGGCCGGAAGATACGGGCCAAAAGTCCGCGACCGGCAAGCAGCGCATCAAGCTCGTGCTCGGCCACCGGCTCGCCGCGGCGCGCCGCGCGAAAGCTTCGCCACACGCCGCGCAGGATGACGAGATTGATCACCGCGATGGCGAGCAGAAAGAATGCCGATGCGCCGGTGCCGATGACGCTGCCGATCGCCTGCAGCTCGCGAAACCGGCCGGCCAGCGCGAACGCCGCCGCGGCGATCCCGGCGACCGCAAGCGTGATAGCGAGCGAATGGCCGAGCGAGAAGAAAAGACCGACGGAGAACGGGTGCTTGCCCTCCTGCATCAGCTTGCGCACGACATTGTCGATCGAGGCGATGTGATCGGCGTCCACGGCATGGCGCAGTCCGAGCACATAGGCGAGCACCGCAGTGCCAAGGAGCGCCGGACGGTCGGCGAGCACGATCACCGCCCATGTCCAGATCACGGCGTTGGCGGCGAGCAGAAGGCCGTAAATGGTGAAAATCTTGGCACGCCGATTGGCCGACGTGTCATCCGCCGCGATTCGAAGAATTCTGAGCACGATGGGTCCTCGCGTGACCTGCAGTCTGCAGCCGGCGCGAGCGAGGACCGAAAGCCCCTGCCCGTCGGGTAGGGGTCTTTTGGATCATCCACCGGTACACCCCGACCGATGTTTGTCGCGTCGACCTCGGATCGACGGCAGGTCTCCTGGCTCGCGGATCGTCGCCTCGCCCTGCCTTCCCGGCGGCGTAAACAGCCGCCAGTGGCGCATGTGGACGAGACTTCTCGCTTACAGTTGCGGGGGCAGCTGCGGCTTAGGAACAGGAGTTCCGCACCGCATTCCCTTTTCGCCCTCTGACGAGGGACCGTCGATGGGCTAACGATAGATTTCGACGAGCCGTACTGTCAATCTACCGCGGCGGTCCGTGTAACCCGATTTCCATGTGATGGCCGACGCACCCAACCTCATGCTCATTCTCGGCGGCGCCCGATCGGGCAAGAGCCGCTATGCGGAAGGGTTGATCACTGCGCTGCCGCCGGTATGGAACCCGCCTTGGATTTATGTCGCTACAGCCGAGCCCGGGGACGAGGAAATGCGAGCGCGCATCGCCGCGCATCGGGCGCGGCGTGGACCATCGTGGCAGACGGTTGAGGCGCCGCAGGAACTCGCCGAGGCCGTCATTTTGGCGCAGCCGGCGCCGGTGCTGGTCGACTGCCTGACATTATGGCTGTCGAACCTGATGCTGATAGACGCCGATATCGAAGCCGAAACCGTGCGGCTCGAGCGCGCGCTTGAAGCCGCTACCGCGCCCGTCGTCCTGGTCAGCAACGAAGTCGGCTCGGGGATCGTGCCGGAGCATCCGCTCGGCCGCAGCTTTCGCGACCTGCAGGGCGCCCTTAATCAGCGCATCGCGGCGCGCGCCGATCGCGTCGTGCTCATGGTGGCGGGCTTGCCGCTCGCGGTAAAAGGAACGTTATGAACGACAAAACCGATAAAGACGAAGCCGAGCGGCATCGCGCCAAGATGGCCAAACGCAAGGCGGTGCAGGACGCCGAGGTCGCCGGCAAGACCGTCGAGAAGGGCCTCCTGATCGTGCACACCGGCTCCGGCAAGGGCAAATCCACCGCTGCGTTCGGCTTGGCGCTGCGCATGCTGGGTCGCGGCCATCGGATAGGCGTGGTGCAGTTCATCAAAGGCGCCTGGCACTCGGCGGAGCGCGACGCGTTGCAAAAATTCGGCGATCAAGTGTCCTGGCACACGATGGGTGAAGGCTTTACGTGGGAGACGCAGGACCGCGCCCGCGACGTTGCGGCAGCCGAACGCGCCTGGGCGAAAGCGCGCGAGCTGATGGACGATCCGCAGTTTGCGCTGGTGATTCTCGACGAGCTCAACATCGCGCTGCGCTACGAGTATCTCGACCTCACTGCGGTCATTGCGGCGTTGACCGAACGGCGGCCGAACCTGCACGTTGTCGTCACCGGGCGCAACGCCAAGCCGGAGCTGGTCGCGGCCGCCGACCTCGTCACCGAGATGACGCTGGTCAAGCACCATTTCGCCGCCGGCGTGAAGGCACAGCCGGGCATCGAATTCTAATCGGGCGAAAACAGTGCCGTCATTGCGAGGAGCGCTGCGACGAAGCAATCCAGCCCACGAGACCGCGCTGGATTGCTTCGCTTCGCTCGCAATGACGGCCAGGGAGTTCTAAAATATGCCGGCGCGCGCGCTGATGTTCCAGGGCACCGGCTCGGACGTGGGCAAGTCGCTCATCGTTGCCGGGCTCGCCCGCGCGCTGACGTTGCGCGGCCTGAAGGTGCGGCCGTTCAAGCCGCAGAACATGTCGAACAATGCCGCGGTGACGGCCGACGGCGGCGAGATCGGCCGGGCGCAGGCGTTGCAGGCCCGCGCCGCCCGCACGCCGCCGAGCGTCCACATGAATCCCGTGCTGCTTAAACCGCAGAGCGACATCGGCGCGCAGGTCGTGGTGCAGGGCCGCATCCATGCGCACGGAACCAAAGCCGCGGACTATCAGCTGATGAAGCGAGAGCTGCTGCCGTTCGTGCGCGACAGCTTTGCGCGGCTCTCCAGCGAAGCCGATATCGTGCTGGTCGAGGGCGCGGGCAGCGCGTCCGAGGTCAATCTCCGCGACAACGACATCGCCAATATGGGCTTCGCCCGCGCCGCCGATGTGCCGGTCGTGCTGATCGGCGACATCGATCGCGGCGGCGTCATCGCCAGCCTGGTCGGCACCAAGGCCGTGATCGCACCGCAGGATGCGGCGCAGGTGTGCGGCTTCATCGTCAACAAGTTTCGCGGCGATCCGGCCCTGTTCGCATCCGGCATGGCGTGCATCGCGCAACTTACCGGCTGGCAGGCGCTCGGCCTCGTGCCGTATTTTTCCGATGCACGCCTGCTGCCGGCCGAGGACGCGCTGGCGCTGGAGCAAAACCGGCCCGCAAAAGCGCACGCGCACGTGCGGATCGCCCTGCCGATCCTGCCGCACATTTCAAATTTCGACGATCTCGATCCGCTCGATGCTGAACCGGCGGTCGATCTTGTCCGCGTCAAACCCGGCACCGCCATACCGGGCGACGCCGATCTCATCATACTGCCCGGCGCCAAGGCGACGGTCGCCGATCTCGCGGCGCTGCGCGCTGCCGGCTTCGACATCGACATCGCGGCCCATGTGCGCCGCGGCGGCTTGGTGCTCGGCCTGTGCGGCGGCTATCAGATGCTCGGGCGCACCGTTGCCGATCCGGATGGCATCGAAGGTCCGCCCGGCAAGGTCGAAGGGCTCGGCCTGCTCGATGTCGACACCGTCCTGTCGGCCGACAAAAGCCTCGAAGCGGTGCGCGGCACGACTTCGGACGGCGCGCCATTTGCCGGCTATGAAATGCACATCGGCGTCACCGATGGGCCGGATCGGGCGCGTCCGTTCGCCCGTCTCGCCGGCGGAACGCCCGAGGGCGCGACCGCGCCCAACGGACGTATCGCCGGCACCTACATACACGGCCTGTTTGCCGACGACCGCCAGCGCGCGGCGTGGCTTAAGCGCCTGTCAGCAGGACCATCCGCCGTCGCCTACGAGGGTCAGATCGAACGCACGCTCGACGCGCTCGCCGCGCACCTTGCCGCGCATCTCGATCTTGAGAAGCTGCTCACGCTCGCGCGATGAAACAAACAGCGGCAAGCGCGGCGACCAGTGCCAGCAAGATTGCGTCGGCGCGACGATAGAGCGCGAGCGCGCGGCGAATATCGGCCGCCGATGCATCGCGCCGCCCTTGCCCCAGCGTGGCATCGTCAACCTCAACGCCGCCGTAGAGGCGCGGACCCGCAAGCGCCAAGCCAAGCGCGCCGGCCATCGCGGCTTCCGGATAACCGGCATTGGGCGAGCGGTGCTTGGGTGCATCGCGGACCACCGCCTGCCATGCGGCTGCCACCGTCGCATCACCGCTCAGCGCCGCCGCAGCGACGATCAGGACCGCGCTAAGCCGCGACGCCGGCAGGTTGATGAGATCGTCGAGCCGTGCAGCGGCCCAGCCGAAGGCTTTATGGCGGGGCGTGCGATGGCCGATCATACTGTCCGCCGTGTTGATCGCCTTGTAGAGTGCCGCGCCGGGGAGCCCGCCAATGATCATCCACAGCACCGGCGCGACGACGCCATCGGAGAAATTTTCGGCAAGGCTCTCGATCGCCGCGCGCGCGACACCGGCCTCGTCGAGCACGCCGGTATCGCGGCCGACAATACGGGCGACAGCGCGGCGGCCGGCATCAAGGCCGTCCTTTTCCAGCGCCAGCGCCACATCGGCAACGTGGCGATGCAGGCTGCGCTGCGCGATGAGCGCGCTGGCGGCAAGCGCAGCGAGAAAGATTCCAAACGGCAGGCGAACAAGTTCGCGTTGCCCAACGAAGGCGACGACCCCGACGATCAGACAGACGATCACGGCGGCCACAATACCGGCGCCGCGGCGGTGCTCCGGCGTATCCGTGGCGCGATTGAGGGAGCGGTCGAGTAACGCGATGAGCGTGCCGATCCAGGTGACTGGATGGCCGATCGCACGCACCAGCGCCTGCGGATAACCGGCTGCGAGCTCGATCGGCATGGCCAAGAAGGTGATGAAGACCGCGGACGCGACCGGCATGTTTCAGTTTAGCGGTGAAGCCGAACCGCTCCTCCATGGCGGCGATGTTGCCGCCGCCCGGCGCCTGTTTCCCGGCGCGCCGCAACCTTTCATCGACCTTTCGACCGGGATCAATCCTCATTCTTACCGGTTGCCGCGCCTTTCGGCGGATTTATTCGAGCGCCTGCCAAGTTCGGCCGCAACCGTCGAACTCGCCGCCATCGCGGCGCGGGCCTATGGCGCACCATCAGCCGGACACGTCGTGCCGGCACCCGGCACGCAAATCCTGCTGCCGCTCGTGGCCGGATTGGTGCGTCCCGGCCGCGCCGCAGTCGTTTCGCCCGCGTATGGCGAACTGGCCCGCGCGGCTGTGCTTGCCGGACACAAGGTCGCCGCCGTCCGCGACCTTGCGGCTGCGGACAATGCAAGGCTCGTCCTCGTCGGCAATCCAAACAATCCCGACGGCCGGACCTTCGCCGCAGCCGACCTCATCGATCTCGCCAAGAGTTTGCGCGCGCGGGGCGGCATGCTGGTGGTCGATGAAGCCTTCATGGATGTCGGACCGCCGGGCGCGAGCCTCGCGCCGCAGCTCAATTGCGGCAACGTCATCGTGCTGCGATCCTTCGGCAAATTTTTTGGGCTGGCCGGCGTCAGGCTTGGCTTTGCGCTCGCTGCGCCGCCGCTTGCGGCGCGCATTGCCGCGATGCTCGGTCCATGGGCTGTGTCCGGCCCCGCACTGGCGGCGGGCGCGAAAGCGCTGGCCGACAAAGCCTGGATCGACAAGACGTGCCGCGGTCTCGCCAAGTCGGCCGCACGGCTCGATGCCACGCTGACCGCCTCAGGATTCGTGATCGTTGGCGGCACGAGCCTGTACCGTCTTGTGCGCGTCTCCGGAGCAAACAAACTGTTTCGTCATCTCGGCCGCGCTGGCATTCTGGTGCGGATGTTCCCAGAGCATCCCCAATGGGTCCGCTTCGGGCTGCCGGCGAATGATGACGCGTGGCGGCGATTAGAAGATGCGTTGGCTGAATTCTGAACACGTTCGACCGCTATTTGGGCGTGCGAGACGCAGCGAATTGAGAGAGTAAAGACAGAGGGGCGCGACCTGACGGATCGAGTGGTTTCGCTGAAGCGACAGATTATATTGAATGGCCTTACTGCGGCTTTCCTTAGTTTCTGTTGCGGATATCAACTGGCGTGGGCAATCAGCAGCGCCCGCTCCTGTGGGGCCCGGCGCTGATAGGTGTTGCGGCCCTGCTTTTCGTGGCGAGTTTCTTGGTCGGGATGCGAAAGCTGGCGTGAGCGCGGCTCGCGCGCCGCTTTCACGACCGCCAAGCCGGAGCGAAAATCGATTCATTCCGAGACGATTTCGCTCTAAGCTTTGCGACATGAGCGCATCGTCACGATCGCCCGGCGCGACCCAGCGCGCGGGAGCGAGAGAGTCGGCCGGGTTTGATGCCGCATTCCGGGCCCGGCTGCGCGATCTTTTGCTCTGGCGCCGCGATGTCCGCCGCTTTCGCAGCGATCCACTGCCCGGCGGCACGTTGGAGGCGCTCATCGAGCTTGCTTGTCTTGCTCCCTCTGTGGGCCTGAGCCAGCCTTGGCGCTTTGTCATTGTCGAGGATGCTGCGCGTCGCGCGGCGATCCAACGCAATTTCGAATCCTGCAATGCCGCGGCGCTCGCCGCGCAGCAGCACGAACGCGCCGGTCTCTACGCGCAACTCAAGCTCGCCGGCTTGGCCGAAGCGCCATGTCATTTTGCGGTATTCGCCGACCCTGCGACCGCGCAAGGCCACGGCCTCGGGCGTCGCACGATGCCGGAGATGATCGAGTATTCGGCGGTCACCGCGGTCCATACGATCTGGCTCGCAGCGCGCGCCCAGGGCATCGGCTTGGGCTGGGTATCGATCCTCGATCCGCAAGCGGTTGCCGAGATTCTCTCAGTTCCCCCGCACTGGAAATTCATCGGCTATTTCTGTCTCGGCTATCCGCAAACCGACGACACAGTTCCCGAGCTGGAGCAAAGCGGCTGGGAGTGCCGGCGGCTGTCGGAGTCGGTTGTGATCAGGCGCTGAAGATCCCTGGTGGCGCTCATCAAGCTTAATGCGCGGCGCGCTGCTGTCCCAAAACAGGGCAGATAAGCTGGCATCTGCCTTGCTCTCTCCCGACTGACACTTGTCGCATCTCGCTGAACACCGGACAGGGCGTTCGCCGATCGCGGCAACTGTCGGCCAATCGTACCGCGCCACGCCAACCCGACGGAACGCGACGCGCGCAAGGAGAGTGCCGTGTTAACCTTCGCCTGTGCCAGAGCGCTACGCGCTTCGCGATCGACAATGCTTGCGGGTGCCGTGCTTGCGCTGCCGCTCCTCGCATTTGCAACCGCGCGTCCAGCCGAGGCCGAAGGCGTCAGAGTCGACGGCTGCGTCGGTACCTGGCACGCGAGCGGCTGCACAACGGTCTGGGCGCCGCTCGGCGGCACCTATATCCGGAAAGTGCCGCAGCCGCTCAACGCGGAGGACCGCGCGCGCGCCGGCGAGGAAGATCGGCGTTGGGTTGCACGATGCCGGCCGACGCTGCGCCAAGACCGCTACGGCGTCGTACGCTACCAATATGCCCGCCCCGGCTGCGAATTCGGCGTCGGCGAGTATTAAGGACCGGTCGGCGGACGGCGCCGCCACAACTTCGAAAAATTTTTGGAGCTTTCGATGCGGCCGCACGGCGGCCGCGTCACGCTTTCGCCTGTTCAGAACAGGAGCGAGAAACTAAGATAGAGCACACCCGAGAGCAGCATCGCGGCCGGCAGCGTCATCGCCGCCGCGGTGAAAGGCCGATCGCGGGGCAGATCGGCGAGGCCGACAATCCAACGAGCCTAGTCGACGTGTATTTTGGCGTCGCGGATGATTTTTCCCCATTTCGCCGAGTCGGCCTGGATTCGCATGGCGAATTTGTCAGGGGAGGAAACGATCGAATAGATGAAACTGGGATCGAGAAATTTTTTCTGAAACTCCGGGTCGTTGAAGATCTTCTGTGTCTCGGCGTTCAATTTCTCCACGACGTCCCGTGGCGTGGCTTTCGGCGCGACGAGGCCGTACCACGACCCTGCCTGATAGCCCGGCAGTCCGCTTTCGGCGAGCGTCGGGACATCGGGGAAGCGGGCGATCCGCTCCGTCGAGCCAAATCCGAGCACTTTGAGCTTGCCCGCCTGCCAGGACTGCGCCACTAGGCCGATGCTGACGATCATCATCTGGATATGACCGCCCAGAAGATCGACGATCGCCGGCGCGGCGCCGTGATAGTGGACCGCCGTGAACTTGGCGCCGGTCGTCTGCTCGATGAGCACGATATTGAGGTGACCGCTCGTTCCGATACCGAAGGTACCGTAGTTGAGCACGCCCGGCTTCTGCTTACCGAGCGCGATGAGGTCGGCAAACGTCTTCACCGGAACCGATGGGTGAACGACGAGCGCCTGCGGGCTGATGCCAAGTCCGGTAATCGGCGCAAAGTCGTTGACCGGATCGTATGGAAGCTTGCTGTGTGTGTACGGATCGGTGACGAACGTGGCGTCTGCGCTCACCAGAAGGGTGTAACCGTCGGGCGGCGATTTTGCCACGTATTCCACGCCAACGAGCCCGCCGCCCGCGGGCTTGTTTTCAACGATGAACGGTTGGTTCCAGGCCTCAGACAGTTTTTGAGCGAGCGAGCGCGCCAGAATGTCGGTGATGCCACCGGCCGAAAACGGCACGATGATGCGGACGGGTTTGCTCGGGTAGGAATCGGCGAATGCACGTCCTCGGGCCGCAATACCGTTCGCCAACGCCGCCAGCAAAGCCGCCATCGCATTGCGCTTCGTCATCTTCATATGAAACAACTTCCAATCTCCCCATGACCGCCGGCGCCGCGGTATTGCGGCGCCGACGGCGGATTTCCGCTGATGACGAGGACTTTCGCAGCCGACGGGCGATAGCGCAACCGCCATCGACTGCACGCGCGACGGCAAATGTCGCGGTCGGTCCCGCGGATGCTGCCACGATCGCAGGTCAGATCACGATTTCCGGACAGGAACTGACAAACGCCCGGCGATGCGCGACGGCGAATGCTTCAAGCCGCCTGCGGTGTGCCGGCGATTTCAAGAGCGCCATTTGTCATGAGAGAGCCATCGCCATGACCGGCACCGAGCGGAATTGAAAACACCGGCGATCCTTCGCAGTCGCGGACCTCGATCGTCCAACCGCTCCAGTTTCCGGCAATGCTCAACTCAGAGGCAATGTGCTCCGCCAGACAAACCGCATGCTTCGAATCCGGGAATTGCCCCAACCGGCAAAGCTGTTCCGATCCCGTTCGGCTTGTCAGAATGAAAGAGTAGTTGCGCATGCAGTCCGTCACCACCGATGTTCCGCCCGACATCTCTAACAGCATCGGTTTCATCGCCATTTGACGAAACATCTAAAAATTTACCGATTTACCGGCCGCTGGAGGCGGACGTCGACGGCTGACTGCGCCGCATTGCGCGACAATGCGCCCGGCACGTATAACGATTCGCAGGGCAAAGACGGCGGATGGGTTTCTGTTTGCGAGATCGGTCGGAAAAAGGCGAAGCATCGCCTCGACCCGAATTGCGGCGCGGCGACCCTCAGGCCGAATGATCCGCACCAGGCGAATCACACAGTCCCCGAGGGAGCAAAGCGGCGATGCATAGTGACGCAATCGGCCTTGGCATCGCGACGCTGGGGCTCCTTGTCGCCGGCATCATCAAAGGCGCAACGGGCCTCGGTTATGCATCCTGCGCTTTGCCGTTCCTGGCGATGGCAATGGGGCTTAAGCAGGCCATTGCGCTCGTCATGTTGCCGGCATTGGCCAGCAATTTCCTGATTATCTGCCTCACGCCGCATCGACTCGAAACGCTGCGTCGCTTTTGGCCGCTCTATGTTGCGGCGATTCCAGGCATCTTCGCCGGCATCTACCTGCTCGTTTGGTTCGGCCCAAGAATTCCGACCATCGGCCTCGGAATATTGATCCTGGCATACTCGGCCTATTCGATAGTGCGGCCATCGCTCCTGGTTCCCAAGCGGCTTGAATCGGCCTTGCAGATACCCGTCGGTCTCATCAACGGCTTCTTCACCGGCCTGACTGGATCGCAGGTGTTGCCGTTCCTGCCCTACATACTGGGGCTGAACTTGGATTCGGACCGCACAACTCAGGCGATCAATCTGGCGATCACTCTATGGTCGGGCGTCATGTTGATTGCACTCTACCAGTCGGGAGTCGGCTCCACCGGTTCTTTCGTTGCCTCAGTCCTGGCGCTCGGTCCGGCACTTCTCGGCATTTTCCTGGGATCGATTCTTCGCTCCAAGATTCCGGCGCAGCATTACAGGCTCATCGTTCAAGTGGTGCTCGGCTTTTTGGGCGCGAGCCTCATCGCGAAGCAGCTCTATTGAGACCGGCGCCGTCGGACATTTTCGGAGGGAGCTTGCGGAGTGCTTGGATGCGAAGGACTTGGATGCGAAGTACTTGGATGCGGAGGACTTGGATAAAGTTCCGCGAAATCGCCCTTCGTCACAGCCGCAAAGTAGTATCGCTACACGAATCGTTAATCCTTCAGGTCTGACACCCGACGTTACGGGTTCCATGCAAGGCGCCGATTCCCAACAAATTAGGACCTTGTCATCGTCTTCAATAAATCATTTCCATATTCACGCGATTTTGGTTTCTAACGCAACATATTAACAAGGCACTTGCCATACGCTGGCCCCGACGGACGGGACAGTATGAGCAAGAACACTCTGCATATTCTTCGACTTCCCAGACTGTTGGCGGAGCACCGCAGTTCGGCGCTCTTTGGAGCCGTCGTTATCGCGATGCTTTGGGCGAGTATTTTTCTCAAATATGTAGAGGACCGCAACGACGACCTGGTGCAGGCGCGCCAGACCGCTCACAGCTTTTCCATGGTCTTCGAGGAGAACGTAATCCGGTCGATCGACGAACTCGATACGACCCTGCTCTACTTTCGCCGGCAGATCGAGGACGCCGGTCCGTCTCCGGATTACAATAAGATCCTGCACAAAATTGATATCCCGCCCGATATCGTTGTCCAGGTTGGGATCATCGATTCCAAAGGCATGATGCGCGCGTCAACCGCCGGTCGGCAGCCTGCCCCTGTGCTGGATCTTCATGATCGCGACCATTTCCAGACACAGCTTCATGCCACTGAAGATCACCTCTTCATCAGCCGTCCGGTGATAGGTCGCGCGAGCCGCGAGTGGTCCATTCAGCTCTCGCGTCGTATTTCCTACCATGGGGAATTTGGCGGCGTTGTTGTTGCGTCGCTAAACCCGGACCATTTCACGAAGTTCTACACGCGCGTCGATCTGCCATTCTCCGAGTCCATCGCCCTCATCGGCGAAGACGGCATCGTCAGAGCGGCAGGCGGCACGGCCCGCGACCACAGAATGGGAGAGAACATTCGCGGGACGCCGTTATTCACGGTGATGCGCGCAGGCGTGAATAGAACATTCGAGCTGCGCGACGCGCAAAGCACCCCCGCCCGGATTGTCACCCTCCGGAGGGTGGGCAACCTTCCGCTGTGGGTGATGGTCAGCCTCAACAAGGATGAGGTTATTGCCGACTCTCTGCGCGGATTCCGCATCGCGGCTGCCGGCGGCCTCCTGCTGACGCTGCTTATCCTTGCCGCCATGGAATTCATGTTCCGTACCGAAGATGGAGCGCGCCAAAAATCCAAGCAACTCGAGGCGACGTCCCGCGCCATGGCAAGACTGGCATCTGAAGACGCCTTGACCGGCATGTTAAATCGCCGAGGTTTCCAGGATGCCCTCGAACACGCCGCCGAAAGGCAAGGGCCGACGCAGGAAAATATCGATTTTGCGGTGCTCTTTCTCGATCTGGACCGCTTCAAGATCATCAACGACACTCTGGGTCACCGCGTCGGCGATCTGCTCTTGAGGGGTGTTGGCGACCGATTACGCTCTTCGTTGGGTCCAAACGATGTTTTGGCACGACTGGGCGGCGATGAGTTTGCCGTCATGGCCGTGGATCACTCCGGCATGGCTGACATAGCAAATCTTGCCTCGCGACTGAGCGAGTCAATCCGAAGGCCGTTCAGCCTGTCTGGTCATCGTGTTCAAACTTCAATCAGCATTGGCATAGCGCTTGCTCCTACCGATGGGCGATCTCCGGATGATTTGCTGGCGGCCGCGGATTTAGCGCTCTATGCCACAAAAGAGTCGGGGCCGAATGGATACCAGTTTTATCGACCCGCCATGACGGAAGAAATGTCGGAGCGCCGGCAGATCGAGGCTGATTTACGTGACGCGATCGATAGGAATGAGCTGCAACTATATTATCAGCCGATTGTCTGCTTGCGTGACAGAAAAGTGCTCGGCTACGAGGCGCTGGCAAGATGGAAGCACGCAGAGCGAGGCTTCGTGCCGCCCGCGGTCTTCATACCGATCGCTGAAGACACGGGATTGATGCCCAAGCTGGGCGAATGGGCGCTGAACACGGCTTGCCTTCAGGCCGCGATGCTGCCTGCCGACATTCGCATCTCGGTGAACCTGTCACCGGCACAGTTTTCCACCGGCGATCTGGTAAACAGCGTCGAACGAGCGCTGAGAACGAGCGGCTTGGCGCCCAACCGTCTCGAGCTGGAGATAACGGAGCGATTGCTGCTCGAAGGCAGCGCGCCGACTCTATCTGTCCTGGAAGAGCTTGATCGGCTCGGGGTCTCAATTGCCCTGGATGATTTCGGAAGCGGCTACTCGTCGCTCAGCTATTTGCGCAAGTTCCCGCTCGACAAAGTCAAGATCGATCGCAGCTTTATCACCGACCTCGATCACCAGGGCGAACAAATCGCCATCATTCAGGGCGTGGTTAGTATCGTACGCGCACTGGGCATGAACCTGACCGCGGAAGGCGTGGAAACGGAAAGTCAGTACGAGGTTTTGCGCGCGCTTGGTTGCGATGACGCGCAGGGGTACCTCTTCGGCAAGCCCATGCCCTTCGAGGAGATTGCGGCAACGAGCCGCGAGTCTCCGATCACGACAGCCACAGCAGCCTAGCCTCTGGCCCGATCTCTTCGAGACGCCGATTTCCGGCCGAGCGGAAGCAGCGGCTGCGCTCCGCGCCACCAGTTCTAATGCCGACCGTCGACCACGCCGCTGATGAGGTTGGAAATCCGCAGCCTGGCCGAAATCTCGACGCCGGTGCGAGGAATTGGCATGAGCTTTTCGCGGATTCCGGCAATGACAGCCAGCAACTCCCGACGCAGCGCGAGCGCGTCCTCGATTGTGACCGGCTCGAATGCGATTTGGCTTCCGATCGACAGCCTGCCAAGCGCGGGAAGATCTGCAGAGATGACCGTCGCAATTTTTGGGTAACCGCCTGTCGTTTGACGATCCGGCAGCAGCACGATCAGTTGCCCGTTTCCGGTCACTTGGATCGATCCGGTCGCGGTGCCATCGGACGTGAAGACTGCATCACCCTCTTGAATGATTGGGGGGCCTTTCAGTCGCATGCCGATGCGATCGGAATCGGTCGAGACAATGAAATTACCGTCAAAGAAGTCGCGGATCGCGCCATCTGAAAAATAATCGCGCTGCGGACCAAGAACGACGCGCAAGCGCCGCGGCGGACTGACATCGAGCTCGTCGAGCCGATAATCGTCGCGATCGCTCGCCCGCATGTTGCACAGCGGCAGCTGGTCATCCGCCCTCAAGGCGCGCCCGTGGAAGCCCCCGAAGCGTCCGCGGGTGTCAGTTGAGACGCTGCCAAGCGCGGGCGCTATATCGAAACCTCCCTCGACTGCGATGTAAAGCACGGCGCCGCGAGTGAGCGAACTGACGCGGACTGATTCGCCGCGCCGGAGCCGGATGCTTCTTGAAGGATTTATTTTCCGGCCGTTCAGCGCGGTCTCGTCAGACAACACTTCGATCGCGGCGTGAGCGCCGACGAAGGCGAGCCTTACCGTCTCGGCCTCAACTGCAAGCGTTGGCCCCACATAGGCGGCTTCGAGCGCGCCCGTTCCAAGCGGATTGCCCACCAGGGCATTTGCGGCACGAAGGCTGACGGGGTCGAGCGCACCGCTGACGCTGATACCGAAGCGCTGGTAGCCGGGTCGCCCGAGGTCTTGAATGGTTGTCCGCAAACCCGGTTTGACCACGCGTAGCGTCGGAATCATGGCGCTCCTTCTGTCATTTCGCCAACGGGCATGATGTTCAGCTTGCCGGATGCGGACTGAGCTGAGAGCTGTTCGTATTCGTCCAGCGACACCGGCGCAAAATTGACCTTATCGCCGGCGGCGAGAAGCGCCTCAGGATGAGGCCGCCACCGAAGAAGGGATATCGGCGACCGCCCGATCAGATGCCATCCGGAGGGTGTTTCCAGCGGGATGATGCAAGTCATCGTCGTTGCAATAGCCAGCGAGCCCGCCGGGACCTTCAGTCGGGGTGTTAAGAGCCGGGGCAAGACCAGGGCTGCGGGCAAGTCGCCCAGATATGCCATGCCCGGAAGAAAGCCGAGCATATAGACGTGATACGTTACCGCACTATGAGCCTCGACGACCTGGGCCGGCGAAAGTCCAGTGCGTGACGCGACTTGATCGAGGTCGGGAGCGACGCGCGCGTCATAGCACACAGGCAAGTGCCACATCCGGCCGGATATCTGCCGAAATTGCAGGTCGTGCATCAACTTGACGATGTGGGCGGTGAGCGAGGACGCGGGCAGGGCGAGCGGGTCGTAGTGCAACATCAACGAACGGAATGTCGGCACGTACTCGATGAGGCCCTCGATGGGATCTTGGCTCAGGCGATGAGCCAGTGCCAGGACTTGAGAGTTGAGATTTCGATCGATGGAATCGCCGAACTCAATGACAATCGCCGTATCGCCGGCCGGTAATATTCTGTAGGCCCCGGTGTCTCCCTTGGCATCGAATTGCATCTCTCGCGGGCGCGCGGCAGCGGAAAGCTGCTCGTCGGGAGGGCGACCACGCTCCGGCATGATTGTTGACCTCGGGATGTCCGCTCTGATTCGAAGCCGCCATCAGCATATGCGCACAAGGATATGAAGAGCACCGCCTCGTCGGGCGCCCGCACGCGAAGAGACAAAGAGTCGCGCAATCCGACGGCAATCGCCGGCGCGGCGCGATGCGAGGTCATGCTGCCCTGCAGCGATCCCCTGCATCGATCCGAACAGGTCATCCGCCGATACTGAAAAGTATTCGGCTCATCTCCGCTTCTTTGAAGGCGGATATGAGCCGAAGCCTTTTCGTCGGAACTGGCGTGCGCGGGCGCCTTTGCGGTCTCCCGGGATCCTATTGCGCCGGGCTGCCCGAGCGCGCCGTCGTTTCCGGATGCCGCTTGGCGGCGCTCGAACCTGACGGCGACGTTCCACCGGACAGAAAGTGGCCGTAACGCGCGACGACTTTCGGATCAAGCTGCTTGAGCGCAGCGTCCGGCAGGCGGTGCCATACCTCGTCCTTGCCGAACAGCGCGATGCCGAGATAACCGCGCACCGTCAGCGTCTGGCCGTCGGGGCTGACCTTCATCAAGGCGTGATAGATGGTGCCGTCGCGCGGATCGAGGATGTTGCCGTCCTTGTAGTCCAGACCATCACGCTTCATGTCCCTGATCAGCGGCAGGCCGAGCATCGGCTGGTCCTTGCGGTCATCCTTGCAGCTCGAACAGACCTCGTCGGGCTTATCGCCCGGCCGCAGCGCGAACTTGGCGATGACGCCCTCGTAGGCGCCGTGGTGCTCGAAAAACAAAAACCAGCCGACCGACTTGCCGGTATCCTCATCGATCTTCTGCCACAGCCCTGTCACGGCCGGTTCGGCAGCAGCGGCGGAATTGACGGCAAACAGCAACGCCACTGCCGCCAATGCAAAAATTCGAAAATGCGCGATCATCGGGCCTCCGTTCCTCACTCTTTGGCCGAATCAAAATCAAATCCTTCGTGGCTTTATAACCAATCGCGCCACAATGAGGAGATTTGACGACGCATTTTCGGCCTTCGGTTGGCACCTGAAGGCGAAAAGTTCCGCATTTTCAGAGGTTTGGCGGTTCCGGTCACGCGCCGCGATTGGCCGCCGCAACGGTGAGCCCGTCCTGGCCCCGTTCCGCCTGCAACTCTGCCAGTATGTTGGCAACGATCTCGCGCGGCCGCGGCTCGATCGACGCGACGATCGGGTGCTCGTCGGGTCCGGGCTCCTCCAGCGCCTCGAACTGGCTCTCAAGCAGGCTCGCCGGCATGAAATGCTCGTGCCGCGTGGCGACACGACGGCCGATCAGCTCGATGTCGCCTTTGAGATAAACCAGCCGCACGTCGGGCCGATTGCCGATGATGACAGCGCGGTACCGGCGCTTGAGCGCCGAGCAGGCAATGACGACGTGGTCGCCCGCGAGTCGCGCCTGGTCGATGAAATCGGCGATGGCGATGAGCCACGGCGCGCGATCTTCGTCGGTCAGCGGAATGCCGGCGTGCATCTTGTCGATGTTGCGCGCGGGATGAAACCAGTCGCCGTCCTCGAAATTCCAGCGTAACGCCAGCGCCAACTGGGTGCCGATCGTGGATTTTCCGCTCCCTGACACACCCATGACCACGAGCACTGAAGGCAACCCCGCCGCATCGATCGAGCCCATGCGCGGCCGCGCGTCCATCGCCAAATCCGTTTGCGCCATGTCCATCCTTCAAGCTCCGTTGAGTACTCTCATGTGATCGGCCGCCACGGCTGCCCGCTATGCAAAAAGAGATGCTGCGCTGCGTCGGGCCCCTCGCTGCCGGCCGGATAGGTGCATAGATCGCGCCCGCCCGCCTCCTGCCAGGCTTTGAGAATTGGATCGACCGCGCGCCAACCCGCCTCGATGTCGATGGCGCGCTGAAACAGCATCTGATCGGCAATCATGCAGTCGTAGATCAGGGTTTCGTAGCCGGTCGCGGGCGCGGCGTCGAAATAATCCTCGTATTTGAAATTCATCCGCACGTTTTCGATGCGGATTTCGGGACCGGGCATCTTGGCGTTGAAATGCAGCGCCGCGCCCTCGTCGGGCTGGATGCGCAGCACCAGAAGGTTCTGCGCCAGGTTGTCGACCGGCATGTCGCGGAACAGCGCGAGCGGCGCGCTCCGAAATTTGATGGCGATCTCGGTCTTCCGTGCAGCGAGCGCCTTCCCGGTGCGCAGATAGAACGGCACGCCGGCCCAGCGCCAATTATCGATCGCCAGCCGCATGGCG
Source organism: Xanthobacteraceae bacterium (assembly GCA_035546235.1). Classification (GTDB taxonomy): domain Bacteria; phylum Pseudomonadota; class Alphaproteobacteria; order Rhizobiales; family Xanthobacteraceae; genus BOG-931. The sequence goes on along the minus strand of DASZWK010000143.1, from coordinate 51 downwards.
ACGTAGGTTTCGGTGATGCTCTGCGGCGACACGCCGGCCGCGGCGCGGTAG
>DASZWK010000142.1:0-13827 GCA_035546235.1 Xanthobacteraceae bacterium | reverse complement strand
CCCGCGACAAAGCGCCCGCCGCATCGGCATTTTTGCGATGCCGGTTGCGTAAAAATGCGCGGCTTTCTACAAATGCGGGGAACTGAACCTGACTTCAGGTGGGAGGGTAAAAATGCGCGTACTGATCAAGTCTTGGTTGTTGGGCACGACGGCGCTGGCGCTGCTGGCAGCGGCCGCAGACGCCCCGGCCACGGCGCAGCAAAAGACCATCAAGATTGGATTTATCTCGACATTCAGCGGTCCGGCCGCAGCGATCGGCAAGGACATGCGCAACTCGTTCGAGCTTGGTCTGGATCACGTCGGCCGCAAACTCGGCGGCTTGCCGGTCGAGGTCATCTACGAGGACGATCAGATCAAGCCGGATGTCGGGGTGCAGAAAACCAAGAAGCTGATCGAGTCCGACCACGTCGATTTCATCGTCGGCTATATCTGGTCGAACGTGGCGGTGGCCTCGCTCAAGCCGCTGGTCGATTCCAAGACCATCACGATAGTGACCAATGCGGGCGCCTCCGAGCTCGCCGGGTCGATGTGCTCGCCCTACGTGTTCTCCAGCTCCTGGCAGAACGACCAGACGCCGGCCGCGATCGGTACCTACATGAACGAGAAGGGCGTCAAGACCGCCTTTCTGATGGGTCCGAATTACATCGCCGGCAAGGACATGCTGCACGGCGTGCAGTCGACCTTCAAAGGCAAGATCGTCGGCCAGGAGCTCACGCGCTGGCCCGACCAGCTCGATTTCTCCGCCGAATTGTCCAAGGCCCGCGAGGCCAAGCCCGACGCGATCTTCGCCTTCTATCCGGGCGGCGCCGGCATTCAGTTCGTCACGCAGTATGCGCAAAGCGGGTTGAAAGGACAGATCCCGCTCTACACCGCCTTCACCATCGACGATCTGTCGCTGCCGCGACTGAAAGACCTCGCTATCGGCGTGCCGGGCGCGCAGAACTGGGTCAACGACCTGCCCAACGACGCCAACAAGAAGTTCGTCGCCGACTACAAGGCAAAGTACAAATCATCGCCGTCATTCTACGGCGCCGATACCTATGATGCGGTCGCGTTGCTCAACAGCGCGGTCACCGCCGTCCATGGCGACCTGTCAAATAAGGAAGGCATGCGCAAGGAGATGGAAAAGGCCGACATCAAGTCGGTGCGTGGCGACTTCAAGTTCGGCAACAACCACATCCCGATCCAGAATTTCTATCTGCAGGATGCCGGCAAGAACGCCGACGGCAGCTATTCGCTGCACACCGTCTCGCTCATCGTCAAGAATGACCAGGACAAATACCACAGGCAGTGCCCGATGAAGTGATCCGGGGTGTCATGCCCCGCGCAGGCGGGGCATCCAGTAATCGCGACCGCCCAAGGTCAATTCCGAACACTGCGCTGAACCTGCGGTGATTACTGGATCATCCGCTTGCGCGGATGATGACAATGTGCGGCACGCGCCAAGGGTGACGGTAACGTGCTCTACTTCATCGAGCAGTGTCTTAACGGCGTGCAGCTCGGAATGCTGCTGTTTCTGCTCGCGGCGGGGCTGACACTGATCTTCGGCATCATGGATCTGGTCAATCTGGCGCACGGCTCGCTCTACATGCTGGGCGCCTATTTCGCAGCGACCTTTGCGGCCGTTACCGGAAGCTTCGTGCTCGGCGCCCTGCTGGCGCTGCTTGCTACCGCGGCCGCCGGCATGGTGCTGGAGGTCATCGCCATCCGGCCGCTCTACGGCCGGCCGCATCTCGACCATGTGCTCGGCACATTCGGCCTGTTGTTGTTCTTCAACGAGCTGGTTCGGCTTGTCTGGGGACCGGCCGGCATGACGCTGTCGCTGCCGAGCGAGATGTTGCGGGCCGTCCAGATTCTGCCGGGCCTGTATTACCCGCTGTACCGGCTCGTCATCATCCTCGTCGCACTCGCGGTCGCCGCCCTGCTCTATCTCGTGGTGATGCGCACGCGGCTCGGCATGCTGATCCGCGCCGGCGCCTCGAACCGCGAGATGGTCGGCGCGCTCGGCATCAACATCAAGCTGCTCTACACGCTGGTTTTCGGACTCGGCGCCGCGCTCGCCGGCTTCGCCGGCTTGATGCAGGCGCCGATTCTGACGGTGCAGATCGGCATGGGCGAGAACATCCTGATCCTCGCTTTCGTGGTCATCGTCATCGGCGGCATCGGCTCGATCCGCGGCGCCTTTGTGGCCGCAATCATCGTCGGGCTGATCGACACGCTCGGCCGCGCCTTCTTGCCGGACATCTTGCGCGCGGTACTCAGCACCAACGCCGCGCTGACGCTGGCGCCGGCACTGTCGTCAATGTCAATCTACATGCTGATGGCGGCGATCCTGGTCATCCGGCCGGAAGGGCTGTTCCCGGCGGCGAGCCGATGAAAACGGCGCGCGAATTATTCCGCAAATCCGGCTCCGCGTCCATGATCGATCCGCGCACCGGCCTGACTGCGGCCCTGCTGATCGTGCTGGCGCTGGTGCCGCTCTACGCGGTGATGACCGGCAATTCATTCGCGCTGACCTTGTTCACCCGCATCGTCATCATGGCGATCGCCGCGGTGAGCCTCGACCTGATCATGGGTTACGGCGGCATGGTGAGTTTCGGCCACGCCGCCTATCTCGGCATCGGCGGCTATGCAGTCGGCATTCTATGGAAGGAAGGCTTCGCCTCCGGTTTCGTACAATGGCCGGCTGCGATCGCGATCTCGGCGCTGTTCGCGCTCGTGGTCGGCGCGCTCAGCCTGCGCACGCGCGGCGTCTATTTCATCATGATCACGCTCGCCTTCGCGCAGATGGTCTATTACGTGGCGCAAGGGCTCGACCGTTATGGTGGCGACGACGGCCTCACCATCGGCCAGCGCAGCAGCTTCTCGGGCCTGCTCGATCTCAACAACAATACGGTCTTCTACTATCTCTGCATCGCCGCGCTGATCGGCAGCGTCTGTCTGGTATCGCGCATCGTCAATTCGCGATTCGGCCTCGTCATCCGGGGCGCCCGCTCGAACGAGCGGCGCATGCGCGCCATCGGCGTTCCGGTGTTCCGTTACAGGCTGGTCTGCTTCGTCATCGCCGGCGCGTTGTGCGGGCTTTCCGGGGCGCTCCTTGCCAACCAGACAAATTTCATCAGCCCGGCGATCATGTTCTGGACACGCTCCGGCGATCTCATGGTCATGGTGATCCTGGGCGGACTTGGCACGCCATTCGGCCCGGTGATCGGCGCTGTCGCATACCTGCTGCTCGAGGAGGCGCTGTCGCGCGTCACTGAATATTCCGGGCTGTTCCTCGGCCCGGCGCTGCTCCTGGTCGCCATCTATCTGCGTAGCGGCATCGAAGGCTTCTTCCGCAAGGAGCAGCCATGAGCCCGCCGCTGTTGCAGGTCCAAGGCCTGACCAAGCGCTTCGGCGGCGTGGTGGCGGCCGACACTATCGGGCTCGATCTCATGCGCGGCGAATTTCACGCCGTGATCGGGCCGAACGGCGCCGGCAAGAGCACGCTGGTTGCGCTGCTCTGCGGCGAGATTGCACCCGAAGGCGGCAGCATCCGCTTCGAAGGCGGCGACATTACGCGCCTTCCAGCGGACCGCCGGAGCCGGCTCGGATTGGCGCGCTCGTTTCAGATTACATCGCTGTTTCCGGATTTCACGGCGCTCGACAATGTTGCGCTCGCGGTCCAGGCCCGCGCCGGCCACTCGTTTCATTTCTGGAAAGATGCGCGCCGCGATCCGGCCTTGCGCGACCCGGCGCTTACAGCGCTCGCCGCCGTCGGGCTTGCGGCGCGGGCCGATTACCGCGTCGACCGTTTGAGCCACGGCGAGCACCGCCAGCTCGAGATTGCGGTGGCGCTCGCCAGCAAGCCGCGGCTTCTCTTGCTCGACGAGCCGATGGCCGGCCTCGGCCCCGACGAAACCGCGCGCATGACGGCGCTCCTGCGCAATCTCAAGGGCACCATTACCATCCTGTTGATCGAGCATGATATGGAAACGGTGTTCGCGCTCGCCGATCGCATCACCGTCCTCGTCTATGGCCGCGTCATCGCCTCGGGCGATCCGGCGGCGATCAGGGCTGATGCGGCGGTACGCGAAGCCTATCTTGGCGAGCAGGACGCACGCGCCGATGCCTGAACATAACACCAAAGAAAACCTGCTCGAACTCTCCGGCATCGAAACCAGCTATGGCTTGAGCCGCGTGTTGTTCGGCATTTCTCTCAGCATCGCGCCCGGCGAAATGGTGTCGCTGATGGGCCGCAACGGCATGGGCAAAACCACGACCGTGCGCTCGATCATGGGGCTGACGCGCGCCGGCGCCGGATCGATCCGCTTCGCCGGCCAGGAAATACGCGACTTGCCCGCCTACCGCGTCGCCAAACTCGGCATCGGGCTTGTGCCCGAGGGCCGGCAGGTGTTCGCCAATCTCACCGCGCGCGAAAATCTCGTCGCCACGGCAGCCAATCGCCGTGGCGCGCCTGAGCCATGGACGCTGGACAAGGTGCTGGCGCTGTTTCCGCGGCTCGCCGCGCGCGCCGGCAGCATGGCGAACCTGCTCTCTGGCGGCGAGCAACAGATGCTCGCCATCGGCCGCGCGCTGATGACCAACCCGCGGCTTCTCATTCTCGACGAGGCGACCGAAGGACTGGCGCCGCTCATTCGCGACGAGATCTGGCGCTGCCTGCGGGCGCTGCGCGCCGCCGGCCAGTCCATTCTGGTCATCGACAAGAATGTCGCCGCGCTCACCCGGATCGCCGATCGGCACATTATTATCGAACGCGGCCGCGTGGTGTGGACCGGCACCTCGGCCGACCTCGCCGCTTCAGCCGACGTGCAGCACCGGTATCTCGGTGTGTGACGGCGCGGAAATTTTCCCGGCTCGCCATTGAAATGACCGAGGGGGTCCTGATCGACGATTTCACCCGGGCGCTGTCGATCCTGCGGCGTCTCAAGGCGCTCGGCGTGCGCATCGCCATGGACGATTTCGGCACGGGATATTCGTCGCTGTCGTATCTGCAATCGTTTCCGTTCGACAAGATCAAGATCGACCAAGCCTTTGTTGCCAATATCGAGCGCAATCCACAGTCGGCAGCGATCATTCGCGCCGTCATCGGCCTCGGCCATGGCCTCGATCTGCCCGTCGTCGCCGAAGGCGTCGAAACAGCCGCGCAGCTTGCCTTTCTGACGCACGAAGCGTGCAACGAAGTCCAGGGCTACTTTATCGGCTGTCCGGCACCGATCGACCGCTACGCGGGGCTGATCGGGCGAGCGGCACCGTTGGAGGCGATAGCAGGTTGATCAGCCGCGCTCACAGGCTTCACGAATGCGATCGAGGAGGGCATTGCCAAGAAACGGCTTTTCGACGATCGGGACGCTTGCGGCGGCGGCGCGCGCGCTCAAAGCCGCGCTCGGCTGGCTGATGATGAGAATCGCCGGCGCAGTGATATTGCGGCTCCGGAGCGCCGTGATCGTCTCCAGTCCGCTCAATCCGGGCATCTTCTGGTCGACCACGAAGCAATCGCAGTCGCCAAGATTGCCGGCCCGCAGCAGAGCCCCACCGCTGCCGTAAGTGGGGACCCGAAATCCCTCCAGTTCCAGGGAGAATTTCAGCGAATTGCACACCGCCGGATCATCATCGACGACCGCGACAATTGGACTTTCGCGTCCTGGTGCGGATTGTCCTGTCATCGCCTTGGTCGCCGCCCTGCTTTGGCCATTGTATTAAAGCTTGCGGCGTCTCGGGCCAGCCCGCATTGATTTGGCTCAATTGTCGGGCAAGAAGCGAAAAAAATACGGGGCAATCGCCCATCGGCGGGAATTTTTCGCCGCGGGATTGATTCTTATCAAAGCCAGCCTGTGAACGGCAGCCAAAGTGCACCCGCACGAGCCAAGCGTGGAAGAACAAGGCGAGGGACCAAGGCGGATATGGGTCAATTGCTTTTCAGGTGCCCCAAGACCGGCAAGGAATTTGACAGCGGCTTTCAAGCCGGCTCATTGGAAGTAAAGCTTCTGCCCGCCGGCGCCAAGTTTCGGGTTCGCTGTGAACTCTGCGGCGACCTGCACGATGTCAAATTCGCCGACGGCAAGGTCAAGGACAAAGCTTCCCCGCGCCAGCGCTGATGTCTTCGGCTCGGCTCAGCCATGCTCGAGCATGCCGGCAATCAGCGCCATGCGCACCAGCTCGGACAGGCTACCGGCCTGCATCTTGTTCATGAGATTGGCCCGGTAAATTTCAACCGTACGAGGGCTGATGCCCAGATCATAGGCGATCTGCTTGTTGGCCCGACCGGAAACCAGCCCGGACAGCACGTCGCGCTCCCGCGGGGACAACACCGCGAGCCGTGCTTCGATCTCGGCGCGCTCGCCGTGCCGCCGCTTCTCGCCATCGCGATGGGCCAGCGCCGAGCGCACGCTCGACAACAGCACGTCATCGTCGAATGGCTTCTCCAGAAAGTCCGCCGCCCCGAATTTCATCGCCTCGACCGCCAACGGTACGTCGCCGTGTCCCGTAATGACGATGACGGGAACGTTGACATCGAGCTCCTTGAGTCGCCGCAACAGCTCGATACCGCTCATACCGGGCATGCGAACGTCGGTGATGACGCAGCTCCAGCCAAGCTTCGGGGCAAGATCGAGGAAGACCGTGGCGGACGCATAAGTCTGCACATCAAGCTCGGCAGCCTGCAGCAGGAATGCCAGCGACTGGCGGCTTGCCTCGTCGTCGTCGATCACATGCACCACGAGCTTCTCAGACGGCATCGCCGACCTCCTCCTTGGCCACGGCGGGCAACGTGAACGAAAACACCGTTCCGCCTCCGCTGTTCGGGTGCGGCGCGATGGTGCCGCCGTGCGCTTCGATGATGGTGCGCGAGATCGACAGGCCCACTCCCATGCCCTGCGCCTTGCTGGTGACGAACGGCTGGAACAGCTGCGCGGCGATCTCAGGCGCAATCCCGGCACCGCTGTCGGCGACGCTGATCGCCACCATATTGTCGGCTGCACGGGCCGTCGCGATCACAAGGTCGCGCCTGTCGCAACCTTCCATCGCCTCGATGGCATTGCGGATGAGATTGAGCAGGACCTGTTGGATCTGCACCTTATCGGCCAGTACAAAGTCGACGCCAAGCTCCAGGTCGAAGCGCACGCGCACGCCTCTGTCCTTGGCACCGACGAGTGCCAGCGCGCTTGCCTCCTCGACCAGCTTCTTGACGTCTTCGACGCGGCGCTCGCTCTCGCCACGGGCAACAAAATCGCGCAAGCGGCGGATAATCTGGCCGGCGCGCAGCGCCTGTTCGGCGGCCTTGTCCATGGCGTCGCGAACCATGCCGACGCGCTCGTCGGTGCTGTTCTCCAGGAGTCGGCGCGAGCCTTTCATGTAATTCGAGATCGCCGACAGGGGTTGGTTAAGTTCGTGCGCCAGCGCCGAGGCCATCTCGCCCATCGCGGTGAGCCTTGACACATGGACCAGTTCGGACTGCAGCTCCTGCAGACGTGCCTCGGTCTGCTGGCGCTCGGTGAGATCGCGGATAAAGCCGGTGAAAAAGTGCTGCGCGCCGGACCGCATCTCGCCGACCGCCAGCTCCATCGGAAAGGTCGAGCCATCCTTGCGCTGCCCGACCACGACGCGGCCAATGCCGATGATGCGCCGCTCGCCGGTTTGCATGTAACGGGCAAGGTAACCGTCGTGCTCCCCGCGATAAGGCGCCGGCATCAGCATCTTGACGTTCTGACCCACGACTTCTGAGCCCCCATAACCGAACAGCCGCTCGGCCGCCAAACTGAAAGATTGCATGACGCCGCGGTCGTCGATCACGATCATGGCGTCCGGAACGGTGTCGAGAATCGAATGCACATGCGCCGCGCGCGCGTCCGCCGCATCGGCGTTGGCGGACGCCAATTGCCGGGCGCGGCGCAGCAATTCACCGCGCCATGATGCGCCAATTCCGACCACCAAGAAGATCACGATATTCAACTGATTAGCCGGCGTGAATGTGCCGTAATCGAGGACGAAAAGCACGCCGAACAGCATCCCCAGGACGGTCGCAAAGATGCCCGGTCCCCACCCGCCAAAGGCCGACCCGATCAAAACCGCCGGAATGAAAAACAGATAACCGGCCTGACCCCCGAGGAGCGATTCGAAACCGTATCGGAGTACTGCTGCGACCAAGACTGCGAGAGCCGCAAGACCATAAGAAACCACAAGGTTTCGCCACGCCGGCGAAGCGGTGTTCCCGTTCGGACGAGATCGAACCGAATTTGCGGCAATTTCAGCCATGATTTCGCCGGTCATCGCAAAGGCTGGTGGCAACCGCCTGATTTTACTAACGCCGACCTTGAGCTACGGGAAAGCCCTTAGGGGCATTATCTGAATTTTCCCTTCAACGGCCGAGGGTTACCCATACCTCCCTAAGCTCTTGGAGGTAAAGGCCCCATGCTCACGCAAACCACAGGTCGCAGTGAAGCCCCCCGCCATCCGACCATGTTCGCGCGTAGCGTTCCACCCGCGCCGCAGACCGCCTACAAGGGCGCACCCGCGTCCGATCCGCTGACGCAGCAGATTCAGCTCATGGGCGCCACCATGACATTCTCGCGTAACGCAGAGATCTTCGGTGAGAACGAACCTGCCGATTATCTCTACAAGGTCATCAGTGGTGCGGTACGGACCTACAAAATTCTCAGCGACGGCCGCCGTCAGATCGGCGGCTTCTATCTGCCGGGCGATGTGTTCGGGCTCGAATTTGCCGACGAGCATTCGCTTGCGGCGGAAGCCATCACCGACATCAAAGTGCTGGTGATAAAGCGCAGTGCTCTTGCGGCGCTCGCCGACCGTAATGCCGGCACCGCCCACGAGCTCTATGCGCTGACGGCATGCGAACTGCGCCGCGCGCAAGCCCGCATCCTGTTGCTGGTCAAGAGTGCTCAGGAGCGTGTGGCAAGCTTTCTCCTCGAGATGGCCGAGCGCGCGGCGGCCGACAACGCCATCGACCTGCCGATGTCGCGGCAGGACATCGCCGACTATCTTGGCTTGACGATCGAGACGGTTTCGCGGACGCTTACAACCCTGGAAACTGCCGCCGCGATCGACGTACCGACCTCGCGGCGAATCGTATTGCGCAATCGCGGTGCGCTGAGCCGCCTCAACGGCTAGGCTTTGCGCCGCCTGTCGCAAGTCAGAGGAGCGCGGCCATGCAAGTTCGGGACGTCATGACGCGGAACGTCATTTCGGTGAAGGCGGACGAATCTATTCTCAGCGCCGCGCGGCTGATGCTGCAAAACCGGATCAGCGGCCTGCCCGTGCTTGACGCGAGCGGCGGCTTAGTCGGCATCGTCACCGAGGGTGATTTTCTCCGCCGCGGCGAACTGGGCACCACCAAGCGACGGCCGAGATGGGTCGAGTTCCTGCTTGGTCCCGGTAAACTCGCCGAAGAATACGTGCATCAATCGGGCAGGAAAGTGTTTGACGTCATGACCCGCGACCCGCGCACGGTCAGCGAGGATGACACGCTCGAGACAGTCGTCGCGCAGATGGAACGCCACCGCGTCAAGCGCCTGCCGGTGGTCCGCCAGGGCAAGCTGGTCGGTATCATCAGCCGCGCCAATCTCCTGCACGCACTCGCAAGTCTTGCCCGGGAGGCGCCAGCCTCAAGCGGTGGCGACGCCGCGATCCGCGACCGCATTCTGGAAGCTTTGGCAAAACAACATTGGGCGCTCGCGGTCAACGTCGTGGTGAAAAACGGCATCGCGGAACTCTGGGGGACCATCATGGACGAGCGGGAACGGCAAGCCTGCATCGTCGCGGTCGAGAACGTCCCGGGCGTCAAGCAGGTTCACGATCATCTGGTCTGGGTCGAACCGATGTCCGGCATGGCATTTCCATCGGCCGAAGACGAAGCGCGCGATTCCGCAGGACGAGTGTGAATTCGCGCCCACATATTTGGGCGACCGTGAGCCCGATTGCAGTCGCTTTGGCGACGCTATCCATATTCGTTGTTTCACCGGCGCGATCAGAAAGACTTACTCGAGAGGCGCAAAGTGGCCTCACAATCCTGCACGACAACTGTTCGCGGTGTCATGCGATCGGCAAAACCGGCGACAGCCCGCTGAAGTCGGCGCCACCATTCCGCACGCTGCATACCCGCTATCCGATCGAATCGCTCGAAGAGTCGCTCGGCGAAGGGATCATCACCGGCCATCCCGCAATGCCGGAATTCCATTTCGACCCCGATCAGGTGGGCCAAATCATCGCCTATATGAAGACCCTGGAGCGCTGAGCCGCAGTCGACGTCCCTCACGACAGCGAAAGCTTAGCGTCGCAGACGGCCGGATCGTCGGGATCGTGCTTGATCTCGAAACCGAGTTCCTTGCACATTCGCAGCATCGTGGTGTTTTCCGACAGCACCTGACCTTCGATTGTGCGAATGCCCTCGACGCGCGCGTATTCGATGAGCAATTGCATCAGCAGCCAGCCGAGCCCGCGGCCCTTGAGATCGGAGCGCACCAGGATCGCATATTCGCCCCTGTCATAGTCCGCGTTGGCGTGCAGCCGCGCACCACCGAGCATTTTTCCGGTCTTTTCCTCGATGGCGATGAACGCCATCGCGCGCGCGTAATCGATCTGAGTCAGTCGAGCGATGAACGAATGGCTGAATTCCTTGAGCGGCGCGAAGAACCGCAGGCGCAGATCGTCCTGGGTGACGCCTTTAAAAAATTCTCGGAACAAATCTTCGTCTTCCGGCCGCACCGGACGCACCAGAATGGCCATACCGCCATTTAATTTCGAGCGCCGTTCCCACTCCTTTGGGTACGGCCGAATCGCGAACCGCGGATGGCCGCGGGGCGCATGGACGGACAGTTCGACAGGCGCGACGGAGACGCGGGCGTCGACGGCGATCACACCGGTTTCGTCGGCCAGCACCGGATTGAGATCGATCTCGCGAATTTCCGGAAAATCGGCCGCAAGCTGCGCCAGTTTGACCAGCAACAGCTCGATGGCGCGCTCGTCAGCCGCGGGTACGTTGCGGTACGCCTTGAGCAGGCGCGACACGCGAGTGCGCGCGATCAGAGTATGGGCGAGCGCCAGGTCGAGTGGGGGCAGCGCCAGCGCCTTGTCGTCGACGACCTCGACTGCCGTCCCGCCCTGCCCGAACACCACCACGGGGCCGAAGGTCGGATCGTCGGCGATGCCGACGATCAGTTCACGCGCCTTGGGGCGCACGATCATCGGGAACACCGTGACGCCGTTGATCCGCGCCTGCGGTTTGGCTTCGCGCGCACGGCGCAGAATATCGGCCGCGGCTTCGCGCACCACGCGTTCGTTGCCAAGATTGAGCCGCACGCCGCCGACTTCCGATTTGTGAATAATATCGGGCGATTGGATTTTCAGGACAACCGGCGTCCCCTCGTCCAGAAACGGCTTTGCCGCCGCAGCCGCCTCATCGGCATCGCGCGCCAGTACGGCCGGCGTGATCGCAATGCCATAGGCCAAGAACAGGCGCGTCATCTCGATCGGATCGAGCCAACTGCGCCGGTCGCGCATGACGCCGTCGATGACCGGTCGGACGGCGGCGCTATCGGCCGCGAACTCCTGCGGCAGGCTGGGCGGCGTCGCCATCAACAGATCGCGCGCTTGCTGGTTGCGCACTAGGTGCATGAAGCCCGCGACAGCGTCGGCTTCTGTTGCATAGCTTGGAATATTCGCCGCGTCGAACGCTGCTTCGGTCTCGGCGGCACCGCCGACCCAAACGGCGAAGACCGGTTTTGGCGGGGTGCGCTTGCCGCGATGCTTTTGCGTTACGGCGATCACCTGCTTGGCGGCATCGAGCGGCGAAGCGAGCGCGGTCGGCACGTTCATCACCAGCACCGCGTCATTGGCGTCGTCGGCAAGCAACAATTCAAGCGCTGTGGCATAGCGTGCCGCATCCGCATCGCCGACGATGTCGGCAGGATTGGCCCGCGACCAGGTCGGCGGCAAAGCGGCATCGAGCTTTTGCATGGCCGCCGGCGAAATCGCGGCGAGTTCGCCACCGAGATCGGCAAGCCGGTCAACGGCCAGCACGCCGATACCGCCGCCATTGGTGAGGATGGCGAGGCGCTTGCCCGATAATGTGGCGACATGGCCCAGCGTCTCCGCCGCGGCAAACAATTCGTCGAGGTCGAGCACGCGCAACAGGCCGGCGCGGCGGAAGGCAGCGTCGTAGACCGCGTCGGATCCGGCGAGCGCCCCGGTATGCGTCAGCGCGGCCTTAGCGCCTTGCGCGTTGCGGCCGGATTTGACCACGATCACCGGCTTGCCGCGGGCGGCGGCGCGCGCCGCAGACATGAACTTGCGCGCGTCTTTGATCGACTCGATGTAAAGCAGGATGGCGCGGGTGCCGCGGTCTAGCGCAAAATAATCGAGCAAATCGCCAAAATCGACGTCGATCGAGTCGCCGATCGACACCATCGCGGAAAATCCCACGTCGTGCACCGCCGCCCATTCGATCATTCCGGCCGCGATCGCTCCCGACTGCGAAATCAGCGCCAGATCGCCACCGTTCGGCATGGAGGCAGCAAAGCTCGCGTTGAGCTTCGCGTTCGGCCGCATGACACCGAGGCAATTGGGACCGACGAGGCGCAGACCGGTAGCACGCGCGGCTGTTTCGCATTGCGCTGCAAGCGATCCGGGACCGTGACCGAGACCCGCGGTAATGATGATGGCGGCCGGCGTGCCCTTGGCGCCGGCCTCGGCGACCGCCGATGGAACCGCCGCCGGGGGCACCGCAATCACCGCCACATCGGGCGCGGCCGCAAGATCGCGGTACGATTTGACCGCCGCCACGTCCTCAATGGCACTGTAATGCGGATTGACCAGCGATATCGTGCCCGCAAATCCGGCTTGGCGCAGGTTTCTCAAGACCGCGCGGCCCGGCGATGTCGGCCGAGGGCTGGCGCCAACTACGGCGATCGAGCGCGGCGAAAACAGTCTATCGAGTCGAAAAGTCGACATGGCAAGAAACTTGATATGGGATCGGCCGCCAACGGCCCTCAGTTCGTCTGTTCTAACGCCCGCTGGACCTAAGCGGTTTCAACCGCATTCATAAGACGGCATTCTTAACACGAGATGCCCGGCATCGAGCCGGGCATCCGCAGTGTTACGAAGTTGCGCGAATGGCGGATCAGCCGACCAGCGGCCTCAGCGCCGGGTAGCTCTCGACCACGTGCCACCGCTCGATTAGCCCATCCAGACCGAAGACGTGGCCGGCCCGCTTGGCGATCAGATAGCAAAGGATGCCCGCGAACACGATGTGGTAGTCGATCAGGAAATTGTTGACATTTTCGATATACGGGAAGTCCATATGTGCCGTCCAATAGAGCAGCATCAACATGATGCCGAACGGCGCGCTGACGCGCACCAGCAGTCCGAAAACCAGCGACAACCCGATCAAGAGGTGCCCGTACTCGACCAGAAACGTCAGCACGGGAATGATCGATGGAGCGGTGAACGGTGCGTAGATGGCGTGGAACGTCTTCACATGACTCAGAAACCCGAGCACGAACTTGTCATCGCCGAAATGGTGAATGCCGGCGTAGAGGAATGTCCAGCCCATACAGAGGCGCAGAAACACAATGAAAAGTTTTTCGCCATTGGATTCCGTAATTTCTCGCGACATGGTATCTCCCCTTAGACAGGTTTTGAATCTCCAATTCCACCGCGCACGTTATTGCGATTGCCGGCGGTTGCCTTGATTCAAATCAACGTACGAACGCGTAAGGGAAAATACGTAAAGACGATGTCGCGCCATTTCTTGACCAAAATCAATGCGGACCAGCCGGCGGATTAAATAATGGCGGCATTGTCGCAAGGTGGTCG
>DASZWK010000141.1:0-20167 GCA_035546235.1 Xanthobacteraceae bacterium | reverse complement strand
ATACGCCCTGCTGATGGGTCTGGTGGCGCTCGGTGTCTTTCTGCAAGGCGGCGGGCGTTATTCGCTCGATCACCTGATCGGCCGCGAGTTCTAAGCGCTTCGGCCGCCTCAGGCGCCCTACTCTTCGAACTTGAGACCGGCTGCCTGCACGACGCCGCGGAATTTCACGATATCACCCTCGATGATGGTCGCGAATTGCGCCGGCGTCGCGTTGCTGGGGACAAGCGCCATGGCCTTGAGCTTGCCCGCCACAGCTGGGTCGTGGACAGCCTCGCTCCAGGCCTTTTGCAGCTTGGCAACGACGGCGGGCGGCGTGCCCGCAGGCGCAAAAGCCCCGTTCCAGAACGTCGCAGTCACTGCGGGGTAGCCGGCCTCGATCATGGTCGGCACACCGGGCAGATCGGGCGAGCGCTCGGCCGTTGTGACTGCGAGCGCCCGCTCCTTGCCGCCTTTGACGAGCGGGATGGTCGGCGGTCCGTCGGCGATCGTCATCGCAGCCTGACCGCTGACCACCGCGAGATTCATCTCGGCGCTGCTCTTATAGGGAATCATGGTGCCGGGCATGCCGGATTTCAATTTCAGCAGCTCGGTCACGATGGTGAAGGCCGGCGACGAGCTGGAATAATTGGCCCTGTCGGGATGCTCTTTCATCCAGGCAATGAACTCCTTCAGAGTCTTCGCCGGATTGTCGGCCCGCACCACCATGAACAGCGGAATGCTGCAGATCATCGACAGCGGCACGAATGACTTGGTGGGACTGTATTTGAGGTTGGGCAGCACCGCGGCCGCGATCGAGATGGCGCCGATCGGACTGACGAGGAGCGTGTAGCCGTCAGCCGGCTGATGCGTCACGTATTCGGCGGCAAGGCGCGCCGACGCGCCCGGCCGATTCTCGACGATGACCGACTGATGCAGAATCTCCGACAACTTGGCGCCGACCACGCGCGCAATCAGGTCGCTGCCCCCGCCGGCCGCATGGCCGACGATCAGGCGGATCGGCCGCGCCGGATACGCGCTCTGCGCCGCGGCGGGCGTAATGGCCGCAAGCAGCAACGCGGCCGCCATGCCTACAATACGGTGACGCATCGCTCGGTTATTCCTCAAAATGCAGGTGCGCGGCACTAACGACATCGCGAAACTTGACGATGTCGTTGTCGATGATGCGGCGGAATTCCGCGGGATCGGCACCGCCGGGATTGACCGCCATCGCTTTGAGCTTTTGCGCTACGCCAGGATCGGCCACCGCCTGGGCGAACGCCTTGGAAAGCTTGTCAACGACGGCCGGCGGCGTTGCCGCGGGGGCAAACACGCCGCTCCACAGGCTGACTTCGACGCCCGGATAGCCCGCTTCCGCCATGGTCGGCACGTCGGGCAGCTCGGGCGAGCGCTCTTTGCCCGTCACCGCAAGCGCGCGCTCCTTGCCGGCCTTGACCTGCGGCACGGTCGGCGGCCCGTCGGCAATCGTCATCGCAGTCTGACCGCTGATG
Source organism: Xanthobacteraceae bacterium (assembly GCA_035546235.1). Classification (GTDB taxonomy): domain Bacteria; phylum Pseudomonadota; class Alphaproteobacteria; order Rhizobiales; family Xanthobacteraceae; genus BOG-931. The sequence goes on along the minus strand of DASZWK010000141.1, from coordinate 18,680 downwards.
ACGGCGAGATTCATTTCGTTGCTGCTTTTGTACGGGATTGCGACACCCGGCATGCCCGACTTCAGTTTCAACAACTCGACCGTGATGGTGAAGGCCGGAGACGACGTGGCGTAATTGGCCTTGTCAGGGTGCTGCTTCATCCACGCCACAAATTCCTTGAGGTTCTTGGAGGGATTGTCGGCGGCAATCGTCATGATCAGCGGAAAATTAGCAATCATGCCGATGGGCGCGAACGTCTTGTTTGTCTGGTAGGAAAGATGTGGATAGATCGCCGGACCGATCGCCATGGCGCCGCTGGCGCCGACAAGGAGCGTGTAACCATCGGCCGGCTGATGCGAGACATACTCGGCAGACAACCGCCCGGCCGCGCCCGGCTTGTTCTCAACGATCACTTGCTGACCAAGTATCTCGCCGAGCTTTGCGCCGACCAAACGCGCGAAAATGTCGTTGCCGCCGCCCGCCGCGAAACCGACCACCATGCGGATCGGCTTAGTGGGGTAAGCGGGCTGTGCCACAGCCGGCGCGAGCGCTGACGCCGCCAATAACAGCGCCCCAGCTGCCGACAGCACGGCCGCGCACGCCACTTTGGTCAATCGCATAGGCATTTCCTCCATGTCCTGTTGGCTTTATCCTGCCGCGCAAATCGCATCCGCACAATCGCGGCACCTGCGCCCTGCCCTGCGGCAATTGCGCCGCCGGTTCGCTCACACGAGCGCCGACGCCAGATCGGCGATGAGATCGTCGGTATCCTCGATCCCGACCGAAATGCGCACCAGGCCGTCGCTGATGCCAAGTGCAGCGCGCACATCCGGCGGTGTCGACGCGTGCGTCATCAGCGCCGGCAGAGAAATCAGGCTCTCCACGCCGCAGAGGCTCTCGGCGAGCGGGCGGACGGGTTGGCGCTCTCAAGTTTGAGAAACAGCCGGCATGGACCTCGATCGAACTGCGTCACTTCGACGAGCGGCGTCTCGCCTATAAGGTCAAGAACGGAGGTCATGAGGTGCGTCTGCCTGTCACGACTTCAACCACTCGACCAGGGCAACGTTCACGGCCTGCGGCTGCTCCATGGTCGACAAGTGGCCGCTGTCCGGAACCACGACGAGTTGCGCGCCGGGAATAGCCTTGGCCATCTCGTGCGATAGTTCCGGTGGGGTGAGGCGATCGTCGTCGCCGACCAGCACCAGCGTCGGACAATCGATGGCCTCCAGCCCGGGGCGAGAGTCGGGGCGTGCCATGATGGCTTGCTGCTGGCGAATGTAGGCCTCCGGGCCGGTATCCTCGTTCATGGCGCGAACGGCAGCCTTGAGCGTCGCATCGCTGTGGCGCTTGCGATGCACCAGCCACGGAAACTGATCCTCCGTCACCTCGGCAAATCGGCCCTGCTGCGCCAGTTCGATGAGTGGCTTGCGTTGGGCAGTGCGCTCGGGCACTTCGGCGCCCGGACCGGTGTCGAGCAGCGCCAGTTTTGCCACTCGACCAGGCGCCTGGCGCACGATTTCGAACGCGATGTAGCCGCCCATCGACAGACCCGCGACCGCAAACCGCGGCGGCGCGCCGGCGAGAATTCGCCGCGCAATGGCCGCCATGCTGTTATCGCGGCGATGATCGGCGACCGTGACAGGGCCAAACTGCCAAAGTACCGGTATCTGCTCCGCGTAGAGCCGCGCCGAGCAATTCAGGCCTGGAACCAGGATGATCGGCAACGGTTCTGGGGCTGGAGCAGACATGAAGCACCTCCATCGAAAAAGTGAAGGAATCCGTTTAGCTTAGAGCTGAGCGAGTCCAGCCGGCCGTTGACTTTCGCCCATTCGACCATATGTTGCACGTAGCCGAAGGCTAGGAAGATTCGGGCGCCCGGCGGGTTTTTCCGGTCCATCGTTGGAAGTTCAGGCCGCTCGGGGGCGCCCCTTACGAGGTTTCATGTCGTTTTCACATCTCGGCTTGTCCGATAAGGTTATCGCCGCAGCGGCGGCGGCTGGCTACCAAATTCCCACTCCAATCCAAGAACAGGCGATACCCCACGTGCTGGCGCGGCGCGACGTACTTGGCATCGCGCAGACCGGCACCGGCAAGACCGCAGCGTTTACGCTACCCATGCTGACGATGCTGGAAAAGGGCCGCGCCCGCGCCCGCATGCCGCGCACGCTCATTCTTGAACCGACGCGGGAGCTTGCGGCGCAGGTCGAGGAAAGCTTCACCAAGTACGGCGCCAACCATAAGGTCACCCTCGCTCTGCTGATCGGTGGCGTCTCTTTCGACGACCAGGATGCCAAGCTCACGCGCGGCGTCGACGTGCTTATCGCAACTCCCGGCCGGCTTCTCGACCATTTCGAGCGTGGACGCCTTCTCTTGTCGGGCGTCGAACTGCTGGTGATCGACGAAGCCGATCGCATGCTCGACATGGGCTTCATCCCCGACATTGAGCGCATCTGCAAGCTCGTTCCATTCACGCGGCAGACATTGTTTTTCACCGCGACCATGCCGCCGGAAATCCGCCGCATCACCGAGCAGTTTCTGCACAATCCAATCCGCGTCGAAGTTGCGCGTCCCGCCACTACCCTCGCCACGACGACGCAGCTCTTGGCCAAATCCGGCCGTGAGGCGTTCGAAAAGCGCGAGACGCTGCGCCATCTGCTCCGCTCGGCGGAAGGTTTGAAGAACGCTATCGTTTTCTGCAACCGCAAGCGCGATGTTGCTACGCTTCACCGCTCACTGCTGCGTCACCGCTTTTCGGTACAGGCCTTGCACGGCGACATGGACCAACCGGCGCGCATGGCGGCCCTTGAACAATTTCGCAAGGGCGAAGTGACGCTTCTGGTTGCATCCGACGTGGCGGCGCGGGGCCTCGATATTCCAGAGGTGAGTCACATCTATAATTTCGACGTGCCGATTCACGCCGACGATTATGTACACCGCATCGGCCGCACCGGACGGGCTGGCAGAAGCGGGATCGCTATCACTCTCGTCGCCGGCTCAAACGACCTTAAAGCCGTGGCCGCGATCGAAAAGCTGATCGGCCGCGAGATTCCCTATATGGAGCTGCCCGGCGGTACGGCATTGCCAGACCACCGGCCTGCGCAGCAAAGTACCGAACCGAAGCAACGCCCACATCGCGGCCGTCCCGACGGCAATCGGCATACGCGTCGGCCGGAAGCGTCTGTCGCGCGCGTCGAGCAGCCGCATCCGCGCCGCAACGCACCGACGCACGCGCGTCCAGACGAAGGCGATACCTCGCATCTGCCCGCATTCTTGCTTCGGCCGGTACCACTTAAAGCTTAGCTGATAAAATTTACACGGCGCCGCACCGAAACGTTTACCGGTCCTTCATCGCTATCTTCTAATCCTAATTAGTATGTTCGCGACAGATCGTCTGGCGCGGGGGAATTGTTTTGCCTGCGATCGGAGAGCGTTGATGGGCGAGCCCCACGACGATTATCAACGCACCCTTGCGTTCGCGGAAATCGCACTCGGCCAGCTTCGCGCACTGGCCCAGCCGGCATCGCCGCGCAATTACGAAATCTGGTACAACTACGCCACCGGCTACAATTCCGCGCTCAACCGCGCCATCAATCAAGCGATCGAGCAAAAGGGCAATCTCAGCGGAGCCGATCTCGATCATATCTACAACACGTACATTAACACCGCTCGAGTTGGAGAACAGATCGACACGGTCGGGACGCGTGTGCTTGACGAAATCAAGCAAGTGCTGGAGATGATCGACGCCGCTTCCGGCTCTGCCACGAGTTATTCGGAAGATCTCGCCGACGCGTCCGCGAAGCTCGCCGGCGCCTACGACAGCGACACGCTGCGCGCCGTGATCGAACGCCTGATGGAAGGCGCCAGCGCGATGGAGTTCAACAACAAGAAGCTTGAGGCCAGTCTTTCAGCCTCCAAACAGGAGATTGAACAGCTCCAGCAGAATCTTGCGGTCGTACGCAGCGAGAGCCTTACCGATCCGCTCACTTCGCTGTCGAACCGGAAGTCTTTCGATGCCTCGCTCGCCAGCGCCATGGTGGCGGCGAGGCAGAAGGGCGAGCCGCTGTCGCTCATAATGGCCGACGTCGACCACTTCAAACAGTTCAACGACAGGTTCGGCCACCTCACGGGTGACCAGGTGCTGCGCCTCGTCGCCGTGGCGATGAAGCACAACGTCAAAGGCCAGGATATCGCCGCCCGGTACGGCGGCGAGGAATTCGTCATCGCGCTTCCCGACACGACGCTGCGCTCAGCCGTCGCCGTCGCGGACCAGATTCGCCGCGGAGTAATGGCCAAGGAATTGATTAAACGTTCGAGCGGCGAGCGGCTGGGCCGCGTGACGCTCTCCGTCGGCATCGCTCTGCTGCACACCGGCGATACGCCCCAATCGCTGATCGAACGCGCCGACGCCTGTCTCTACGCCGCCAAGCGCCAGGGTCGCAACCGCGTCGTCTGTGAAGGCGATCCGGAGGCCGCAGCCAACGCACCGCCGCCGTCTCGGGTCGCGTAATTCAAAGAGAAGATTCGCGGATAACTTTTCCGGGGTCAGCGCGCCGAAGCGCCAGAGGCATCGGTAGCCGGCTCTATCTGGACGGATTCGCCGCAGCCGCAGGCCGCCGTCTGATTCGGGTTGTTGAACACAAACTGCGCCCCCAGCTTTTCCACCTTGTAGTCCATTTCGGTGCCGAGCAGGAACAGCACCGCCTTGGGGTCAACCAGGATACGCACGCCCTTGTCCTCGATCACTTCGTCGAGCGGATCGATCTTCTCGGCGTATTCCATGTAGTAACTCATGCCCGCGCAGCCGCCATTCTTGACACCGACGCGGACCGCCGCGATCGGGCGGTCAGCCTTGGCCATGACCGCATTGATGCGTTCCGCCGCGGCATCGGTAAGCCGCATCACTTGAGGTCTCGGCCGGGGAGCGGCCATTGTCTGATCCTCCGCCTGCCAACCCGATCAACAGGCAGCAGCACTGTTAGGAGTGATTCTCATTCATCAACCTAAACCCTAACTTACAACATGTAATGCGCCGACACCTTGGGCGCAACGCGGTACCTCGCTTACCACATATCCAGCACGGTGCGGGCCTCATCCGACATCCGGCTTGGGTCCCACGGCGGATCCCAGACGATATTGACCTTGGCCTCGCGCACGCCGGTTACTCCTGACACAGCGTTTTCCACCTGGCTCGGCAGCTCGGCCGCCGACGGGCAGTTCGGCGTGGTCAACGTCATGTCGATCGAGACCAGCCGATCGTCGTCGACATCGACCTTGTAGATCAGCCCAAGCTCGTAAATGTCTGCCGGAATTTCCGGGTCGTACACCGTCTTCAGCGCGGCGACGATCTCGTCGGTCAAGCGCGCCATCTCGTCCGGCGGGATGGCCGACGGCTTCTCCGCGGTCTCGGCAGACGCCGTGGCGTCGGCACGCACGGTATTGTCGACCTCGGGCTGTTTCACTTCGTCGGTCATGTGAAGAACTCCTGCGCCTTGACCAGCGCCTGGGCCAACAGGTCGATCTCGGAGCGCGTATTGTACATGGCAAAGGAGGCGCGGCAGGTCGCCGTCACGCCAAACCGCGCCAGGAGCGGCATCACGCAATGCGTGCCGGCGCGGACCGCAACGCCGGAGCGATCGATCACCGTTGCGACGTCATGTGGGTGCGCCCCCTTCATCTCGAACGAGACAATCGGGCCCTTGCCCTTGGCGGTGCCGATAATGCGTAGCGAATTGATTTCGCGCAGCCGCTCGTGGGCATAGTGCACGAGGCTCCGCTCATGCGCCCGGATGCGCGCCTTGCCGATCCCGGTCACGTAGTCGATCGCGGTGCCAAGCCCAATCGCCTGCACGATCGGCGGCGTGCCGGCCTCGAACTTGTGCGGCGGTTCGCCGTAGGTGACGCGATCCTCGAACACTTCGCGGATCATCTCGCCGCCGCCGTTGAACGGCGGCATGGCATCAAGATGCTCGTACTTGCCGTAAAGCACGCCGATCCCGGTCGGACCGTAAATCTTATGGCCGGTGCAGGCGTAGAAATCGCAACCTATGTCCTGGACGTCGACATCGAGATGCACCGCCGCCTGGGCACCGTCGAGCAGCACCGGGATGCCATGGGCATGGGCGAGCCGCGTCACTTCCTTCACCGGCACTTCGGTGCCCAACATGTTCGACATGTGGGTAATGGCGACCATCTTGGTGCGCGGACCGAGCAGCTTTTCGAACTCGTCGAGTAGAAAATTGCCGGCGTCGTCGACCGGTGCCCATTTGATCACGGCGCCATAGCGTTCGCGCAAAAAATGCCACGGCACCATGTTGGAATGGTGCTCCATGATAGAGAGCACGATCTCGTCGCCGGCCTTGATGCGCTCGTGCCCGAACGTGTAGGCGACAAGGTTGATCGCCTCGGTAGCGTTGCGCGTGAAGATGATCTCTTCCTTGCGGTTCGCGTTGAGAAAGCGGGCAACCTTTTCACGGGCAAGCTCGTAGGCTTCCGTCGCTTCGTTGGCGAGGTAATGCAGCCCGCGGTGCACGTTGGCGTATTGTGTCGTGTAGACTTCGTTCAACCGATCGAGCACCGCCTGCGGCTTCTGCGCCGAAGCGGCGTTGTCGAGATAGACAAGCGGCTTGCCATAAACCTTGCTCGCAAGGATCGGAAAATCCGCGCGGATACGGTCGACGTCATAAGTTTCGATGGTCGCTGTGTCGTTCATAGTTCTATTTTCGCGTCTTCAGCCAGGCCACAACCGAGTCCATCAGCGCCTCGCGCAGGCCGGCATGCTCAATGCCTTCGATCGCCTCGCCGACAAAGGCCCGGATCAGCAACGCCTCGGCCTCCGCCGCGGGGATACCACGCGCCATGAGGTAGAATTTCAGCTCATCGTCGAGCGCGCCCGCGGTGGCGCCGTGCCCGCACTGCACGTCGTCGGCATAAATCTCCAGTTCCGGCTTGTTGTCCGCCTCGGCGCGATCCGACAGAAGCAGCGCCTGGGTCATCATTTTGGCGTCGGTCTTTTGCGCGCCACGGCGCACCACGATACGTCCCTGGAACACGCCATGCGACTCGCCGTCGAGCACGGTCTTGAACACTTCCCGGCTCTGGCAGCCGCGCGCGATGTGATTGACAAACAGCGTTGTGTCGGCGTGCTGACGGCCGCCAAGCAATGTGGCGCCGCGGATGCCGGCGACTGTGTCTTCACCGTCGAAATTCAAGAACATCTGATTACGCACCACGGCGCCACCCATGGTGAAGCCGAAGGTATTAAACCGCGCCCGTGCCGCGATCGCCGCCGCCAAGGTCGAGACATGCAGCGCATCCGACCCGTCGGCGATGATCTTGACGTGATCGATGTGGGCGCGCTCGGCGACAAACAGCTCGAGTGCGGAATTGACCTGATAGTCGCTGCCGGCAGGGCCCTCGTGGCTCTCGATCAGCATCACCCGCGCCCCGGGCGCCACCGTTACAAGGGACCGCACAAATGTAGCCGCCGGTTTCTGCGTCGCAACGAAGCAAAGGTGCAGCGGCCGCGCGATCGTCGCGCCGCCGTCAATGTGGATCACGGCGCCGTCACCCATCAGCGCGGTGTTGAGCGCCACCGCAACATCACCCGCAGGGGCGATCTTGCCGAGGTGCGTAACGACCGCCGGATCGCCGCCGGCGAGCGCATCGGCAAGGGATGTGATCGAGAGTCCGCTTTCCAGACCCTTAAGATCGGACAGTTCGGGCACGAACGCGCCGTCAACGAAAGTGAGCCGCCGCACCTCGACGTCGCCGAGCATGCTGCCCGCGGTCTTGGCTTGTGCCTTATCGGCCGCATCCGGGAGACTCGCGAGCGGCTTCGCCTCGCGCATCAGCGCGCGCAGATCGGTATATTTCCATTCCTCGATGCGGCGGTGCGGGAGACCCTGTTTGGCGAACACATCGAACGCGGCCACGCGTTGCGCGGCAACTTCGCGATCGCCCGGCAGGTGACCGCGGGCCTCGGCAAAAGTATTCGCCAGCGCGCTCTCCGCCGCAGTCTTGACTGTGGTGAGCGAAGCGTTCACGCGACGGCCTCTTCCTGATATTCGACGTAGCCGCGCGCTTCGAGTTCCAGCGCGAGGTCCTTGCCGCCGGTCTTGACGATGCGGCCCTTCGAGAGAACGTGAACCACATCGGGTACGATGTAGTTGAGCAGCCGCTGATAGTGGGTGATGACAATGAAGGAGCGCCCTGGCGAGTGCAGCCGGTTAACCCCCTCAGCCACGATCTTCAATGCATCGATGTCGAGCCCGGAATCAGTCTCGTCGAGCACGGCAAGGCGCGGCTCGAGCAGCGCCATCTGTAAAACTTCGTTGCGCTTCTTTTCGCCGCCCGAAAAACCGACATTGACCGCGCGGCGCAGCATGTCCTGCTCGATGCCGAGCTTGCCGGCGACCTCGCGTACCTTTTTGATGAATTCCGGAGTGGATAATTCCGGGTCGCCGCGTCTCTTGCGTTGCGCATTCAGGGCGGTGCGCAGGAACGTCATCGTGGCAACACCGGGAATTTCCAGCGGATACTGGAACGCGAGGAACAGGCCGGCAGCGGCGCGTTCGTCCGGTTCCATGTCGAACAGGTTCTTGCCGTTAAACAGCACCTCGCCTGAAGTCGGCTCGTAGCCGGCCTTGCCGGCGAGCACATACGCAAGGGTCGATTTGCCCGAGCCGTTCGGCCCCATGATCGCATGCACTTCGCCCGCATTCACCGTGAGGTCGAGGCCGCGCAAGATTTCCTTGCCCTCGATCCCGGCGTGCAGATTCTTGATTTCCAACAAGGCCATCAACGACTCCAACCTATTCCTTTAGAGGACAGCGACTCTCCACGCGCGAGCACATTCGCCGGCATCCCCATGGTTATCCGACGCTGCCTTCCAGGCTCACCGAGATCAGCTTCTGCGCCTCGACTGCGAACTCCATCGGCAATTGCTGCAGCACGTCCTTGACGAAGCCGTTGACCACGAGCGCCGTTGCTTCCTCGGCGGAAAGGCCACGCTGGCGGCAGTAGAACAGCATTTCCTCGGAAATCTTCGAGGTCGTCGCCTCGTGCTCGAACACGGTCTTCGAGTTTTTCGCCTCGACATACGGCACCGTGTGGGCGCCGCATTGATCGCCGATCAGGAGCGAATCGCAATTGGTGAAGTTGCGCGCGCCGGTGGCGCGGCGATGCGCGGTCACGAGACCCCGATAGGTATTGTTCGAGTGCCCGGCCGCGATGCCCTTTGAGATGATCCGGCTGGTCGTGTTCTTGCCCAGATGCAGCATCTTGGTGCCGGAATCGACCTGCTGGTAGCCGTTCGAAATGGCGATCGAATAGAACTCGCCGCGCGAGTTATCGCCGCGCAGGATGCAGCTCGGATATTTCCAGGTGATGGCCGAGCCGGTTTCGAGCTGGGTCCAGGAGATCTTCGCGTTGTTGCCGCGGCAATCGCCGCGCTTGGTGACGAAATTGTAGACGCCGCCCTTGCCCTGCGCGTCGCCCGGGTACCAGTTCTGGATGGTCGAGTATTTGATCTCGGCGTCGTCGAGCGCAATGAGTTCGACTACGGCGGCATGAAGTTGGTTTTCGTCGCGCACCGGCGCGGTGCAGCCTTCGAGGTAGCTCACGTAGGAGCCCTTGTCGGCAATGATGAGTGTGCGCTCGAACTGGCCGGTATTGCGCTCGTTGATCCGGAAATAGGTCGACAACTCCATCGGGCAACGCACGCCCGGCGGCACATAGACGAACGATCCGTCGGAAAACACCGCCGCATTCAACGTCGCGAAGAAATTGTCGCTGATCGGCACCACCGTCCCGAGGTACTTCTTCACCAGGTCGGGATGCTTCTGGAGCGCCTCGGAAATCGGCATGAACAGCACGCCGGCTTTGGCCAGTTCCGCCTGGAAGGTTGTGGCAACCGAAACGGAATCGAACACAGCATCGACCGCGACCCGGCCATAGCCGTTGCCGCCATTTTCACCCTCTTGGGCTTCCGCGCCTTCGCCAGCCGACTTCTGAATGCCGAGCAACGCTTCGCGCTCGCGCAGTGGGATGCCGAGCTTCTCGTAGGTGCGCAAAATCTCGGGATCAATCTCGTCCAGCGACTGCGGTGCCTTTTTGGGCGCCGAATAGTAGTAGCTGTTCTGGTAGTCGATCGGGCCGTACTCGACCTTGGCCCATTTTGGCTCGCGCATCGTGAGCCAGCGGCGATAGGCGTCGAGGCGCCACGCCAGCATCCACTCGGGCTCGCTCTTCTTGGCCGAAATGAAGCGCACGGTATCTTCGGACAGCCCCTTCGGAGCCTTGTCCGATTCGATCAGCGTCTCGAACCCGTACTTATACTGATCAACGTCGATACGGCGGACCTGTTCGACGGTCTCTTGTACTGCCGGCATTCGTCCCTCCGCTCACGGTTTCAAGGACCGCGGGTTGGATTTAGTCGGTTATGGTCGGTGCACTAACGGCTGGTCACTCCATCGGAACCGCTTGAACCGTTCCAAAGGCCACCGAAACGGGCGTCTCTACAGCCGTTTAGGCGGCGATCTCACGACCTTTAGATAATGCACTTGCGAGCTTTCTCCAAGCGGCAAGAAACCGCTCGATATCGGCCTCCTCAGTGGTCCAGCCAAGGCTCACGCGAACGGCGCCCCGCAGCAGCGCCGGAGAAATCCCCATGGCGGCAAGCACATGCGACGGTTGCACCTTGCCGGACGAGCATGCGGCCCCCGATGACACGGCGATGCCCTCGAGATCGAAAGCGATGACGGCCGTCTCGGCCTTCATACCCTCGACCGTGAACAGGGTCGTATTCGGGAGCCTTTCGGCCGTTTCACCGAAAATTACAGCGGTCGGGGAGATCGCCTTGAGACCGGACTCCAGGCGGTCCCGCAGCGCGACCATGCGCGCCGCTTCGGCGGCGCGTGCGTCGCGAGCCGCCGCAGCGGCGGCCCCGAAGGCGGCAATTCCAGCGACATTCTCGGTCCCGGCGCGGAAGCCGCGTTCCTGTCCACCGCCCCGGATCAGCGGTTCCGACAAATGAATATCGTCGCCCCGTCGGACCAGCGCGCCGACCCCCTTGGGGCCGCCGATCTTGTGCGCAGACAGGGTCACAAGATCCGCGCCCATCTCCCCGATATCACAGCGGATTCGTCCAACGGCTTGGATCGCATCCACATGCAAGAGGCCGCCGGCCGTCCGGACAATGGGAGCGGCCTCAGCGAACGGCTGGATCACCCCGGTCTCATTATTGGCGAGCATCAGGGAGACCAGGGGCCGGGAGCTCCGCCCCACCGCCTCGGCCAGCGCAGGGAGATCGACCCGCCCCTCGGATGTCACCCGAACATCCTCAATCGCTTCGCGGGGAAATCGCCCCCCGGTCCGCACCGACGAGTGCTCGATCGCCGACATCAGAAGCCGGTCCCGCAGGCGCTTATCGCCGGCCGTCTCGATCGCCGGCGTCAAGGCCGCCATATTGGCCTCGGTCCCGCCCGAGGTGAAAAACACGTTGGCCGGCTGGGCGCCAATGAGCGCCGCCACCTGGACGCGTGCATGCTCGACCAGATTTCTGGCCGCGCGACCCTCGGCATGAACGGAGGACGGGTTACCGGACGCCGCCAGCGCCTCCAGCAAGGCCTCCCGGGCCTGCGGCCGCAGCGGCGTCGTGGCGTTCCAATCGAAATAGCTGCGCTCGGCCATGCTGGTTGTTCTTGCTTTTTGTCCCCTGGCTTGTGCTAGAAGGCGACCACACCGATTGCACTGACCGCTTGTCGCGTCGCCAGTTGCAAAAATCTCAAGTGGTTATAAATGCTTAGGCGCGGCTATCCGCGCCGTCAAGCAACGCACCCTAAAACGCACCGATCGAGGTTCAATCACAGCCATGCCCGAGGTCATTTTCACGGGACCCGGAGGCCGCATCGAAGGCCGCTATCATCCCGCACGGCAGAAGAACGCGCCGATCGGCATCGTGCTGCATCCGCACCCGCAATTCGGCGGCACGATGAACCACCAGATCGTGTACCAGATCTATTACGCGTTCGTGCATCGAAACTTCTCCGCTTTGCGCTTCAATTTCCGCGGCGTCGGAAGAAGCCAGGGGGGCTTCGACCACGGCATCGGCGAGCTGTCGGATGCGGCGGCGGCGCTCGACTGGGCGCAGACCGTCAATCCGGAGGCGCGCAGCTGTTGGATCGCCGGCTTCTCATTCGGCGCCTGGATCGGCATGCAGCGTTTGATGCGGCGGCCGGAAATCGAAGGCTTCATCTCCATCGCTCCGCCCGCAAACCTGTATGACTTTTCGTTCCTTGCACCCTGCCCGTCTTCCGGCCTGATCATTCACGGCGACAAGGACGCCGTGGTGCCGCCCCGCGACGTCACCACGCTCGTGGAAAAGCTCAAGACGCAGAAGGGCATCGTCATCGAGCAGAAGATCGTTCCCGGCGCCAACCATTTCTTCGATGGCAAGATCGAGCCGCTGATGAGCTCGATCAGCGCCTATCTCGACAAGCGCCTGGGCACCAAGGGCGGCGGGCGTACGACGACGGCGGCGTAGGTGCTGCGGCCAACAACTACGCGAACTTCTTCACCGCCAGCACGGCGTTGAGCCCGCCGAATGCGAATGAATTTGACAGCGCGGCCTCGATCGCGAGCGAGCGCGCGGTGTTCGGCACATAATCGAGATCGCAGGCCGGATCCGGCGCCAGATACCCGATAGTCGGCGGCACAATGCTCTCGCGCACCGCGAGGATCGTCGCGACCAATTCAAGCGCGCCGGCCGCACCGAGCGCGTGTCCGACCATGGACTTGGTCGACGAGACCGCGAGCTTTTCAGCGTGCGGTCCGAATGCCTCGTGCAGCGCCTTGGTCTCGGTCTCGTCATTGGCCGCTGTGCCGGTGCCGTGCGCGTTGATGTATTGAATGTCGGCAGGGACCATGCGCGCATCCGCGAGCGCACTCTGCATCGCCCGCACCATGCCGCCCTGGTCGGGCGCAGTCAGGTCGGCGGCATCGGCGCTCATGCCGAAGCCGACAATCTCACCGAGGATATTTGCGCCGCGCGCCTGCGCGCGCTCGAGCGGCTCCAGCACCACCATGGCGGCGCCCTCGCCGAGAATGAGGCCCATGCGATCCTTCGAGAACGGCCGGCAAACATCCGGTGACATCACCCGCATGGCCTCCCAGCCGCGCACTGTGCCGAAGGTGATGCACGCTTCCGCGCCGCCAGTCACCGCGCAATCGACCTGTCCGGCGCGTACCATGTGAAACGCAAGGCCGATGGCATGGGTCGCCGAGGCACACGCGCTCGCCACCGCGAAGGCCGGGCCGCGCAAACCGCATGCCATGGAAACCTGACTGGCCGGCGCGTTGACCATCAGCTTCGGGATCGTCAGCGGAAAAACGCGCGTGCGCTTTTCCACGTAGACACGGCGAAAGCTGTCGTCGTGCGTGGTCTGGCCGCCGACGCCTGTGCCGACGATGGCCGCGGTGCGCACCGACAGCGGCATGTCGAAGACAAGGCCGGATTGAGCAATCGCTTCGCGCGCCGCCACCACCGCGAACTGCGAGACACGGTCGAGGGTGGACAATTGCCGCTCGGCAAAGTGTTTGAGCGGATCGAAATTCTTGACCTCGGCGGCAACTTTCTGGGTCAGTTCCTCACTCGACGGCGGCAGCGTAATGGGGCCGAGGCCGCTGACGCCCGCCTTCAGGTTGTCCCAATAGACCGGGGTGGTTTGGCCGAGCGGCGTGACTGCGCCCAGGCCGGTGACGACGACACGGTTCACCGCAGTCACAATTTCTTCTGCGCAACCAGCGCTTCCACGGCCTTGACGACATCGCCGACGGTCTCGAATTCGGTGCGCGGATTGTTGGTATTGGCGTTATAGGGAATCTGAATATCGAATTTCTCTTCGATATCGAAAATCATCTCGACTGCGTCGAGCGATTCCAAACCCAGATCCGCAAGTTTGTCGGTGATTTCGACCGTGGGCTTCTCAACCCGCTTTTTCTTGGCAATGATCGCAATCACGTCGCTTGCTACGTCGCTCATGGCGCCGAAGTCCCCTCACTTCTTTACCGTCCGTTCCAGAGCGTCGAGACGCGACGCCATGGTTTCCACTTTATCATGAAGCCGCCTCGCCCGGCGTATGTAAAGATGTTGCTCGACCGAGCGCTGGTGCGGCTGCGCCGGATAGCCCGAGAAAAAGGCATTAGGCGGAACGTCGGTGGCGACGCCGGACCCCGCCGCAATCACCGCCTGATCGCCAACGCGCACGTGATCGCCGATCCCGACCCCGCCGCCAAGCCGAACCCGGTCGCCGAGGATGACGCTGCCGGAAATGCCGACCATGCCGCAGAGAATGCAACTTTCGCCGATGGTGACATTGTGGCCGACATGCACGTGGTCGTCGATCTTGGTACCGCGGCCGATGCGGGTGCTTTCCAGCGTGGCGCGGTCGATCGTGGTGCAGGCGCCGACCTCGACGTCATCGCCGATTTCGACGTTGCCCAGCGAATGCACCCGCGTCACCGTTACCCCGGCGGTGAACGCTGTCGCCGACATCAGATCGGGCGCATAGCTGAAGCCGTCCGCGCCGATCACGGCGTTGGCGTGCAGGATCACCCGGTCGCCGAGACGGCAGCCGTGGCCGATGCGCACTCCCGAATGCAGCAAACAGTCCGCACCGATCACCGCGTCGCCGCCGACCGTCACCTGCGGCATGATGGTGGTGCCCTGCCCGATGCGGCTGCGTGGCCCGATGACGGCAAGTGGTCCGATGCTGACCCCTGCCCCGATTTCCGCATCATCGGCGACGATCGCGGACGGATGGACGCCGGGATCGTGCGGTGGCCCAGGATCGAACATGGCGGTCAGCGTGGCCAGCGCCAGCCGGGTTTCGGTAACCGCGATCACCGCGGCGAAGGCGCCCGATGGCGCAGGCTGGGCCGCCGAGACGACGACCGCCTGGGCCTTGCTCCGCGGCAGCGCTGCGGCCGCCTCGGCGCTCATCGCAATGGCAAGGTCGGATGGGCGCTCGGCCCGCTCCGGATGCACCAGGCGGTCGATCGCGATTGTCCCATCCCCATCCAGCCGGCCGGAAACGGCCCGTGCGATGTCCCTTGTGAGCATCAATTTTGTTGAGATTCCCGATAGATAGAGCAATATCTTCGCGTCCCGAAACGACCGCGCGGCCCAAACCTGCGCTAGATCGCGAGGCGGGTCAACCGCAGCCGCGTCCGGGGCAAGCGGGAACGTTGGCAAGACAATTCGCGGAACGTGGCCTCGACAAATCACGCATCAAAATGATCGGTCCAGGCGACATCGTCGATGACGATGATCTGCCGGGAACGGGCAACACGCTGCTTGGAGTCGTCACTGCCGGCTTCTATTCAGCTGCGCATCCCTCGGCGCTGAACAAAGAGTACGTCGCCGCCTACGGCAAGGCGAACGGCCATCGCGCCAACTTCATTTCGGTCGGCCGCTATGACAGCATGCATCTGATCTACGCCGCGCTGCAGAAGACCGGCGGCAGCACGAGTGCGGATGCCATTATCGCCGTACTGAAGGGTATGGCGTGGAAAAGCCCGCGCGGGCCCATCTCAATAGATCCGCGCACCCGCGACATCATCCAGAACGTCTACGTCCGCAAGGTCAAGATGGTGAACGGCGCGCCCTGGGCGATTGAGTTCGAAACCTTCCCGAACGTCAAGGACCCGCTCAAGGAGGCCTCCGCGAAATAACCGATCGAGGCCGCGCGCCGCCTCCTGTGGCGGCGCGCTCGCGATTGCCGCGGCAGGGGCAGGCTTGCAATCCTTGGAACCTTTGGCTCAATTCATCGGCAGCGAACAGGCAAGGAACCATAAGGGGGAATTAATGCGCTCAAGCCATCTCGCAGTCGCCATCGTGGCCGTGCTCTCGGGCCTCGGGCTGGGCCGCGCCAGTGCGCAGGACACGGTCAAAATTGGCGTCGTCATCCCGATGACCGGAACGTCCGCGGCAGTTGGCCGCGAAATCGAGGCCGGCACCAAGCTCTATATGGCGCAGCATGGCGACACGGTCGCGGGCAAAAAGATCCAGCTCATCATCCGCGACGATGCCAGCGTTCCCGACAACGCCAAGCGGCTCGCCCAGGAGCTGATCGTCAACGATCACGTCAGCTTTCTTGGCGCCGGATTGACGCCGAGCGCCATGTCGATGGCGCCGCTGTCCGCCCAAGGAAAAGTTGCGACCGTCGTCATGGTGTCAGGCACATCCGTGGTGACCGAACGCTCGCCGTATTACGTGCGCACGAGCTTCACGCTCGGCCAGCAGTCCGGCATCATTGCTGACTGGGCGATCAAGAACGGCAGCAAGAAAGCCGTCGCCATCCTGTCCGACTGGGCGCCCGGCGCAGAGGCGGGAAAGGTTTTCGCTCAGCATTTCGCCCAGGCGGGTGGCCAAGTCCTTGAGACGCTCAAGGTGCCGCTTGCCAATCCAGACTTTGCACCGTTCCTGCAGCGTGCCGCCGATCTTCATCCCGATACGCTGTTTGTCTTCGTGCCCGCGGGCCAGGCGGGTCCGTTCGCCCGCCAGTTTGCAGAGCGGGGGCTCGATAAGTCCGGCATCAAGCTGGTCGGCCCCGGCGACATCGTCGATGACGACGACCTGCCGGGCACCGGCGACACGCTGCTTGGCGTCGTCACTGCCGGAATCTATTCCGCGGCGCATCCCTCCGCACTGAACAAGCAGTATGTCGACGCCTATCAGAAGATGACCGGGCACCGCGCGAACTTCATTTCAGTCGGCGGCTATGACGGCATGCACCTGATCTATGCGGCGCTGGAGAAGACCGGCGGCAAAACCGATGCCGATGCCGTCGTCGCTGCGATGAAAGGGATGGCGTGGGAAAGCCCGCGCGGTCCGATCTCGATCGATCCGCGCACCCGCGACATCGTGCAGAACGTCTATATCCGCAAGGTGCAGACGGTGAGTGGCGCGCCGTGGGCGGTCGAATTCGAGACGTTTCCCAACGTGAAGGACCCGCTCAAGGAGGCCTCGCCGAAATAACACGCCCGCCGCGGCCGCAGAATTCCGCGCGGCGACGGGTGCGGCGGGCCGGGTTCTTCGGTTGAATAGCCTGCGGGACCTGTTACACCAGCGCCGCGCACCGCCTCCCGTGTGGCGGCGCGAACGGCCAGACGGCGATGAGCACCTACAAGTCGGACTTTCTCAACACCCTCGCCAGCCGAGGGTTCATCCACCAGGTCTCGGAGCCCGAGGCCCTGGATGCCCTTGCGCGCAGCGGGACCGTCACCGCTTATATCGGCTTCGACTGTACGGCGCCGTCGCTACACGTCGGCTCGTTGCTGCCGATCATGATGCTGCACTGGCTGCAGCAGACCGGTCATCGGCCCATCGCGCTGATGGGTGGCGGTACGACACGGGTCGGCGACCCGTCCGGCAAGGACGAGAGCCGCAAGCTTCTGACCGACGAGGTGATCAACGACAACCTCAAGGGAATTCGCGCCATCTTCGCCAAGTTCCTCAAATTCGAGGAAGCCGGCGGCAATGCGATCATGGCCAACAACGCCGACTGGCTGAACAAACTCAATTACATCGATTTCCTGCGCGACATCGGCCGCTACTTTTCGATCAACCGGATGCTCGCGTTCGATTCAGTGAAATTGCGGCTCGACCGGCAGCAGGAGCTGTCCTTTCTCGAATTCAACTACATGATCCTGCAAGCCTACGATTACGTTGAGCTGTTCCGGCGGCACGGCTGTGTGCTGCAGATGGGCGGCTCCGATCAGTGGGGCAACATCGTCAACGGCATCGATCTCGGCCGCCGCGTACACAGCGCGCAATTCTTCGCCCTGACTGCGCCGCTGATCACGACATCGTCGGGCGCCAAGATGGGCAAGACGGCGGCAGGCGCGGTCTGGCTCAACGCCGACATGGTGAGCCCATACGAATACTGGCAATACTGGCGCAATACCGAGGACGCCGATGTCACGCGCTTCCTTAAGCTGTTCACGGTGTTGCCGCTCGACGAAATCGATCGCCTCGCCGCGCTCAAAGGCGCCGAAATCAATGAGGCCAAGAAGTTGCTCGCCACCGAAGCGACCGCGCTGGTGCATGGCCGCGCGGCAGCCGACGAGGCGGCCGGCACCGCGCGAACGACCTTTGAGGAAGGTGGACTCGGCGCCAACCTGCCTAGCGTTGAGGTGACGCGCGCAGAACTCAAGACCGGGATCGGCGTTCTCGCCGCTTTTGTCAAAGCAGGCCTCGCCGCTTCCAACGGCGAAGTCAGGCGCGCCATCGCCAATAGCGGCGTGATGGTCAATGACGCGCGCATCGACAGCGACAAAATGGTGATCGGCGAAGCCAATTTAACCAAGGACGGCGTGGTGAAGCTGTCGCTCGGCCGCAAGCGGCACGTGCTGCTCAAGCCGGTTTGATCGACTACACGCACCGCAGCGTCGATTTGCGCGGCACGCTGGTGCCGCTCTACGGCGCGAACAATATGTTCGGATGGATTCCCGTGGTCGGGCCAATTCTGGGAGGCGACAAGGAAGGCCTGGTCGGCTTCACTTACGAGGTGGTCGGCCAGCCCGGAAATCCGATACTCAACGTCAATTTCTTTTCGGTTCTGGCGCCGGGTGTGCTGCGCAAGATCTTCCAGTATCCGGCCGCGACCGACAGCATGTCGTTCGATGATCAGCGGCGCTAGCTC
>DASZWK010000140.1:0-2504 GCA_035546235.1 Xanthobacteraceae bacterium | reverse complement strand
GCAGCCGCGAAACCACATAGACCAGGATGGAAAAGATCGCGACCGTGAGCGACAGCGACTCCGGCGGCAGTTCCTCGGCAAAATATGTCGGCCACAAACCGGCGCGAGCGGCGACGACCGCAAGCCCGAAGATGATCGTCTCGACTGAGAAGATAGCGACGAAAATCTTGAGAAAGCTCGATATGGTTGCCGAACGAGAGGTCGTGTAAGCGGCAATCAGCGCGACAACGCCGAGCACGGCCATCCCGGCATTCATGTCTTTGACAGGCTGGATCAGCGCAACAAGGCCAAACAGCGCGACGGCAATGCTCAATGGTTTCATCGGTGGGTTCCGAATTCCGCGGGCACGTTCTTACGCAATATACAATCCCGTCCACTGCGGTTCGTTTGGATTGCAGGGACGGAATCGCGAATGCCGCCAATCTATCATGGGCCGGATGGCGGCGCGCGTGACCTGATGGCGCTTTATGGCCGCATTGCGTTCGAAGGCCGGGCTCCAGCCTTTGCCAAATCACGAATTCGGAGGAACGATCTGGACAGCCAGAGGCACCGCTACGCCGTCGCGCCGGCGTCGACGGTGAGCACCGTGCCGGAAATGCTGCGGGCGCTGTCACCCATCAGGAATTCGACCGCGTTGGCGACGTCGTCCACGTCGGCCAGACGGCGCAAGGAGCTGCGGCGCACGACCTGTTCGCGCTGGCCGCCGGCGAGCCCGTGCGTCATCTCGGTATCGAGAAAGCCCGGCGCCACGGCGTTGACGTTGATACCGAGCCGGCCCACCTCACGCGCCAGCGAGCGGGTAAAGCCGATCATCGACGCCTTGGTGGCCGCATAGGCGGAAAGCCCGCTATAACCGGTAAAACCGATGATGGAGGCGACATTGACGACGCGGCCGATGCCTTCCGACATCATCGAGCGCACCACGTATTTGGTGAGCACGATCGGCGACAACGTATTAAGACGCACGAGCTGTTCGATTTTGGCGTTGTGCATCATCGCAAGCGCGCCGTCGTGACCGATCGCGGCATTGTTGACGAGGCCGTAGAGCGGGCCGAATTCGCGGCGCAGCTTTTTGACCAGTTCGGGAATCTCATCGATCTCGCCGAGATCGAACGGCGCAAAATGCAGCGGCGCGTGATTGCTGCGCTCGGCTTCCGCTATTGCCTCGGTCACCTGTTTGCTGCGGCTGCGCGCCACGGCGATGACGCAATAGCCGACGGCGCTGAGCTTGCTGGCAATGGCGAGACCAAGCCCGCGGCTTGCCCCTGTCACCAACACATTGCGCACGGTTTGGCCCATCGCTCCACTCGTCACTCAGGCGCGCCGCGCCAGCTTGCCGGTCGCGGCGACCGCAAGCGCGGGCACGATGCTGATCGCGGCCGGGACCTTGTGCCGCGGCAACGCCGTCCGACAGAGATTCATGATCTCGTTCTTGACGTCCGCTTCGTCCTCCGCGCGAGCACAGGCGGACTTCAACACCACGTCCGCAATCGCAATGGCGCCGGTGAACGGACTGCGCTTCGGCCGCACCAGCGACATGCGCACTTGCGGATGCCGGTTGATGACGGCCTCGACTTCCTCGGGATGAACCTTCAGGCCGCCGATGTTGATGATGCCGCCCCTGCGCCCGACGAAGTAATACCGATCGCCGCGCCTCTCGACCATGTCGCCCGAATCGACGAATCCATCGTCGTCGCGCAAAGTGGCGCGGCGCGCGACGTAGCTCGACGCTGCACCCGACGAACGCAGGCACAGCGAACCATCGACGATCTTCATCTCGACACTGTCGTGAACGCCGTCGAGATAGGCGGCCGGAAATCCAGCCAGGCCGTCATTGACCGCAAAGCCGACGCCGGCTTCGGTCGAGGCGTAAGCATGGCCGATACTCGCCTGCGGAAACGCCGCGCGCAGATTATCGAGTATCGGCTGGTCGGCGATCTCGCCGGACAGCCGCACATAGCCGGGTGCGATCTTGTGAATCTCCGGCGACATCAGCGCCCGGCGCCAGTGCGACGGCGTCCCCGACAGGTGCGTCACGCCGTGACGTCCCAAACGCGAAAGATGATCGGCGACCGGCTCGCCGGCGCTCGATAGAATGAGCGATGCGCCGCCGAGTACCGCGCGGAGAAAAATCTGCAAACCGCCATAACGACGAATGTCGTAGAACGTGCCCCAGATCATCGGCTCGTTGTCGGTCCGCGGCGCGATCGCCGCGGCAAGACCGGCAAGGCTGTGCACCACCATCTTGGGAACACCGGTCGTGCCCGAGGTGAGCAGAACCCATTCGGTGCGAACCGCGGCGCGCAGGCTTTGAGCGAGCGGCGCGACCTTCGCCGCGCAAACAACGCAGACAGCAAGGTTGTATGCGGTCCGGTGCGCCTCGTCGTCAACGACAACAGCGTCGATCTCGGCATCCGCGATCAAGGCGCCGAGATGAGCGCGATCGACATCGGGCGGCATGATGGTGATGCGGCGAGCAACACCGTCAAGTTCAATCAGCGTCA
>DASZWK010000139.1:0-29195 GCA_035546235.1 Xanthobacteraceae bacterium | reverse complement strand
CGAGCACCTCGCACGCCGGTCATAGTGCCGGCGGACATGATGTCCGATACCGCCCGAGTGCAACGGGGACGAACCCTTTGCGCGCGGGCACCGCATCCCGCTCCCGCCAGCCGGAGTCACCGTCTGACGTCCTTGCACGAGGAACGAGAGGATGGCGCTTTTATTCCTATCGCGCGCCAAGTCAAGCCGAATCATTCTCGATGTTGATCTGTTTGATTCCGCGAGCTTTTTGCTGTGGGAGTTTCGGGCACGGATGCGGTCGCTGCGGTTTCAACGCTTTCACGCGATGATTCTCAAGCGCGTCTGCCGTTCCATAGCCACGTGACCCTCGCCCCTTCCGTATTTTACGGTGGTACGGGCGCTGATGCGGATCAACACATGGAACGGCGCGGCTGTGGACGAGCGACAACGCTAATTCGCACGTGTCTTGAATCCGGCGAACCTGTGATCGCGGTCAGACACCCGAATATTGGCGATGCATCCTGTTCCAGACAATCGATCCGATATAGCCGATGATGTATCCAAAAATCGTCGTCACAAGGATCAGCGTCACGGAAGCGATCAGGTCGAACGGACCGATCGTCACCGCAAGATGGATCATGTGCGCCCAGAGGACAAAGTCATAGAGGATCTGACCAAGTCCCGTCGCGACCAATATCGACCACACGACGTGCCACCCGCCCAGCAGGATCGCAAAGACGAGGCCGACCTTGTTTGAATTGCTCATGAGATGCCTCTGCGTGCCCTCCTGTTTCCGTGCAGTGAAATGTGCGAGCTATCGAGCAAACTGCATTGACATGAATCAAACCGGACGCTTGCCTGTCGCGCTAATAGCACGGTCGCGGGCGCCAATGCGCCGCGCCAAAGAGGGGCAAGACGGCGTGCCGTCTTGTTCGTTCTGCGTCCCACGGGAAAGCCGGTCTGGCATGCCCAACGACAGGCTGTTGCGCCGGACATTGATCGCCGCCGCGTCGGGCGGTCTCATCCTGGGTCTGGCAGCCTGGAGCACGGGCCGACATGACTGGGCCCGCTGGTGCTGGGCGGCGGGGACGATTCCGGTCATCGCCGGCTTGCTCGTCTCCATGATCCGCGACTTGCTTTCAGGCCGTTTGGGCGTGGACGCGGTCGCCTTTGTTTCCATGCTCGGCGCACTGGCGCTTGGCCAGGAGCTCGCCGGAATCGTGATCGCCATCATGTACGCCGGAGGCAACGTCCTCGAAGACTTTGCCGTCGCCCGCGCCGAGCACGATCTGCGGTCGCTGATTGACCGAGCGCCGCGAATTGCACATCGCCGATCCGATTCGCTTGTCGCCGACGTGCCTATCGAAAAAGTAGCGGTCGGCGACCAAATCCTGGTGCAAGCGGGGGAAATCGTTCCCGTCGACGGTTTCATCGTCAGCCAGGGAGCGGTGATCGACGAAGCGGCGCTGACCGGAGAGCCCATTCCGGCTTCGAGACAAGCCGGAGAGCTCGCTCGAAGCGGCACATTAAATGTCGGGGACGCATTCGAAATTCGCGCGTCTGCTGCCGCGAGCGAAAGCACCTATGCGGGCATTGTCCGCATGGTCAACGCGGCGCAAATGGCAAAGTCGCCTTTCATCAGAATGGCCGATCGCTATGCCCTGCTGTTGCTGCCGGCGACTCTGGCGATTGCCGGCGGCGCGTGGCTCATGTCCGGCGATCCGGTGCGCGGACTGGCTGTGCTGGTCGCTGCGACACCCTGCCCGCTTATTCTGGCGGCGCCCGTCGCTTTCATTGCCGGAGTCGCACGCGCCGCCAAGCATGGAATTCTCATCAAGGGTAGCGGCCCGCTTGAGGCGCTGGCGCGTATCCGGACCGTGATGTTCGACAAGACCGGCACCTTGACCGTGGGTGGCGCCCGCCTGGTCGCAATTGAAGTTGCTCCCGGCGAAAATGCCGACGAAGTCCTGCGGATCGCCGCTTCGCTGGAGCAGGCCTCGCATCACATCGTTGCTGCAGCCATCCTCGATGCCGCTCGGGCAAGGGAGCTTAAACTCGGCGTTCCGTCGCACATGCGCGAAAGCATCGGCGCCGGCGTCGAGGGCGTGATCGACGGGCGAGCGGTTAAAGTCGGGTCGCATCAGATGGTCCATGGCGTCCGCCAGCCGGAGCCTTGGGCCGTGCGAGCATTACGGCGCGCTGCGTGGCGCTCGGCGCTCAGCGTATTTGTCGCCGTCGAGGGACGCATCATCGGCGCCATATTGCTCGCTGACGCGCTCAGACGCGAAACGTCACGCGCCGTGCAGACGCTGCGAGCGGCCGGGGTGTCACGCATCGTCATGGTCACAGGCGATCGGGCGGATGCCGCCGAGACCATCGGCGCGGCGCTCGATCTCGATGCCGTACTCGCCAACCGTGAACCGGCCGACAAGGTCGAGGCGGTGGCCACCGAGCGGCGCCAAAGTCCTACCGTGATGGTGGGTGACGGCATCAACGACGCGCCCGCGCTGGCAGCGGCCACCGTCGGCATTGCAATGGGGGCGCGAGGGGCGAGTGCTTCCTCCGAAGCCGCCGATGTCGTCATTCTGATCGACCGGCTCGACCGAGTGTCCGATGCCCTTGCAATCGCACGGCGCACACGCCGCATCGCCCTGCAGAGCATCATCGCCGGACTGGCCTTGTCCGGCGCCGCCATGGGCTTTGCGGCGATTGGTTTGCTTCCGCCCATCGCGGGCGCTCTGACGCAGGAGGCGATCGACGTCGCGGTCATTCTCAACGCATTGCGTGCGTTGAGGCCGGGCCATGCCATGGGCCACCGCACCATGCCCGCGAGCGCGGCGACCATGCTTCGATCGGGCCATGAGAAAATGGAAAGCACGCTCGATCGCCTGCGCGAGATTGCCGACAGTCTCGACATCGCCACAGGAACCGAAGCGGTCGGCCTGATCTCCGAGGCCGATCGTATCGTCCGCGACCAGGTGATCGTGCACGAGCGCGAAGATGAAAATGCGATCTATCCTCGCGTTGCCGCGTATTTGGCCGATCGACACGGGCTTGGGGCAATGAGCCGGGCGCATCGTGAGATTATCCATCTGGCTCGGCTACTGCGACGGCTCGCCGATGGTCTCACACCGCAGGATGCCGACCTTTACGTGATCCGGGATGCCCAGCGAGTCATTGAATCGATCGACGCCCTCGTGCGTCTTCACAACGCACAGGAAGAAGACATCTACGAATATGCAATTGGCGCGTAACTCGGGGCGCTCCAGCCCTGCCGAGCGCCGCGTCCGGCGCACAAGGCGCCCGGGCGCGGCTCGCCCATTTCAAGACAGCGCGCTTCGCCACAATATCGAAAGGCCGCTCAGCACCATGAGAATGATAGCCAGACGCCGGAACCATAATTCCTTGAAACTATCCAGCCAATGCCTGGTCAGGAAGATCGCCGCGATAGCGCCGCACCCGGCGAACACGCCCTCGAACATCGAGGCCGATGTCAGGACACCCAGCGATCCATAGGTGGCGATCTTCGTCAGCTGAATAAAAAGCGAATGAAACGCGCCGGTCGCGATCATCCGTTCTTTCGTCAATCCGTAGTTCAAATAAAACGGCACCGAAACCATACTGCTGGCGCCGATGAAGCCTGAGACAAGACCGGCCAGGAAAGATACCGGGACGAACAACGGAAGCGGCATGGGAAATGACCGCTCCCGATTGCCCAGCCGATATTGCAGGGGCATAGAAACCAGGAAGAGTCCCACCATGAGTCGCAGCCAGTATGTTCCAGCGAAGCTCAAGATCCAGCTGCCAACCACCGCGCCGCTGACGGCTCCCGGCAAATACCAACCAACGACCGTCCATTCGATCCGAGCCCACGACACCAGGATTCGGGTTGGGCTTGCCATGAGGCTCGCGATCGTAATGACCGGCGCGACCATTCTGACGCGAATGATGTGGGTAACGATGCCGAGGAGGATCAGACTGCCTCCTCCTCCCGAGAAGATGCCGATCATCCAGCTGATGAATCCGGCGACGAGCAGTTGAACCGACGCCTCGAGGCTGGGCATCGACCATCCTCATAAGACCCTTCGGTCATTACCCGACCCGCCAACCCGGCCTCAAGACCCCGACCCCAAGATCAATTCCTGGCGTTTCTCGGCCTTCACCGCACGATTAAGGCCGGCACCGTGCATCGTGTCAGCACTTCGTAAGCCTGGCTTCCGAGCAGGAGACGCGGGAGGCCGCGCCGGCCATGCGACGCAAGCACCACGAGGTCGCAGCCTTTGTCTCGCGCCGTCGCAATGATGCCCTCAGCCGGATATTGATCTTTGACGTGAATCCCTTCAACCGAAACGCCGCAAGCCGCAGCCTGCTTCAGCGCATTGTCCAGTATGCGTTTTGCGGACTCTGCGGCGGTCGCCTCAAACTGACCGACCGGGTCGAGCCGGTGCTCCCGCGCTTGCTGCGCCATCTCGAAAGCCGACCAGGGCTCCGTCACCGTAACAACGCTGACGTTTGCGTTGTTACACTTTGCAAGCGCCAAGCCATGTTCAAGCGCCTTATTCGCCAAGTCTGAACCGTCCGTGGCAATCAAAACATGTTTGTACATCAGAGCACCTCAAAGCGATGCGGATACGCAATATTGCCGGCGCCCGGAGGAAGGCGCTTTGCTCCCCCGTCAAATCGCGAGGAACTGCGCATCAATCCCGCGAGACGAGGACCATGCGGCTCACATCATGCCCATTGGCCCCCAGAAAAGTTCGTCGGCGGCTTTCTTTTGCTCGTCGCCAAGCGCCGCATACAAAGGCTTCAAAGACTTGTTCATCGAACGCAGCGCATCAAGTTGCGCGGTCATGTACTGCTCGTCCTGATCGAGCCGATCCGGCAAACTGACGGTGGCGCCACTCCTCTGGCTCATCACTGCAGTGCAACGTGCGAGCATCGCATTGGCGCGGTCGCGCGCGGCCACCGCGTAGGCGTTCCAGAGGCTTTCCTGCTCAGACGTGATTTTCAATTCGGCCTTGATATAGGCGAGCCGGCCGTCGACCTGGCCCAGCATTGCCGAACAAAAGCCCTGGCCTCCCCCAGGCCCACCTGCCCAGCGGCCGCCATAACCCATCATGCCGGGTCCATAGCCGGAGCCCATCATGCCAGGTCCATATCCCCAGCCCATCATGCGGGGGCCCTGCCTGTCCTGAGCAAGAACGCCGCCCGCCGTCGCAGTCGCCAGCACCAGCCCAACAATCGCAGCATACGTTTTGATTGATCGCATGACCCATTCTCCTGGTCGCCGCAGTCGAATGGCCGGACCATGGACCCAAGGCAGGCCGGCGACCTTGATCTAGCTCAATAGGACGCCGACACAGGTACGACGGACCAGGCTCTTGCGGACTTGGGCTCCACAGCGCCGACCTTTGTCTCCAAGTGAGGACAAATTCATTTACCTTCACATCCGGAAACCGTCTCTCCTTGCAGTTCGGTAACGTGCCGGCCCAATGAATTGCGCCACGGGCGCTTCGGAGCAGGCCATGCAGCATCTCGGACATCCAAATCCGGTCACGCGACGGAATTTTCTGACCGCATCGTCTGCGCTCGCCGCCGCCGGCGTGCTGGACAGCCTGGCGCCGCGGACCTCATTCGCGCTTCAGTCAAGCCAGCCGAGTGAAGCCGCGTGGCGGCATCTCGCGGACACGCTGTCAGGTCCGCTTTTGCGATCGAACACTTTCCACCTGAGCAAATTCATCAAGCCGTACAATCTGCGTTACGCGGCAGAGCTTCCGGACGCCGCCGCGCTGTGCCGCACCGCTGAGGATGTGGCGTCGGCGATCGCCTGGTGCCGGGAGAACAGCTTTCCGTTCGTCGTACAGTCCGGCGGGCACTCCTATGCGGGTTTTTCCATGCGCCGGCATGGCCTGACGATCAATCTCATGCTGATGCGCGAGGCGGTTTACAGCAACGGTACGGTGAAAATCGGCGGGGGCGTGCGCAATCAGGCGCTCTATGCGTTGCTGGCCGCGCGCAATCTTGCCACGACGCACGGGCGTTGCCCCACCGTCGGCGCCTCGGGCTTCCTGCTCGGCGGCGGCATCGGCTTCAACATGCGCGCTTACGGCATTGCGTGCGATCAACTGGTCGCCAGCGACATCATAACGGCGGACGGCAAGGTCAGGACGATAACAAGCACGGCCGGCAAGGAGGAAGCAGACCTGTTCTGGGCTTGCCGCGGCGGCGGCGGCGGCAATTTCGGGGTCAATACGTCGTTTACCCTCACGACGTTCGAAGCCCGCCCCGTGACAGTCTTTGACCTGACCTGGAATGGTTCGGAACCGAAACGAGTATTCACAGCGTTGATGAAAGCGCTCGACGGCGGCCCCATCGGGCTTGGTACGCGCATATCGCTCAAAGCGCCCAACCCGAAAGCACGCGCGCGCGGCGCGAATGTCACCATCAGCCTGCTGGGCCAGCTCCATGACGGTTCCGCAAAGACGCTCGATCAAATCCTGGCCGATGTCTATGCGGTGAGCAAACCGCGGCAATCGATGATTTGGGATCAGGCGAATTATTGGGATGCCCAAAAACTCCTCGAGGAGGACGATGTCCCAATCTATTTCCAGGAACGCTCGGCCTTTCTCGAATCCAATCTCTCGGACGAGGCCATCGATCTGGCGTTTCGATTTCTGCGTTCCTGGCCGGGAACGAGCGAGAGCGCGGACCTGCGGTTCTTCCAGACCGGCGGCAAGATGAATGAGCCGGCCGCCGATGCGACCGCGTTCGTCCATCGCAACAGCCGGTGGCTGCTCGATGTCGGATTGAATTGGGGCGCAACGGATTCGCCCGAAGTCGTGGCGCGCAGCCGCCAGTGGCAGGATCGGTTCTATGAAGCGATGCGGCGGTTCTGCACCGGCGCCTACCAGAACTTCGCCGATCCATCGCTACGCGACTGGCGCGCGAGCTACTATGGCGCCAATCTGGCGCGGCTTGCGGGCATCAAACACACGGTCGACCCCGCTCGCCTGTTTGACTTTCCGCAGGCGCTTTAGCCGGCGGCGGCGATCCCTGAAGCGCGCCGGCTGCTCTTATCGCGGCGGCAATCGCTCGAAGCTTGGTAAGCCGTCCGGGATGTGGTGGAAGCCCTGATTGTCGACGGTGTAGATCGCCATCTGCGCCGTGCCAAACAGGCTCGGATCGTCGAGCGTGCCGGCCTTCAAAACCACCACGCGCAAACCGGGGCTGGTTTACTTCTTCACCGGCGCCGCGGGATTGAGCGTGCCGCTCGGCGGCGCCACGGGCGTGGCCGGCTTGTCGAGGCGTTCGATCTTGGCGGACTTGCGCAGGCTGTCGACCAGTTCCGCCTGGGCGCGATGCGCGATATAGTTTTCGAGCTGTGGCTTGACCTGCTCGAAGCTCGGCGTCGGCTTGGTGCGCTTGTCCTCGACTTCGATGATGTGCCAGCCGAACTGCGTCTTCACCGGATCCGAAATCTGGCCCTTGGCGAGTTTGAAGGCGGCGTCGGCGAATTCCGGCACCATCTGGTCCTTGGTGAACCAGCCGAGATCGCCGCCGTTGCTGGCGCCGCTCGGGTCCTTGGACTTTTCCTTGGCGAGCTTGGCGAAATCCGCGCCGCCTTTGAGCTGAGCCTCGATGTCCTTGGCCTCCTGTTCGGTCGCGACCAGGATGTGGCGGGCGTGCACTTCTTCCTCGCCCTTCATCTGCTTGACCGCGTCGTCATAAACTTTGTGCAGGGCGTCGTCGGTCTGCGCCGCCTTCCCGGCCTTCTGCAGCAGCGCTTCCATCAGCACCTTGTTGCGATCGAAGGACAGCCGGCGCTTGACCTCGGAACTGTCCGCGAGTTTCTGCTGCTCGGCGGCCTGCGACAGCACGATCACGTCGGCCAGGTAGGTGACGAGGTATTCGCGCTTCTGTTCCGGCGCCATGTTCGGAATGTTCGAGCCGATCTCGTCCTCCGCCAGCGCCAGGTCGCTCTGATGGATATCGACGCCGTTGGCGCGGGCAATCACCGGATCGTCCTCCGCCGCGGCCGGGACAGCCGGAACGCCGAGCAGCGCCGCAAGCGCCAACGCGGCCAAAAAGGCACCGAACGTGCCGGTTGCAAGCGATCGAATGAATGTCATTGGATTTTTCCTTATTCGCAGGGACAAATCGGCCGGTCTTATGGCTTGCCGGCAGAACCCTGCAGGGTTGTCAGGTTTGCCGGGCTACCTTCGCCTTGACCCGGTGGCTGGCCCAATAATTGGCCCGGTCACCGCGCCCGTCGAGCAGCCGCCCGGGCGCGGAATTCGGCGCGGAAACTCGCCGAATCCGCCGCGCTTTGCAATCGAAGATTTGACCTCGTTTTGCGTTTTGGCGAACCGGGCGTCGCATTGACAAGAAAACCACCCCCTCCTATGTGTCGCAGAGGGTGCGGACGGTGATTGCCACGCATGCGTGCCGTTGCATTATCGTTTTGCAGAAGCCCGAATAGCGCCGCATTTTCCGTTAGTTGGACGTTGCGCCGATCGCGAGGAAATTCAGCCATGTTCGCGACAGGCGGCCGCCACGTTGCGGCGACGAATTCGTTAACTTTGTGGCGCGGCCGCAAGGCAAAAGGATGATAATGCGATGATCGGCGCAGTCGCCCGCAAGCTGTTCGGGTCTTCAAACGACCGGCGCATTCGCCAGTACCGGGCGCGCGCAGCGGCGATCAATGCGCTGGAGCCCGAGCTCGAAAAGCTCTCCGACGAGGCGCTGCGCGCGCGCACCGACGAATTCAAGAAACAGCTCGCCGACGGCAAGACGCTCGACGATATCCTGGTTCCGGCCTTCGCCACCGTGCGCGAGGCCGCCAAGCGGACGCTCGGTCAGCGTCATTTCGACGTGCAGCTGATCGGCGGCATGGTGCAGCACGACGGCAAGATTTCCGAGATGAAGACCGGCGAAGGCAAGACGCTGGTCGCGACGCTGCCGGTCTATCTCAACGCGCTCGCCGGCCGCGGCGTTCACGTCGTCACCGTCAACGATTACCTGGCCAAGCGCGATGCCGAATGGATGGGCCAGATCTACACGTTCCTGGGGCTGACGGTCGGCGTCATCGTCCACGGCCTGGAAGACGAGCAGCGCAAGAAGGAATACGAGTGCGACGTCACCTACGGCACCAACAACGAGCTGGGCTTCGACTATCTGCGCGACAACATGAAGTACCGGCTCGAGGACATGGTGCAGCGCGGCCACGCCTTCGCCATCGTCGACGAAGTCGACTCCATCCTGATCGACGAAGCACGCACGCCGCTGATCATTTCGGGGCCGCTCGACGATCGTTCAGAGTTCTATAACACCATCGACACCTATATCCCGAAGCTCGACAAGACCGACTACGAGGTCGACGAGAAACAGCGCACTGTCACGCTCACCGAAGCCGGCATGGAAAAGATGGAGCGGGCGCTGCGCGACGCCGGCCAGCTCAAGTCCGACTCGCTCTATGACGTGGAAAACGTCTCCGTCGTCCACCACGTCAATCAGGCGCTGCGCGCGCACCAGCTGTTCCAGCGCGACAAGGACTACATCGTGCGCAACGGCGAGGTCGTCATCATCGACGAATTCACCGGCCGCATGATGCCCGGCCGCCGCTATTCGGAAGGCCTGCACCAGGCGCTCGAGGCCAAGGAACATCAGCCGATCCAGCCTGAAAACCAGACGCTCGCCTCGATCACCTTCCAGAACTATTTCCGCATGTACGACAAGCTCGCCGGCATGACCGGCACGGCGGTGACCGAGGCCGACGAGTTCCAGGACATCTACGAACTCGAAGTCCTGGAAATTCCCACCAACATGCCGATGGTGCGGCTCGACGACGACGACGAGGTTTATCGCACCAACACGGAAAAATATCGCGCCATTATCGAGCTGATCGAGGATTGCAAGAAGCGCGGCCAGCCGGTGCTGGTCGGCACGACGTCGATCGAGAAGTCCGAGCAGCTCGCCGAAATGCTGCGCCAGCACGGCTGGGAGCAGCACGATTTTTCCGATCCCAATGCGTTTGCGGCGCTTTATTCGGGCGACGAGGGCGCCACCAAGGCGAAGGTATTCGCCATCCTCAACGCGCGCTACCACGAGCAGGAAGCCTACATCGTGTCCCAGGCCGGCGTGCCGGGCGCCATCACCATCGCCACCAACATGGCCGGCCGCGGCACCGACATTCAGCTCGGCGGCAACGCCGATATGCGCATCCGCCAGGAACTGACCGACATCGAAGACCCGCGCGAGCGCGAAAAATCGCCGCGCGCCATGGAGATCCGCGCGCAGGTCGCGCGCCTGAAGGAGAAGGCGCTCGCCGCCGGCGGCCTCTACGTGCTCGGCACCGAACGCCACGAGAGCCGGCGCATCGACAATCAGCTGCGCGGCCGCTCGGGCCGCCAGGGCGATCCCGGCCATTCGAAATTCTTCCTGTCGCTCGAAGACGACCTGATGCGCATCTTCGGCACCGACAAGTTGGACGGCATGCTGACCCGCCTCGGCCTGAAGGAGAACGAGGCGATCGTCCATCCGTGGATCAACAAGGCGCTGGAAAAAGCGCAGCAGAAGGTCGAAGCGCGCAATTTCGACATCCGCAAGAACATCCTCAAGTTCGACAACGTGATGAACGACCAGCGCAAAGTCATCTTCGACCAGCGCGTGGAATGGATGCAGGACGATGTCACGGCCGAAGTCGTCGCCGACATGCGCCACAACGCGATCGAAGAGCTGGTCGCCAAGCACGTGCCGGAGAACGCCTATCCGGAGCAATGGGATACGGCCGGACTGCGCGAAGAGATCCAGCGCATCCTGGGCATCGATCTGCCGGTCGATGAATGGGCCAAGGAAGAAGGCATCGCCGACGAGGAGATCTTCGATCGAGTCGAGCGCCGCGCCGACGAGTTCATGGCGGGCAAGGCCGCGCAATGGGGCGCCGACGTCATCCGTTACATCGAGAAGTCGATCCTGCTGCAGACGCTGGACCACCTGTGGCGCGAGCATCTTGTCATGCTGGATCATCTGCGTCAGGTCGTCGGCCTGCGCGGCTATGCCCAGCGCGATCCGCTCAACGAATACAAGGCGGAAGCCTTCAGCCTGTTCGAAGCGATGAGCAAGGAGCTGCGCGAGGCAGTGACGGCGCAGCTCATGCGCGTGGAGATAACGCAGGCGCCGCCGCCCGAGCAAGCGCCGATGCTGCCGGCCATGGAGGCGCACAAGGCCAATCCGATGACCGGCGAAGACGAAATGGCGATGGCCATGGCGGGTGGCGACACAATCGCCCGCCAGAACATCGTCCGCGCCATGGCGAGCAACGCCGGCGCGTCGCTGGCGCCCGCGGGCGCAGGTGTCGAGCAGGCCCAGCCGCGCAATCCGAAGGATCCAACCACGTGGGGCAAGGTCGGCCGCAACGAGGCCTGCCCGTGCGGCTCAGGCAAGAAGTTCAAGCACTGCCACGGGCGTTACGTATAAAGGACGCGCAAGCCGGCACGCGTCTCCAGCTTTTCGAAATTCCGATTTCAAATTCTGATTGTTAGAAGCCGGCCCAGCGGCTGTTGAAATTGCCGGCCGGCACGACGGGCTGCGCGCCGTTGATCATGCCGGTGCCCGGCGGCGGCGCATACGCATTCGCCTGCCGCTCGGGCGCAGCCGCCTTCGGCTTGGCCGCGGCCACGTCCTGAGGCTTCGCCGCGCCCGGCTGGGCCTTCGGCCGGACGCTCGCCGTGGCTGTCGGCGCGGTTCGTACCGATGGCCGCAACTTGGGTGCGGCACGCGACGCTGTCGCGGTCTTCACCGGCGCGGTAACGGCCGGCGCCGGTTCCTGTTTGGCATCACCCTTTGATCCAAACAGACCGCTGAAGAATCCCCCGTGGCTACCTGAATCGGCGGACGCGACGGCCGGTTCGGCGGAACTGCGCGAGGCGAACATGCTGCCGAACACGTTGCGCACCGACCCGGGCTCGGCGGGCGGCGCCGCAATAGCCGCCGTCATGTCGGATTCGGAACCGCGCGGCGGCGAGATGGCCGGCGGCAGGCGGCCGGGCTGCAATGGCGGCACGTGGATATGCCCATTGTTGTCATAGGTGTAAGTGGCGTCATCGAGTTTGGCCACGAACACCCGGTTCATGCCGCCGTCGGTTCCGGCATTGAGGGGCGCTTCGGCGACATTCTCCCGCACCAGCTGCGCATATTTGGAGTTGTCGATCTGCTGCTTCGCCGCGACCGCGCTGGCGAGCGTCGGATCGATCTCAAATTTTGGGCAACGCCCGGTCGGGCTGAAATTGAGCGGCTTGGCGGGATTATCCGGCGATACCGCATCAAATACGTAGTGCCGGTCGCACACATTGATCTTGGGTTCGAGGTGCGACACCTGGAAATGATCGTCGCCTTCCTTGATCATCTGCCAGAAGGCGAGATTCGGATTGTTGCGGTGGTGGGCCAGATTGGCCGGCGTCATGCGGAACGGATAGGCCTGGAGCTGGATTTCCTTCTGCCCGCCCAGGAAAGCGTCGCGCGCCAGCGAGTAGATTTCGCCGATCTCCTCGTCCGTCATGGCGTAGCAGCCGCGCGAGGAGCAATCGCCGTGAATCATCAGGAACGCGCCGTGGCGATTGTTGGCTTTGTCATAGACGTTGGGAAAGCCGGTATTGATGGCGAGGTAGTAGTTGGAGTTGGGATTCATCAATCCGGGCGTGATCGGATAGAAACCCTCGGGCGCCTGGCGGTCGCCTTCCTTGACCTTCGGTCCGAGGTCGCCCGACCAGCGGCAGATCGGATACACCTTGAGCAGCGCGTAACGCCCGCTCGTGTCCTGCTTCCAGACCTCGAGCTCCGATTCTTCCTTGAAGACGCGGATGAGCAGCGGCGAATCCTTCGGCATGTTTTTCTGCTGAAGGGTCGCCAGCATCTGCGGCGACAATTCCTTCATCGCCCTGCCGGGGATGTCATAGCCTTCTTCGCCAAAGCAGCCGCCAAGCGTCAGTGCGGCGGCAAGGACCGCAGACGCCAAAAGCGCACGCATATACCGTGCGCGAGCCGGTGTGGCGCGGTTCAACTGGACACTCCCCGACGGATGGATCATCCCCATGCCATCACTGCCCAATCGTTATCCCCTAGCCGTGGCTTTCGCAAGGCAGCCCGGTGCCCCCGAAACTTACGCACCGGGGATAATGAAGCGTTAACTTTCGGCAAATTTGTCAGGGAAATCCGAGACCTCGCAGCTTCCGGCGATTGGCCCCGAAGACACCGGCGCGGCCAGATTCGGGCGGCATTGTGGCAATGGGAACCGGCGGTGTTCCTTCAGCTCAGGTCAGCGTCCGCCCGATCGCCAGAAATTTATCCCGCCGCTGGCGCACGACGCCGGCGCGGTCGAGCTGGCGCAACTCCGCCAAAGCGGCGGCGATGACCTCCCCGGTCGCCGTGATGGCGGCGCCCGGCTCGCGATGCGCGCCACCGATCGGCTCCGGCACGATGGCGTCGACGACGCCGAAGCGCACCAGATCCTGGGCGGTGATCTTCATGGCGGAAGCCGCATCCTGTGCCCGCGTCGTGTCACGCCAGAGTATCGAGGCCGCGCCCTCGGGCGAAATCACGCTGTAGAT
Source organism: Xanthobacteraceae bacterium (assembly GCA_035546235.1). Lineage (GTDB taxonomy): Bacteria > Pseudomonadota > Alphaproteobacteria > Rhizobiales > Xanthobacteraceae > BOG-931. Next base: position 15,630 of record DASZWK010000139.1, on the reverse strand, counting down.
CGCGTGTTCCAGCATGATCACCTTGTTGGCGGTGGCGATAGCGACGGCGCCGCCCGAACCGCCCTCGCCGATGATCACCGCTACATTCGGCACGCCGATCTCCAGACAGGCCTCGGTCGAGCGCGCGATGGCCTCGGCCTGACCGCGTTCCTCGGCGCCGATCCCCGGATAGGCGCCGGCGGTATCGATCAGCGCGATGACCGGGATGTCGAAGCGATCCGCCATCGTCATCAGCCGCACCGCCTTGCGATAGCCTTCGGGACGCGCCATGCCGAAATTGTGCCTGAGCCGGCCGTCGGTGTCGGAGCCCTTTTCGTGGCCGATGACGCAGACGGACTCGCCGCGGAAGCGGCCGAAGCCGCTGATGATGGCCGGGTCGTCGCCGTGCTTGCGATCGCCGGCCAGCGGCACGAACTCGGTGATCAGCGTCGCAATGTAATCGAGGCAGTGCGGCCGCTGCGGATGACGCGCCACCTGCGTCTTCTGCCAAGGCGTCAGCGTGCCGTAGAGATCTTCCAGCGCCGCGGCGGCCTTGGCCTCCATGCGGCCGATCTCTTCGCCAACCGCGATCGCGTCGCCCTCGGCCGCCAGCGCGCGCAGTTCCTCGACTTTGGCCTCGAGTTCGGCCACCGGTTTTTCAAAGTCGAGGTAAGAGCGCATCACGCCAAAACGAGCTGAATTCCAATGGACTAACGATGATATCGGAACGGGCAGACAAGCCCGCTAGGTCGCTAAAAGTCAATTGTGGCTTTAGCGGTGACGGCGCTGTCGGGATCGCCTTGGCCAAGCCTGATCGGGCCAATTCCTTGCGCCGTGGATAACGCGGAGGATCACGACCTGTTCGCGTCCGGTTGGAGGCACTCGGATTGCGTAAGCAATAATATAGGGCAGACGTCGCACCGGCTTTTCATAAGTCCCCGCAACGCGGCCGCGCCGCGCGATCGACATTTCACCAAGTCGCTTCGCCGTATCCTCGATGCGGTCGAGGACTCGAAGTGCCGCTACGGGATTGTCAGCCGCAATATACGCCGTGAGATCATCCATATCGTCGAGCGCCGCCTCAGACCAGACGACCGTTCTCACGACTTTGTCTTACTCACGTTTTTGCTCACACGAGCCACCGTCGCACGCAGTCGGCGCATCGCCTTTCGATGAGGCACGACGCGGCCTGCCGCCATATCGGCGAGGCCGCGCCTGATACCGTCCACGATAGCCAGCTCGCGGTCGACAAAATCGGCGATCGCATCGCCCGCAAGCAGCGATTTTGCGCGGTTTCTCTGCCCGGCCAGCAGATCTAGACGCTTTTCCACTGCCGGAGGGAGCCGAACTGTAAGAGTCATCTCGCTTCCCAGTCTCGATATCTATCAGCCGCCAAATCCAAATATAGCACCGATGAATTCCGCAAGGAAAACTCACCCGTCGGCCAGCGGGTGCAGATCCCGCACCAGGCTTTTGAGCCGCTCCTCCAGCACATGGGTGTAAATCTGCGTGGTGGAAATATCGGCATGGCCGAGCAACGTCTGCACGACGCGCAGATCGGCGCCGTTGTGCAACAGGTGGCTGGCGAAGGCGTGGCGCAGCACGTGCGGGCTCACCTGCTCGGCGCGCAGCCCCGCGCTGACCGCCAGCGTCTTGAGATCGCGGGCGAAATGCTGCCGGGTGAGATGGCCGCTCTCGCCGAATGACGGAAACAGCCACTTCGATTTGGCGTCACGCTCCGCTTCGCCGAGCAGCGCGAGGTAGGTTGCCATCGCGGTCTTGGCGGCCGTGTTGAGCGGAACCATGCGCTCCTTGTTGCCCTTGCCGCGCACCACGATGACGCGCGCATCGCGGCGGGCGGCCGAAACCGGCAGCGCGACCAGTTCCGAGACCCGCAGGCCGGTGGCGTACAGCGTCTCCAGCAGGCAGCAGAGCCGCCCCACCCGCAGCCGCTCGCGCAGCGGCGCCGCCGGATCGCATGCCGCCGCCGCGCGTAAGAGCCGGTCGACCTCGGCTATGCTTAAAGTCTTCGGCAACGGACGGCTGCGCTTCGGGCCTTCGAGCACTGCGGCCGGGTCGTCTTTGCGCAGGCCTTCGGCATAGAGGAAGCGGTAAAGCTGCCGGATGGCGGAGAGCCGGCGCGCCACGGTCGACGCGCGCATGCCGCGCCGCGCCAGCCGGCCCAGATAGGCGCGAAGGTCATCCGTACCCGCGCGCGCGATCGATCCTTTGGCACGTGCAAGATCGGCCGCGACATCCGCAAGATCGCGCCGGTAGGCGTCAAGCGTGTTAACCCCCGCGCCGCGCTCGGCCGCCAGCATGTCGAGAAACAGCGTGATCAGACGCTCGTCGGATTGCCGTACCGGCCGCGCCCCTTGCCCCGCCATCGCTTCGGCCTCAATGCGCCTGGTAGAATTTGGTAGGCGGGATGTAAACGCTCATCTGCCGGGGCGTCGGCTGTACGAAATGCGCCAACGCATATAGACCGCCATAAACGACGGCGCACAGGATCGCGACGATGGTGAGTAAACGGATCAGACTCGGCATCGTGGCAACGCCTGTGCTCACCCCATTGGTGCCGGAGAAGCGGAACGAGTACGATCACGTCCGGCCAAATCTGACAAGGCCGACTCTAACAGCACCATGTCTGACAAGATATTTGGCAAACGCCAAGGCACATGACTGATATCGCGCTACAAAGTGACGCCAATGCGGCCCCCCTCGTGGCCGCGATCCGGGCCGCGCTGCAACGCCGCTCGGTGGTCCTGGTCGGCATGATGGGAGTGGGCAAGTCGTCGATCGGACGGCGCCTCGCGGCTCGCCTCGCCGTGCCGTTCGTTGACGCCGATACGGAGATCGAAAAGTCGGCGGACATGAGTATTCCGGATATTTTCGCCCGCCACGGCGAGCCGTATTTCAGGAGCGGCGAAGCCCGCGTGATCGCGCGCCTGCTGGATGGCGGACCGCAGGTGCTGGCGACCGGCGGCGGTGCTTTCATGAACGAGGCCACGCGCGCCGCCATCAGGGCGAAGGGCGTATCGGTCTGGCTTTCGGCGGAATTCGACGTGCTGGTGCGGCGCATCGCCAAGCGCAAGAACGACCGCCCGATGTTGCAGACCGACGATCCCGCCGAAACGCTGCGCCAGCTCCTTAAACTGCGCGATCCGGTCTATGCGTTGGCGGACCTCACGGTGCAATCGCGGGAAACCCCGCACGATTCGATCGTCAGCGAGATCATCACCGCTCTGGCCGCGCATCTGAAGGTCGCGCCTGCTGCTGAACAAAAGGACGGCGCATGACCGCACCCGTTCGCAATGCATCCGCCGCGGCCGAGCCGGAGCTTGTGAAGGTCAGCCTCGGCACACGCAGCTATGACATCGTGATCGGGCGCGGTATCGCCGATTCGCTCGGCGCACGCATCGCCGCGCTGCGGCCCGGCGCCAGGGCTTTCATCGTCACCGACGAAAACGTCGCGCGGCTGATCCTGCCCGCGATCGTCCAGGCGCTCGGCCGCGCCGGCGTGAAGACCGACAGCATCGTCGTCCCCCCGGGCGAGAGCTCAAAGAGCTTTCCGGTTTTCGAGCGGGTGTGCGAAGCGATCGTCGCCGCGCGAATCGAGCGCGGCGATCTCGTCGTCGCGCTCGGAGGCGGGGTGATCGGCGACCTCGCGGGCTTTGCTGCGGCGGTGGTGCGCCGTGGCCTCGATTATGTGCAGGTGCCGACCACTCTGCTGGCGCAGGTCGATTCCTCGGTCGGCGGCAAGACCGCGATCGATTCCAGCCACGGCAAGAATCTGATCGGGGCTTTCCATCAGCCGATCCTGGTCGTTGCCGACACGGCGCTGCTCGACACGCTGCCGATCCGCGAATTCCGCGCCGGCTATGCGGAAATGGCGAAATATGGATTGCTCGGCGACGCCGCCTTCTTCGACTGGCTCGATGCCAACTGGAAAGAGGTGTTCGCCGGAGGCAAATCATCCGGAAGTGCTGCGCGCGAACACGCCATCGCGGTGAGCTGCCGCGCCAAGGCTGCGATCGTCGCCCGCGACGAACGTGAAACCGGCGACCGGGCGCTGCTCAATCTCGGCCACACCTTCGGCCACGCGCTGGAGGCGGCGTGCGGTTTTTCCGACCGGCTGCTGCACGGCGAAGCCATCGCCATCGGCATGGCGCTCGCCTTTGAATTTTCGGCCGGCCGGCAAGGACTGGCCACGAGGGCCGAAGCCACGCGGGTTATCCGCCATTTGGCGGCGGCCGGACTGCCGACCCGCATCCAGGATATTGCGCCCCCCCTGCCCGCCATCGGCGAACTCATGGAACTGATTGCCCAGGACAAGAAAATCAAGCGCGGCAGGCTTACATTCATCCTCGTCCGCGGTATCGGCGACGCCTTCATCGAGAACGGCGTCGATGCCGGCGAAGTGCGTGGTTTTTTGAGCGAGAAGCTTGCCGAACGATGACGATTATCGACTGGTTGACTGTTGCGGCAATTTTTATCTTGCTCCTGGTATCGGCGTTCTTTTCCGGGAGCGAAACCGCGCTGACGGCGTCGTCGCGCGCCGCCATGCTGCGGCTGGAACGGCAAGGCAGACGCGATGCCGGCATTGTCAACCGTTTGCTGGCGACGCGCGAGCGTCTGTTGGGCGCGATATTGCTCGGTAACAATCTCACCAACATCGCGGCCTCGACGCTGGCGACCGGCCTGCTGCTGACGTTGTTCGGCAAGGCCGGCGTGATCTACGCCACGCTGGCGATGACGGTGCTGATCTTTGTGGCCAGCGAAGTGCTGCCGAAGACCGCCGCCTTCAACATGCCCGACCGTATGGCGCTGGCGGTAGCACGGCCGATCGACCGCATGGTGCGCTGGCTCCTGCCGATCCTCAAAGCGGTCGAATGGCTGGTGAGGCTGATCCTGCGCGGCGTCGGTATGCCGGTCGGCAAACTGCAATCCATCCTGTCGCCGCGCGAGGAATTGCGCGGCGCCGTCGATCTCCTGCACCGCGCCGGAGTCGTGGAAAAATTCGACCGCGACATGATGGGCGGCGTGCTCGATCTGCGCGAGCTCACGGTCTCCGACGTGATGGTCCACCGCACCAAAATGGTGATGCTGGATGCCGACGAGCCGCCGCAAGCGCTGGTCGACGCGGCGCTCACCGCCGCGGTGACGCGGCTGCCGTTGTGGCGCGGCACGCCGGACAACATCATCGGCGTGCTGCAAGTGAAAGACCTGCTACGCGCGCTCCATGACACAGGCGGCGTCGCGAGCAAGATCGACATCCCGGCGCTGGCGACGCGGCCGTGGTTCGTGCCCGATACCACGCCGCTCTATGAGCAGCTGAAGGCGTTTCGCGCCCGCAAGACCGCGCTGGCGCTGGTGGTCGACGAATACGGCGAACTGGAAGGACTGGTGACGCTCGAAGACATCGTTGAAGAGATCGTCGGCGACATCAGCGATACGCAGGACATTGCCGTGCCGGGCGTTCGGGCATTGCCCGACGGTTCGGTCAACGTCGACGGCTCGGTGCCGGTGCGCGATCTCAACCGCGCGATGGACTGGAATATTCCCGACGACGAGGCAACGACGATCGCCGGCGTGGTCATTCACGAGACGCGCTCGATCCCCGAGCCGGGGCTGAGCTTCACTTTTCACGGATTCCGTTTCACCGTGCTGCAGAAGAACCGGAACCGCATCACTGCATTGCGTGTCACCCCGCTTGCGCGCAAAGTCACCGCGAAGGCAAGCTGATGTTTCTCCCCAGGAGGGCGAGGAAAGATAAGGCAAACGGAGAAGGCAAAGACAATGGCCAACGGCACTTACGAGACGGTCAAGATCGAGCGCGATACGGGCGCCAACGAGGGCATTACCTGGGTCATTCTCAATCGCCCGGAAAAGCGCAATGCGATGAGCCCGCAACTGCATTTCGACATGGCCGACGTACTCAACGAATTGGAGAGCGATGCCCGCACCAAGGTTATGGTGCTCACCGGCGCCGGCGAGGCGTGGTGCGCCGGGCAGGATTTGAAGCTGTACTTCCGCGAACTCGACACCAAACCAGCCGAACGGGCGCGCGCCGCGTGGGCGAGCCACTACTGGCGCTGGCAGAAACTGTTCACCTATCCAAAGCCGACCATCGCCATGGTCAACGGGTTCTGCTTCGGCGGCGGTTTCACCCAGCTGATCGCCTGTGACTTCGCCATCGCGGCGGAGGATGCGAAATTCGGATTGTCCGAGGTCAACTGGGGCATCCTGCCGGGCGGCTTCGTCTCCAAGGCGCTCACCGACGCGCTGTCACTGCGCGATGCCGTCTGGCTCGCGATGACCGGCGAGACCTTCGACGGCAAGCAGGCCGAGAAGATCCGGCTCATCAACAAAGCCGTGCCGCGCGCGAAATTGCGCGAAGAGACGATCGCGCTGGCGCAGCGCCTGTTGAAGCTCAATCCCGAAGTGCTGAGGGCCACAAAGATCGCGGTCAAGAACGTGCGCGTCGTTCCGCATGAGCAGGCGGGTGATTATCTGGCCGCGAAGACTCAGGAGATGCGCCTCCAGGACAAGGAAGGCGGCCGCGCCAAGGGAATGGCCCAATTCCTCGACGACAAGAGCTACCGTCCGGGCTACGGCCCGTACGCGCGCGCCGAACAGAAGGCGTAGGCGTCAAAACCTCGATCCCCCCCGGCGCATTGCGGTCTCCGACCTCCCCCTTTCAGGGGGAGGTCACTACATGATCCGATAGCCCCGCCGACCGGGGCGACGGAAGGATGGAGGCCGCCATGGACGAGAAGACCAAAATCGCTCCGATGCAGATCGGTCCGGCGCCCAAGCCGATCGACGCGGGCGTCCGCATCGGCCATGTGCATCTGAAAGTCGCCGATCTCGACCGCGCGCTCGCGTTCTACTGCGGCGTGCTCGGTTTCGAACTGACGCAGCGCGTACGCGGCGCCGCTTTTATTTCCGCCGGCGGCTATCACCATCACATCGGGCTCAATACCTGGGAAAGCTACGGCGGTTCGCCGCCCTCCATGGGCACAACGGGCCTCTACCATCTGGCGATTCTCTATCCGACACGGGCGCAGCTGGCCGATGCGCTGCGCCGGGTCATCGAGGCCAAGATTCCGCTCGAAGGCGCATCCGACCACGGCGTCAGCGAGGCGCTATATTTGCGTGACCCCGACGACAACGGCGTCGAGCTTTACTGGGACCGGCCGAAGGAGCAGTGGCCGCGCACCAAGGAGGGCGAACTCGCCATGGTCACCGAGCGGCTCGATCTGACGGATTTGCTGGGCGAACTGAAACTGCCGGACGCGGCAACCGCCGAGGCGGCGACGGCGCGCTGATTGAATTGAATTTCATTTGTCTGCGACCGATTCCGGCAAGCGCCATCGTTGACAAAACAACCCCGCTCCACCATCTCACCCGCGCATGGGTGTGACTGACCATAGTTGACCGGCTCTTCCTGACCCCGCCTCGCGGCGTCAGGCCGGACGCGCTTTTGCGTCCGGAAGCGGAGCCATATCATGCCCAATCTCAAGCCTTACCGGACCGAGGCCCAAAAGGCCGAGGCGCGGCGCACCGCGCGCAAGGACGCGGACGGCGCCTGGCGCTCGAACGCGCCGTTCTCGATCCACGGCGAACCGGGCGTCTGGTACTGGGACGAGACGCACAAAGTCCCGGTGCGCGAGCCGAGGCGCTCGCGCAGCCGGAGGGAGGCGGCGGAGTAGTATCGCCTCAATAATTTCTGACTGTCATGCTCCGCGAAGGCGGGGCATCCAGTACTCTCGACATTGAGGTGCAATCGTGAATTTTTGTGATTACTGGATCATCCGCCTTCGCGGATGATGACAACGCGCTGTGAACCCGGATTGCGCGCTTGCAATCCGGGCTACATCCCCTGCCCGGGCGCCGCCGCGTGAATGGCGAGCGCATGGACGCCGCCTCTCAGTTCCGCCGCGAGGGCCTCGTTGATCATGCGGTGACATTCGAGCCGGCTCTTTCCGCGGAAGGCTTCCGCCACAATATAAAGCCGGTAATGGGTCTCGCCGCCGGGGCGGTGTCCGGCGTGGCCGGCATGTTGATGCGATTCGTCCTCGACGCGCAGGCTTTGTGGAGCGAAAGCTTTTCGCAACTTTTCGGTAATCACATCCTGGGTTCCCATAGCCGCAGCTTTACCGGCGGTCGGCCAAATCGGCAATGCCGCGACGCGTGAAATTGCACCATGTCAAGTCTTGCGGCTGTCATCGCCGCGCCCGCATAATCGGAATCGATGAGTACGAATTCGCCGCTCTTTGATCGCATCCGGGTGAAGCCCGGCCAGGACCGCAGACTGCGCACCGATCTGCCGGGCTGCCAGTGGCCGGGCTGCGGGGATCCCGCGACGCATCGCGCGCCGAAGGGCCGGCTGCGCGCATCCGAGTATTGGCGGTTCTGCCTCGAGCATGTCCGCGAATACAACAGCACCTACAATTTCTTCGCCGGGATGAGCGACGACGCTGTGGCCAAGTACCAGAAGGACGACATCACCGGTCACCGGCCCACCTGGAAGATGGGCTCGCTCGGCGGCAAACGCAGCAGCGCCTCGCGCGCCGATTTCCGCCCGCCCGGCTGGGCGGGAGAGGACCCGTTCGGCCTGTTCGGCGAGACTGCCGCCGCCAGCGGCCGCCATGCGCGGCCGGCAAGCGAGGGCCGTAAAATCCTCAATGCGCAGCGCCGCGCGCTCGAAGTGCTGGGGCTTGAGCCGGACGCCAAGCGCGCCGATATCAAGGCCAAGTTCAAGGTACTGGTGAAACGGCACCATCCCGACGCCAACGGCGGGGACCGCGGCTTCGAAGACCGCCTCCGGGAGATCATTGCGGCGTATAATTACCTGAAATCCGCGGGCTTTTGCTGATCCCCAGAGGCATGCGCGAAGCCCGCAGCGGTGGCTTTCGCGGCGCCCCCCGTTTCTGCTAGATGTACCGCCATATTCGACCGTCGGCCGCCGCAGCGCCGGTCGCGCTTCGGGTATGCTTGAAGGTCACGGAGGAGCAATGACTCGCGCCACAGAAACAGAATCCGGCTTGCCGGACATGAAGGTGTCGGTCCGGCAGGTGTTCGGCATCGACAGCGCACTTGAAGTGCCGGCCTATTCGGAGCCGGACGAGTACGTGCCGGAAATCGACACCGACTACCGTTTCGACAAGCCGACCACGCTCGCGATCCTGGCCGGCTTTGCCCACAATCGCCGCGTTATCGTCACGGGCTACCACGGCACCGGTAAGTCGACCCATATCGAGCAGGTCGCCGCACGCCTCAACTGGCCGTGCGTCCGCGTCAACCTCGACAGCCATATCAGCCGCGTCGATCTGATCGGCAAGGACGCCATCGTGATCCGCGAAGGTATGCAGGTGACCGAATTCCGCGACGGCATTCTGCCGTGGGCGCTGCAGAACAATGTCGCGCTGTGCTTCGACGAGTACGATGCCGGACGCCCGGACGTGATGTTCGTCATCCAGCGGGTGCTGGAATCGTCCGGCCGGCTGACGCTGCTCGACCAGAACAAGGTGATCAAGCCGCATCCGTCGTTCCGCCTGTTCGCCACCGCCAACACGGTCGGCCTCGGCGATACCTCGGGGCTCTATCACGGCACCCAGCAGATCAACCAAGGCCAGATGGACCGCTGGTCGATCGTCACCACGCTCAATTATCTGCCGCACGACAACGAGGTCGACATCGTGCTCGCCAAGGCGAAGCACTACCGCACGCCGGAAGGCCGCGACATCGTTTCCAAGATGGTGCGCGTCGCCGATCTGACGCGCAACGCCTTCATGAACGGCGATCTGTCGACGGTGATGAGCCCGCGCACGGTGATCACCTGGGCGGAGAATTCGGAAATCTTCGGCGATATCGGCTTCGCCTTCCGGCTCACCTTCGTCAACAAGTGCGACGAGCTGGAGCGGCCGCTGGTGGCGGAGTTCTATCAGCGCTGCTTCGGACAGGAATTGCCGGAAAGCGCGGTGAACGTGGCGATGAGCTGAAAGTTCATCTCTCTCCGCGTGCGGGGAGAGAAAGAAAAGCATGGCCTCGAACGTCAAACCAAAAGCTCCCGTCAAAGACGCGCCGACCGAGCCGTTCAAGCGCGCGGTCGGCGTCTGCCTGCGCGCGATCGCCGGCAAGGGCGATCTGGAAGTGTCGTTCGCCGCGGAGCGTCCCGGGCTCGCGGGCGGCAAGGCGCGGCTGCCCGAGCCGCCGCGCCGGCTCAACGAGCGCGAGGCCTCGATCGTACGCGGCCACGCCGACGCCATTGCACTCAAGCTTGCCTGTCACGACGCAACCGTACACCGCAAGCTCGCGCCCGGCGGACAGCAGGCGCGCGCCGTGTTCGAGGCCATGGAACAGGCCCGCGTCGAGGCGATCGGCGCGCGCCGCATGGGCGGCGTGAAGAAGAACCTCGCCGCCATGCTCGACGACCGCTTCCATCGCGGCAAATTCGACGAGATCACCGACCGCGCCGATGCGCCGATCGAGGATGCGCTCGCCATGCTGGTGCGCGAGCGGCTTACCGGCGAGGCGCCGCCGGTGGCGGCCAAGAAGCTCGTCGATCTGTGGCGGCCGCTGATTGAGGATCGCGCCGGCAAGGATCTCGACCGGCTCGAACGCGTGCTCAACGATCAGCGCCGCTTCGGCGACGTCGTCCATGACCTGCTCGATTGCCTCGACATGGGCGAGGACCGATCGAGCGAATCCGACGAGGAAGAAGGCGAGGACGGCGAGCAGGATACGCGTAAGGACGAGCAAGGCCAGGACGGCGACGCATCCGACTCCGCTGAAAGCGAGCGCATGAGCAGCGAGGCCGAAGCGTCGGCCGAACAAATGCCCGACAGCGCCTCCGAAGCGGTCGACGCGCCGGCCGCCGATATGGCCGACGACGCCGAGATGGGCGATTCGGAAACGGCCGCCGAGCCGTGGCGGCCGCGCAACATGCGCAATGAGCCGCGCGGACCGGATTACCGGCCGTTCACGTCGAAATTCGACGAAGTCGTCGGCGCCGAGGATCTGTGCGAGTCCGAAGAGCTCGATCGGCTGCGCGGCTATCTCGACAAACAGCTGTCGAATCTGCAGGGCGTGGTCGCCCGCCTCGCCAACCGGCTGCAGCGCCTGCTGCTCGCGCAGCAGAACCGCGCCTGGGAGTTCGACCTCGAAGAAGGTCTGCTCGATCCGGCGCGGCTGTCGCGCGTCATCGTCGATCCGATGCATCCGCTGTCGTTCAAGCGCGAGAAGGACACCGATTTCCGCGACACCGTGGTGACGCTGCTCCTCGACAATTCGGGCTCGATGCGCGGCCGGCCGATTACGGTCGCGGCCACGTGTGCCGACATTCTGGCGCGCACGCTGGAGCGCTGCGGCGTCAAGGTCGAAATTCTCGGCTTCACCACGCGGGCCTGGAAGGGCGGGCAATCGCGCGAGGCTTGGCTGGCGCAGGGCAAGCCGGCCAATCCGGGGCGCCTGAACGACCTGCGCCACATCATCTACAAGGCGGCCGATTCGCCGTGGCGGCGCGCGCGCAAGAATCTCGGGTTGATGATGCGCGAGGGCCTGCTCAAGGAAAACATCGACGGCGAGGCGCTCGACTGGGCGCACAAGCGCCTGCTCGCCCGCACCGAGACGCGCAAAATCCTGATGATGATTTCCGACGGCGCGCCGGTCGACGATTCGACGCTGTCGGTCAATCCGGGCAATTATCTGGAACGCCACCTGCGCTGGGTGATCGAGGACATCGAGACGCGATCGCCGGTCGAGTTGATCGCCATCGGCATCGGCCACGACGTGACGCGCTACTACCGGCGCGCCGTCACGATCGTCGACGCCGAGGAGCTTGGCGGCGTCATGACCGAGAAACTCGCCGAATTGTTCGAGGAGCACCAGACCGAAGAGCGGGTGGTGCGACGGCCGACACGGCCGCGGCGGCGGCTTGACGCGTAAAGTGCGTCACCCTGGTCAGCGATAAAACAGAGCAGTTTGGCGCGGGCGCGCATGGACGAACCGCGCCCTGCCGGGGTTAAGATAGCGGATCAATCACGCCCGCATCGCGCCGCAACGGAGGATCGTCATGCAAAGAAAAAAGGCGTCGGACTTTCCGCAGCCGCTTTTGGATCTGTTCGATCTCTACGTACACGGCGAGATCAATCGCCGGGCGTTTCTTGACGGCGCGCAGAAATTCGCCGTGGGCGGCGTGACCGCAACCGCGCTGTGGGAGATGCTGCGACCGAACTACGCGTTGGCGAACGAGGTCCCCGACGACGACAGCCGCATCAAAACGGCAACGGCGAGCGTCGACTCGCCCCACGGCAATGGCACCATCAAGGGCTATCTGGTGCGGCCGGCGAACGCATCGGACAAGCTGCCGGGAATTCTGGTCGTCCATGAAAACCGCGGCCTCAATCCGTACATCAAGGATGTCGCACGCCGGCTGGCTGTCACCGGTTACATGGCGTTTGCTCCCGACTCGCTGACCGCCGTCGGCGGCTATCCCGGAGAGGAAGAGAAAGCCACCAAGCTTTTTGCGTCGCTCGATCGCGGCAAGATGACGGAGGATTTCCATGCCGCGGCCGCCTGGCTGAAGGCGCGCCCCGACTGCACCGGCAAGCTCGGCGCCGTCGGCTTCTGCTTCGGCGGCGGCGTGGTCAATCAACTGGCGGTGTGGATGGGCGGCGATCTCAGTGCCGCCGTGCCGTTCTACGGCACCCAGCCCAACGCCGCGGACGCGGCCAAGATCAAGAGTCCGCTGCTCGCGCACTACGGCGCGCTCGACACGCGCATCACCTCGGGCTGGCCGGCCTTCGATGCCGAACTCACGGCCGCGCACGTGGTGCACGAAGGCTATGTCTATGCGGGCGCCAACCACGGCTTCCACAACGACACGACGCCGCGCTACGACGAAGCCGCCGCCAAGCTCGCCTGGCAACGCACCCTGGCGTGGTTCCAGAAATATCTGATGAGCTGAGCAAAGCACTTTTCAACTCGATCGGCGCTGGCCCGCTGGTCCGTTTCCTTCGCAAGCCCGCGCCCTTCGGCGGGCCCCCGCATAAGCCCCGCGAAGGAAAAATGGAGGGATCGCTAAGGTAAAATTGAGGGACCCCAAAAGACAGGACGCCGCCTTTTCTGGCATCGGGCTCGCAGCCGCACAGCGCCAAGAGGGTGGATGTGACCCACCATTCGCGCAGCCGGCTAAGTCTGTGTGGGACCGATGCCGCGCTTACGATTTGCCAGAGACTCAATCTTTTTGCTTTGTCTCATTTCGAGCCTGCTTTCCGGGTCCGCGGCCGATGCCGTCGTCGGCGGCCAGGCAGCTGCCGTTGGCGACTCGATCCGCCACTCGATCGTTGAAATTTCGGGCCCCGGCTGCTCCGGTGTCGTGATCGCCAACCGAGCCGTGCTGACCGCAGCCCACTGCACGGTCGATTTGCCGTTGCTCGTGGTGGTCTTGAAGTCTTCGCTTTATCAGGACTGCTCACATGCGCGCGTGGACGACGTGTTCTATCCACCCGGCGAAAAATCGGTTTCGATCGGTGGGCAGGATTGGCCGACGCCCGATCTCGCGGTGATCCGGTTGCAGACCCCGCTTTGCGGGGCAAAGCCCGCCGCGCTCAGCGCCGAGCCGCTTTCTCCCGGCAAGCTCGTGAGGACGGCGGGCTACAGCGAGGGTCTATGGAGCGGGCGCGAGGCGGATTGGATCGGCGTTCGTATCCTGCGTTCCGACCCGCATTTCCTGATGAGTTTGTTCTCCAGTCCTCCGTCAAACCCCGGGCAATTGCATCACATGATTCAAGCCGAAGTCCCGCTGTTCAAATTCGCCCGTCCGGTGAAGGACACTGAAGCGGTCTGCAAAGGAGACAGCGGCGGGCCGGTATACACCGAGACCGGCGAAAGGGTTTCAATTTACGGAATAACCTCCGGGGTTCTTTGGGATCCCAAGATCGGCAACCGCGGATGCGACGGAAGTCTGATTCAGTTGATTGTTTCCATCCGGCCGGAACGGAGTTGGATTCTCTCGACTATTCGCAACCTGAAGAACGGCCGGTGAAATCCCTCGCAATGGCAGTCGGCCCGGTCTTCCGGGGCGAAGGAAAACAGCGCGGCCGCAATGGAATTAACCGGCCCTATGAGAGCCGTGCGCGTGCGGAATGTCTGGTTTGCGACACGAGGCCAGGAGAACCCTATGAGAGGATTGATCCCGCTGATCGCGATTTTGGCGATCACACGGCCTGCGCATGCCGCGGATATTGGGGCCGGGAAACAATTGGCCACCGCTGTCTGTGCGGCGTGCCATGGCCCCTCCGGTATCAGCGTAAGCGATGCCGTGCCCAATCTTGCCGGACAACGCGCTCGGTACATCGAGGCGCAGCTCAAGTTCTTTAAGGATGGCACGCGCAAAGAACCGGGCGCGGTCAGTCGAGCGGCGATCATGAACGCGATTGCGGCTCAGCTCAGTGCTGAAGAAATCGCCAATGTCGCGGCTTATTTCGAGTCGCAGCCCGGTGCGGCGCCAGGCGCGAAGTCGGCTCTTGTGCCAAATATCGCCGCAACGAAAGTGACGTTCCCCCAAGGCTACAAGCAATCTTTCACAAAATACTACAAAAAGAATTTTCCACCGGCCAAAGAGGTGCGTTATTACTATGCGGACACAGTCGCCGTGGCCGCGGCAAAGGCGAAAAAGCCACTCCCTGATGGATCGGTTCTATTCGTCGAGATCTATTCGGTGAAGCTCGACGCCAGCAAGACTCCGATCACGGGCGCCGATGGCTTTTACATTCCGGACCGGCTGGTGCGCTATACGGCGATGGAGCGCGAGGCAGGTTGGGGAAACAACATCCCCGAACTTCTCCGCAACGAGAATTGGAATTACGCGATTTTCACGACCACCAGACAGTATCAGCAAGGCGTCAATCAGGCTGAATGTCTCGCCTGCCACAAGCCTTTGTCCGGCGTAAGCTACACGTTCACGCTGAAGCAGCTTTCGACGGCGAGGTAAAACCGCGAAACGCCAATCCGGTGCGTTGCGGTGCTGGGGTTCGCTCTTGGCACTTGCGGTAGTTCGCCGCCGCGCCGAAAATTCGGCTGCCCGCAGACTCAAGCCGATGTCAGGACGAATTTCATGAGGACGCGGCCTAGGCCGCCGAACGCCGCTCCGGCGTCGGCGTGAAGAACACGAACAGATTTGCGATCACGATCGTGCCGGCGACGAAACAGAACACGACATTGATGCCGTAGTGGTCGGTCAGCACGCCGCCCGTCACCGGGCCGATGGCCGCGCCGAGCGCCTGACTGCCGAACAGGATGTCGATGGCCGTGCCGCCCTGGCTCGGCGGCGTCGAATCGAGCAGCCACGCCTGCAGCACCGATCGCACGGCGAACAGAAAGAAGCCGAGGAAGGCGACGAGGATGACGAACAGACTGGAGCGGCCGGCGAACGCCATGCCGAGCAGCACCACCATGGTCATGGCCATGCTGCTGACGATGATGCGCTGGCGCCCCATGCGGTCGGAGAAATGTCCGGCGATCGGCGTCATCAGGAAGCCGGCGGCCTGCAAGGAGAACATGCAGACGCCGATCCATTTCGGCGGATAGCCCATCTGCCGCGCCAGATAGAGCGGCAGAAACGTCAACAGCGCGCTCTGCGTC
>DASZWK010000138.1:0-9064 GCA_035546235.1 Xanthobacteraceae bacterium | reverse complement strand
GCGGATCGCCGACGAGCTTGCGTCGTGCGGCGTCAAGCTTGTCGCCAGCCTTCCCGACAACTGGGTGATGGACGTCATCAACACGATCGAAAACGACGACCGCTTCGTCCACGTCCCGGTCAATCGCGAAGAGTCGGCGGTCGGCCTGTGCTCGGGCGCCTATATGGGGGCGATGGGATCGGCGGCGCTGATGGGCGCGTCCGGATTCATGACGGTGGTCTACGCGATCACCAAGATCAACTACACCTACGAGATCCCGCTGTTCCTGATGGCGACCTTGCGCGGCGCGGTCGGCGATCACCACAAGCACCATATTTCCAACGGGCTTTATCTGTTGCCGGTGCTCGATGCGATCAGCATGCCGTACCAGATCATCGACAAGCCGGAAGATATCGGGCTCATCTCGCGCTGCTATCGCCACACGCGCACCTACGCGCGGCCGCTCGCTATTTTGTTCACGCGCGATCTGCTGCGGGGGGCTCATTGATGAAATACCTCGATTGCTTCCGCGCCATCGCGCGGCATCGCACCGATGAGATCGTGGTCGCGTCGGCGGGAAATTCCTGCCAAGCGTGGTGGGCGGCGACGCGCGACTCCGTCGGCAGCTTTTATCTCGATGCGTCGATGAGCCTCTCCAGCATGTTTGCCTCCGGCATCGCGCTGGCGCAGCCGGAGCTGAAAGTCTGGGCGTTCATGGGCGACGGCGCCTTCTGCATGAACCCCGGCATGCTGATGGTGGAACGGCAGATGAACCTGCCGAACCTGACGCATTTTCTCGTCTCCAACCGCGTCTATGGGGCCACATCGAACGCCGGCTTGCCGAATTTCAAGGACAACGATTACGCCGCCATCGCGCGCGGCATGGGGCTTGAGCGCGTGTTTGCGATTTCCAGTATCGATCAGCTGGAGCGCGAGTTTCCGGCGCTGAAGGCCGCCAATGCAGAGGCTCACACCTTTGTCGTGCTCGAAGTCGAGCCGTTCACGGACGAGGAACAAAAGATCGAGCAGCCGCCGTTCGACGGTCCCGAACTGAAATTCCGCTTCGGGCGGCATCTTGAAAGCAGGACCGGCACCAGCGTATTTGGCTACAAGATCTGAGGCGCGGCCTCAGAAATATGTATCGAGCACGATCTTTTTGAACTCCGGCAGGCGCGGGCCGGCGGCTTTCATCAATTCGGCCACCATGGCCTGCAAATCGACGCCGGCCATGTATTCAAGCTCGCGATTGGTCCGCGCGCCTTCGGCGATCACGGCCGGATCGGTGAGGATTTTGGCGAACGCGCTGCGCAGATAGTTGATCCGGTCGGCGGGCACTCCGGGCGCGGCCACCATGGCGCGCTGCGCTTCGCCGATTTTTTCGCGCAGGTCGACAATCCAGGCCTTGTCGGCCGGCAGCGGCGCGACTTCGCGCAAGGTCGGCACGTCGGGCAGGTGGGACCAGCGCTTGGCGCCGAACAAGGCGAGCGGCTTGATCGAATCGATGTGCGGCAGCGCCGAGTCGGCCGAGAGGAGGCCGCAATCGACCTCGTTGCTGATCACCGCGAGCGACATGTCGCCGGAGCCGCGATAGCCGACAACGATCTTGGAATGCAGCCCGAGCACATAGGAGATGATCGCCTGCACGTCGCTGATGTCGTCGGCAGGCCCGGTCGCCGACCAGGTCAGCCGCGGCGCCTGGCGCGTGTCGGCAATGGTCTGATAGCGCGCGGTCTTGCCGGCGAACCAGAGCTTCGGCGCGGCGGCGAGCTTTGCCAGCCATTGCAGCTTGACCACATCCCAAGTGACGCCGGGGCGGCCGAGCATCTGGCTTAAAATCGCTGCCTCGGCGCTGCCGTTCATGATGGTCAGCCCGTCGGCTGGACGCGTCAGCAAGGTCGCCAGCGCCGCAAGTCCGCCATTGCCGGCCTTGTTCTCGACCAGCACCTCGGCACCGAGCTTTTCGGCCAGCGCCGGTGCGACAAGCCGCGCATAGATGTCATAGCCGCCGCCCGGGGGCGAGCCGACCAGGATGCGCAGCACCTTGCCGCGATAGAATGCCGCCGCATCGGACGGCGCGGCGATGGCGGCCGGAGCGGCCATAAAAGCCGTCGAGACGCTACCAGCCAGCGCTACGAACTGCCGGCGATTCAATCTGACATGCATCGGCGCCCGCCCGAGATCTGGCTAATCTAGCGCGCCAGCGCGTTCGGTGCCGAGTCCCTATGAAGCGGTTGCGAAGCGGCGGGCTGCCTCCTTCATCCGCGGGCACAAAATTCTCCCGACGGATCAATGCCATCCACCTCATGCACGTTATAAATAATTCATAGACAATCATAAATTGTATTCAAGATAAATATGACACGATAGATCGTAAAATAGGATTTATGCCTAATTGTCACATCCAGTGAACGGCCTTCAGATCGTATTCTAATACCCGCGAGTCGGATCGATATTGAGTAAAATCAATATCTTGGGGGCTATAGGGACGCTGATGGCTAACAAGCTGCCAGATAATAGGACCCTCCGACAGCACATAAACTTCGCATAAACAGCGAATAAATGGAGGGTGATATGAAGGTGGTTAGAAACTTGCTCCTCGGCTCCGCAGCCGGTTTGGTTGCGGTCACCGCGGCGCAGGCAGCCGATCTCCCGGTCAAGGCGAGACCTGTCCAGTATGTCAAGGTCTGCAGCCTCTATGGGGCGGGATTCTATTACATGCCCGGCACCGATATGTGCATCAAGATCGGTGGCTGGGTGCGGTCGGAAATAAGCTGGGGCGTCAACGGCAACTCGACGACCGGCTCGTTCGCATCTGACTACAACAACCGCTACACCAATAACTTCTGGTCACGGGAACGCGGCTACATCACAGCCGACGCTCGCGAACAGACGGCTTACGGCGTAGCCCGCGGCTATATCGCGGTCGGCATTGCCTCGCAGAATCAGGGCAACGAAGTGCCGTCCGGCCAGGCCAACATCAACCGCGCCTTCGTGCAGTGGGCGGGCTTCACGGCCGGTCTGTCGGTGTCGTTCTTCGACTTCTACCCGGCGGCTGCGTTGCTCTACCGCGCCGGCAACCTGCCGTCGGAAGATTCCGGCGACGGCGGCTGGTGGGTGTGGGGCTATACCGCCCAGCTTGGCGGCGGCTTCTCCGCCACTCTGTCGGCCGAAGAGCGTCGCGACAACCAGAACATCGACTTCAGCGGTGCGGCTGGAGCGCTTGGCGGCATGACCACGCCGGGCACCAACGGCGCCATCCTCGGCAACACGACGAACACCGCCGGATATGGCGGCTGGCAGCAGCCCGACATCGTCGGCAATCTGCGTGTCGACCAGGCCTGGGGCAGTGCGCAAGTCATGGGCGCTCTGCATGAAGTCAACGCTGGCTACTACGGTGCCCTTCCTGCCAGTGGCCACCCCGGTGATGCATGGGGTTGGGTCGTGGGCGCCGGCCTTAGGATCAACACGCCGTTCATATCGCCCGGCGACTACTTCGTTGGCGAGGTCAACTACACAGAAGGCGCCACCAAGTATCTGTGGAATGCGACCGGGGACGGCAATGCCTATCTCGTCAATGGCGGACAAGAGGCCTATGGCGTGGGCAGCGCCTGCATTTTCGGCGGCACTCTCGCTGCTGGCAATGCAACCGGCTGCCAGTTGACCACGGCCTGGGGCCTCGACGTTGCCTACGAGCACTACTGGACGCCGCAATGGCATCAGTCCCTCGTGTTCAACGGCATATGGAATAAGTACGGCACGGGTACCGGTTCGGCCAACTCGATGCTGTGTGTCGGCGAAGGCCTCGGTGCGGGCGCCGGCACGACAGCTGTGGCGGCTGCCGGTTGCAACAACAACTTTAACATCTGGGGCGTGGGTTCGCGCCTGCAATGGGATATCACCAAGAGCTTCTACGTCGGCGTGGAAGCGATCTACCAACAGTTTGATAGCGCCCAGACCGGGCTCGCCGGCAATGCGCTGACGCCGGCGCTCACACTGGTAAATTCGGGTGCGACCACCTGGGGAAACCAGTCGAACTGGGTGTTCACCCTGCGCATGCACAAGAACTTCCTGCCGTGATCGGTTGATTTCCGATCACGCTTGAGAAGCGCTGGTGAACCTTCGGCCAGCGATATCTGTCCCCGGCGCGTCCCCGCCGGGGACGCCCTCTAAGCTTATTTGGTCCTGGCCGGGTCCTTGCGGCCACGGATCTCGCCACACTCGTCCGCGACTGCCGGCACTTACGACTGTGGCACTACGCTTTTCTGAGAAAATCGAAATCGCAGCCGGCTTCGGCCTGAAGAACGCTCTGCATGTAGAGCCGCGCATAGCCGCGCTCCGGCGTCGCGCCGAACGGTCGGAGGACCGCGCGACGCTTGGCGAGTTCGTCGTCGCCGACCAGAAGATCGAGGCGGCGCTGCGACACCGAAAGCTTGATGCGGTCGCCGTTTTGCACCAGCGCCAGCGGGCCGCCGACGGCGGCTTCCGGCGAAACGTGCAGCACGATGGTGCCGTAGGCGGTACCGCTCATGCGCGCGTCGGAAATGCGCACCATGTCTTTGACGCCCGAGCGGGCGAGCTTTGACGGGATCGGCAGATAGCCGGCCTCCGGCATGGCGTAGCCGCTCTTCGGGCCGGCATTCTGCAGCACCAGAAAGTCGTCGGCGGTAACGTCGAGATCGGGCGCATCGATACGGCGCGACAGATCGTCGAGCGAGGAGAACACCACGGCACGGCCTTCGCGCTCGAACAGCTTCGGATCGGCGGCGGAGCGCTTGATGATCGCGCCGTTCGGCGCCAGCGAGCCGAACAAAGCGGCGAGCCCGCCCTGTTTCTGATACGGCTCGGCCAGCGGGCGCACGATCTCGCGATCGACCCACGGCGCGGGCTGCGATAGACGCTCGCCGAGCGTCTCGCCCGTCACCGTCATGCAGTCAAGATGCAGGAGCGGCTTGAGTTCGCGCAAGACGGCGCCGATACCGCCACCTGCAAACAGGTCCGACATGTAATGCGCGCCGGTCGGCTTGAGATCGACCAGGATCGGCGTTTCGTCGGACAGCACGTTGAGGCGTTCGAGCGACACCTTGATGCCGGCACGGCCCGCTATGGCGGTGAGATGAATGAGGCCGTTGGTCGAACCGCCGATGGCAAGCAGCACACGCAACGCATTCTCTACTGATCGTGCGGTGACGATGCGACTTGGCCGCAGCGCCGTACCGATCATCGCGGTGGCGCGCCGGCCGCTCGCTTCCGCGGCGCGCAGCCGGTCGGAATGCACCGCCGGTATCGCCGCGGTGCCCGGTAACGTCATCCCGAGCGTCTCGGCGATCGCCGCCATGGTGCTGGCGGTGCCCATCACTGCGCAGCTGCCGGTGGTGGTGGCGAGGTTGCCCTCGATATCGTCGATGTCGTGTTTGGAAATTTCGCCGGCGCGGTATTTGGCCCAGAACCGACGGCAATCGGTGCAGGCGCCGAGCCGTTCGCCGTGATGGGCCATCGGCAGCATCGGGCCACCGATCAGCATGACCGCCGGCGTGTCGGCCGAGACGGCGCCCATCAAAAGCGCCGGCACCGTCTTGTCACAGGCGCCGATCAGCACCACCGCATCCATCGGCTGAGCGCGGATCATTTCCTCCGCGTCCATCGCCATGAGGTTGCGGAACATCATGCTGGTGGGACTTAAGAATACTTCGCCGAGCGAGACGGTCGGGAAATCGAGCGGCAGGCCGCCGGCGGCAATGACGCCGCGTTTGACCGCTTCGACCAGTTCCGGAAAATGCCGGTGGCAGTTGTTGAAGCCGCTCGCCGACTGGGCGATGCCGACGATCGGCCGCGACAGCATCTCGGCCGATAACCCCATCGACTTGGCAAATGAGCGCCGCAGATAAAGCGAAAAATCGGCGTCGCCGTAATTGGTGAGCCCGCGCGCCAGGCCGTGTGCTTCTTGGTCCGCCAAGGTCGCCTCTGCTTCGCTCGACCGAGCGCCATCCGACACCAGAAGCGGCGCCGGCATCGCCGGGATATAAGCCGCCCGTGCCGGCTTAGGCAATGAGCCGCCGTGGGTGTTCGCCGCAGCCGCAACCAAATTGGTCCCCGCCGGTTTACTTCCGGGTCGAGGTGGCTCCACAATGATGGCAGCCGCCAGGGTGGATCAGACATTGCGATGAACAACAAACCCAGCATCGTCTTTCTGTTCGATGTCGACAACACGCTGCTCGACAACGATGGGGTTCGGGCGCACTTGCGGGAGCATCTGGCGAGACACTACGGGACCGAAGTCCGCGACCGGTACTGGGAAATCCTGAACGAACTGGTCGACGAACTTGGCTATACCGATTATCTCGGCGCTTTGGAGCGCTACCGAGTCGAGGCGCTGCACCGACCCGAAATTCTCCTGATGTCGAGCTGGCTCGTCGATTACCCGTTCGCCGACAGGCTGTTTCCGAATGCCTTGGCGGCGCTGAGCCACGTGCGGCAGTGGGGGCAAACCGTGATCCTGTCCGACGGCGATGCCGTGTTTCAGCCGCGCAAGGTCGAGCGCTCGGGACTGCGGCGTGCGGTGGACGGCCGCGTCCTTATCTACATTCATAAGGAGCGCGAACTCGCTTACGTGGAGCGACTCTATCCGGCTGACCGCTATGTGTTGATCGACGATAAACTGCGCATCCTCGCCGCCGTGAAGGACATCTGGGGCGCCCGGGTAACGACGGTGTTTCCCAGGCAAGGCCAATATGCCCATGACCCGAAAATTCTAAGGGCGTATCCGCCCGCCGATATTGAATTGGCCAAGATCGGCGATCTGTTGGCCTGCGATCTCGGCACGTTTCTCGGAAATGATGAGGGCGCACGCGCGTAAATCGGAAAATGCAGCTCTCGGGTCCCGATTCCGCGTAGCGATTTGACAACGGCATGGTGTAGACATGCCGGCCAGACAAGAAGCCTTCAGGAGGAAATCGCTTGCTGGGCGTCCTTTACGCTGCTCTCGGCGCGTTCACCTTTTCGCTCAACAACGTCACGATGCGCCGGGGAGTGGTGACGGGCAGCGTGCTGCAAGGAATGGCGCTCACCGTGCCGATCGGCGGCCTTTCCTTCCTGCTGATGACGATCGGGTTTGGCGAGTTGGGCGCGCTCCTGGCATTTCCGGTCGCGGCGATGACCTGGCTGGCCGCGCAAGGGATCGTGCATTTCGTTCTCGGCCGCTATTGCAATTACAAGTCCAACCAGCTGATGGGCGTGAACCTCGCCGCTCCGGTCATCCAGCTGCAAGTGCCCTTCGCCATGCTGCTGGCGGTGGTCACGCTGCACGAGCGTTTCACCGTGCTGCAGGCCATCGGCTCGGCCCTGATGTTGGGCGGCTCATTCACGACACAGTCCAAAGCCGGCAAGAGCAGGAAGAGGGCGCCGGCGCCGCTGTCGGCTGCGGTCACCGCGCGCGCTGCGCCGGTCCAACAAGGTCTGTCCGAACCCGACGCACAACACAAGCCCGCGTTCCAGCCGCACGTCTTCTTAGGTTACATCTTTGGCTTCGCGGCGGCGGCTTGTTACGGCAGTTCGCCGCTGTTGGCCCGCCAAGCCTTTCTCAACGCGCCGGGCGTCAGCACGGCGGCCGGCGGCTGTATTGCCTACGCGGCGGCCATGCTGGTGTTCTCGCTTGCGTTGCTCAAGCCCGGTTCCTGGCACGACATCAAAAGCATGAAGCGCGAGAACGCGCCATGGTTTCTCGCCGCCGCCGTGCTCGTCGCCATATCCCAGGCTTTGGTCTACGCTTCGCTCGCAATAGCGCCGCTGATGGTGGTCACGCCGATCCTTCAGCTTTCCTTGGTATTTCGGCTGTTTCTGTCGCAAATAATCAATCGCGATTACGAGGTGATGAATGTCGCTGTCTTTGTCGGCGCGCTCACGGCGGTGCTCGGGTCGCTTTTGGTGTCGATTACGACCGACGCGCTGACGGCACTGTTGGATTTGCCGCTGCCAGTCAACGAATTCCTCGGCTTTCGCCTGGCTGGCAATTAGGAATTTGTATTCGTTCTCGGCTGCAGTCGTGCAACACTCGCGCGCGAAAGGATCGCTGCGCATGACATTGGCGATTTTGCTTGTTCTGGCAGGTCTGATGGGGGCGGGCGGCGTCATGCTGGCCGCCGCGGGTGCGCATGCCGCGCCCGGCGCGGGGCTCGACAGTGCCGCCTATATGCTGCTGTTTCATGCCACGGCGATTATCGGTGCGACCGCACTCGTACAGCAGGGCGTGTTATGGCGGCCGCTGACCGTCCTGGTCCTGGCCGCGTGGGTTGTGGGCGCCGTGCTGTTCTCGGGCGACATTGCGCTGCGCGCTTTTGCCGGACATCGCCTGTTTCCGATGGCGGCGCCGTCCGGCGGAATTATTCTCATTTTGGCTTGGCTCGGCTTTGCGGTGGCGGCGATCGGGGCTCTGGTGCGTGGCTGAAGCCCCGTCATCAAGGCGTCCCGCTTTTTGATTGCCGGACGCTTCGCGGCCGACGCGCGACATTCCGTCGCCTGGGGACGCCCCGACGGCTTTCTGCTAGTCTTGCGGTACTAAAACCAAAACGCGATTGGGGAGCACGATGACGAAATTCACCTCACCACGGGCGCCGTCACGCCGGAGCATCGTCAAAGGCGCGGGCGCGCTCACAATAGGCGCCGCTGCGCCGGCCGTGCTCGGCCTCCGCGCCGCCTATGCGGCTTACCCGGACCGTCCGGTCAAAGTCGTGGTCGCCAACACGCCTGGCGGACCTTCAGACATCGTTGCTCGCATCGTCACTGCGGCGCTGCAGCAATCGACCGGCAAGACGTTCATCGTCGACAATCGCGGCGGCGCCGGCGGCAATATCGGCATGGAATACGCTGCGCACGCCGAGCCCGATGGCTACACCTTCCTGCTCGCCACCAACGCGTATTCGGTCAATTACGGGCTCTACAAGCATCTGCCATACGATCCCTACAAGGATTTTGTCGGCGTCAGCGAGCTCGCCACCTCGCCCAACACGTTCGTCGTCAAGTCCGAGCTGCCGGCCAAGACCATCCATGATTTCGTCGCGCTGGCCCGCGCCAATCCGGATAAATACAACTG
>DASZWK010000137.1:0-6215 GCA_035546235.1 Xanthobacteraceae bacterium | reverse complement strand
TCTGCCGAAGTTGTCTGCGCGCTTCGCCGAGCGTGCCGCCGCGGCCGAGGAGGCACGGCGAATTTCGCCCGAGTCGGCGCAGGATATGCTCGATGCCGGTTTCGCCCGCATCCTCATACCGGAGCGGATCGGCGGTTACGGGCTTGGCTTCGAGGAGTGGTTCGACGTCACGCGCGAGCTGAGCAAGGCCGATGCCTCGCACGGCTGGTGCGCCGGCCTGATCATTCACCACGCCCACCTGATGGCGCAATTTCCCGAAGCGGCGCAGAAGCTGCTATGGTCCAAAGGACTCGACGTGCCGGTCGCGGCGTCCTTTGCGCCGGCCGTGACGGCCGTGCCGGTGGACGGCGGCTACCGCATCTCGGGAGCCGGATCGCCGTTCGCCAGCGGCGTCGACCATTGCACCTGGGTCATGCTCGGCGGCATGGCGCACGACGACGCCGATCCTGAATGGAAATTCTTTCTGGTGCCGCAGGCCGAATATACGGTGCGCGACACCTGGTTCACCGCCGGCATGCGGGCGACCGGCAGCAAGACCATCGTCACCGATCATGTGTTCGTGCCGCACGGCCTGGTGCTGCGGCTGTCCGATCTGCGCGACGGTAAGAGCCCCGGCGGCGCCGTGCATCCAGGCGTCATCTTCCACACGCCGTTCTTTTATTACGCGCCGATCTCGTTCGTCACGCCGATGATCGGCGCCGCGCAGGGTGCTTACGAATTGTTCCGCGACTGGACCAGGACGCGCAGGGCGCAGGATGGTTCTTCAGTCGCCGAAAAGGCCGCCGTGCAGGTGCGGATGGCGCGCGCCTCCGCCGACATCGACGCCGCTGAGCTTCTGGTCAGACGCGCGGTGCGCGTCACCGACGCGCCGGCCGATTACTCGCCGCAGCTCTTGGCCCGATCAGTACGCGACTTTACTCGCGCGTCCGAACTGTGCGTCGAGGCGATCGACGCGCTGCTCGCCTTGAGCGGCACCGCGGGCTTTTCCACCTCGCATCCGATGCAGCGGGCGTGGCGCGATATTCATTTCATGGCAATGCACATCAGCCTGAATGTCGAGACCAATTTCGCGCATTACGGCCGCATGGAGCTCGGACTGGGGCGTGATGCAACCCGGCCCTATTTCTGATTCCTTGCCGTCACCCTGAGGTGCTCGCGCAGCGAGCCTCGAAGGGCGACGGCCCGGGCGGTGCAGCATCCTTCGAGGCCCGCGCTACGCGCGGGCGCCTCAGGATGACGGGACTGCGCTCACCGCAGCCCGGCCTGCACCACGAGCGGATAGACGCGATCGCGGAACCAGTGCTGGTCCGCGACATAGCGCGGCCAGTTCAACAGCGTGCCGTCGAGCCCCATCTTCGACATCCGGCCAAGCCCATCCACGATCTGTTCGGGCGTGCCGATCAGCGGATAGCCGCCCCAGCCGGCGATGAAATGCTTCTTCATCTCGGCCAGCACCGGCGGCGGCAGCGTCTTGGCGTTGGCGATCATGGTGTCGACGAGGTTGGTGACGGCATCCCAGTCGCCCTTGTCGTGGACGTATTCCTTGAAATAGTCCTGCGCTTCTTTTTCGGTTTCGCCCTGCACCAGGTAGGCGTAGCTCCACACCTGGATTTCACGGCCATATTCCTTGCGGGCGAGCTCGCGGTAGGAATCGACCTTGGCCTTGCATTCATCGAAATCGTGCGAGCCGAACACCACGTAGACCATGTCGCAATATTTGGCGGCGAAGTGCTGGCCGCGTTCCGAGCCGCCGGCATTCATCACCGCGGGAAACGGCCGCTGGATCGGCTTCGGTTCCAGATAGCCCTTCTTGATGTTGTAGAAGCGGCCTTCAAAATCGAACGGCTCATCGCGCGTCCACAGTTCTTTCATGACGTGCAGCCACTCGATGGCGCAGTTGTAGCGGTCGTCGTGCTCCATCAAGGGCGAGCCGAACATTTCGATCTCCGGCCGGTTCCAGCCGGTGACGATGTTGAGCGCGAAACGGCCGCCGGTGACGTGGTCGATGGTGGCGGCCTGCTTGGCCGCCATGACCGGATGGATGGTCGGCACGTGCGAAGTCGCGAAGATGCCGGAATAATGCGTCGACGCGCCGATGGCGGCCGCCCAGGAGAAGCACTCAAAGCCGGGGCCGTTGAAATTGGTAACGCCGCCGAAGCCGTGCCAGCGGCCGATCGGAACCAGCGCTTCGAACTCCATTTCTTCGGACGTGCGTGCCAGCTCCAGCGTATTCGGCCAGTTGATTTCGAGTACGCCATCGATGGTCGAGATGGCGCAGCCCCGATCAAGATTGGTGCCGAAGGTGCCGAGCTTGAGCTTGCGGTCGTTGAACAGCGGATTGGTCTTGCGGCGTTCTTGCTGCGCGGTTATTGCATCCATGACCTGTCCTTCCATGCGCTCGACAAAGCTTACGAATGGGCAAGCGGCGTGGCAATCGCCGCGGCGCTGTGCGAAAGTTGCGCAGACATTGGAGCGAACCATGTCGATTTTCGCCGTCAACTATCTCTGCCGCGAGGTGCTGCGCGACCATGCCTTTCGCGCCGCGATGAAGGCCGATCCGGCGAAAGCACTGGCGCCGCTCGATCTGACCGACGAGGAGCGCAGCGCGCTGATCGCGGGTGACGTCGGCACGCTGTTCCGCATGGGCGGCAACGGCTTTCTCATGGCCTACCTGGCGCGGTTCGAAGTCTGTGGCCTCAACGTTGCGAGCTACAACGAACGCATGCGCGCGGTGCAGGTCGACGAAATCGGCCAGCCGGTGGCGTAGGCGAAGGGAGACAACAGATGGCGCAGATCATCGCCGGGTTCGGCGTGCCGCACACCCCGATCTTCCCGCATTTCGTCAAGCGCGACGGGCCAGATTGCGAGACCGCAAAACTGTTTGCCGCGCAGAAGAATGAGCTGGCGGCGGCGCGGCCCGACTTGATCCTGATGTTTGACACCGACCATCTCAACACGTTCTTCCTGAACGATCTGCCGATTTTCGCCATCGGCGTCGACAAGTCCTTCAAGGCGCCGAACGACGAGCCGCGCGATGTGCCGAATTACGTCGTGCCGTCGCATGCCGGCCTTGCCGCACATGTTCGCGCCGCCGCCGTCGCGGCCGGTTTCGATGTCGGCATGACGCAGAATTTTTCCGTCGATCACTCGGTGACGGTGCCGCTGCATTTCCTCACGCCCGACATGCAGGTGCCGGTCATTCCGTTCTTCATCAGCGGTCACGTGCCGCCGCTGCCACCAGCCGCGCGCTGCTACGCGCTCGGCCAGGCAGTGGCGCGCGCCGTCGAGTCGTGGTCCGAGCCGAAGCGCGTCGTCATCATGGGATCGGGCAGCTTCTCGCTCGAAGTCGGCGGTCCGCGCATGGCGCCCGGCCGTTCCGACGGCGTGCCAGATCCGGACTGGGCGATGCGCGTCATCAACCTGCTCGAAGCGCAAGACACCGACCGGCTGATCGCCGAGGCGACGGAATATAAGCTGCTCAAGGCCGGCAATGTCGGCGGCGAATTGTTGAACTGGATCGCCATGCTCGGCGCCATCGGCAAACGCAAGCCGAACTACGTCGCGCCGCAGATGCAGAACGGCCACGCCTATGGCGTGTGGCGGTGGTAGTCATCCGGGCAACCGCGCATCGTGCGGTTGTCCACGACCACGATCAGCACAATCCGGATTACTCCGGCTTAAGTCCCGCGAACTGTATGACCTTCCGCCATTTCTCAGTCTCCCCCGCGATCAGATTTTTGAATTCTTCCGACGATCCACCAACCACTACCGCGCCCAGTTCGCCAAGTTTGCCTTTAATCTTGGGGTCGCTGAGGATGCGGTTTATCTGTTGATTGAGCTTGCCAACGATCTCCACTGGTACTTCACGTTGCGTGCCGACTCCATACCAGCCACTCGCTTCGTAGCCGGGCAACGTCTCGCTGATTGTCGGGAGATTTGGCAATGCTGGTGCGCGTTCGCTTGTTGTAACTGCGAGCGGTCTCAGATTTCCAGCTTTGATATACGCTATAGAACCGGGTGTGGTGTCAAACATCACTTGAACCTGGTTCCCCATGAGAGCGGTGAGCGCCGGCGCAACGCCACGAAAAGGAACATGGGTCATCTCCACGCCAGCCATCATCTTGAACAACTCGCCCGAAACGTGCTGCGGCGTGCCAAGGCCCGACGACGCCATGTTGAGCTTTCCTGGATTGGCTTTGGCGAAGGCGATAAACTCGGCAACTGTTTTTGCGGGAAACGTTGGATTGACCTCCATCACCAGAGGTGTGCGGATCAGACCAACGACGGGTGCAATATCCCGGACGAAATTGAATTTGAGCGACGTAAATAGTGATACGTTGACAGCGTTGGCCGCCGTCACAAGCAGAAGCGTAGAGCCGTCGGGCGGCGCACGAACCACATCCTCAGTTCCGAGGTTTCCACTGGCGCCCGGGCGATTCTCGATAAACACCGGCACACCCACGCTCTCTGAGAGAGGCTGGCCTATGAGGCGAGCGAGTATGTCCGCCGGGCCGCCAGGGGGATAGGGCACGACCCAGCGGATTGGATGCGACGGATAGGTTTGTGCCGACGCAATGCAAGGCAGGACCGGAAGCGCGGCAGCGCCCGCCGTGCGTTGCAGAAATTTGCGACGGGAAAGTTGCATGACATGCTCCGGTAAGGCGTTGGGCAGCAGCGCGCCGGCCACTCCGCCTTGATGCCGGCTGCTTTAATGAATGACCGGCAGTTCTCGATTTCTGAGTTCTGGAAGCGCTTAGCGCTTCTGGAGTCTGGGCGTCAGGAGGGTCCTTACATTAATTCCATTTTCGCGTTAATCTCCAGATATTGAATAACACTTATGCCAGAATCGGATGAATGGAATGCTCGACAAGCTCTCCGAAATGAAGATGTTTCAGGCGGTCGCCGATTCAGGAGGGTTTACGGCCGCGGCAAATGAGCTCGGGGTGAGCCAAAGCGCGGTGAGCCGCGCGGTTGTGCGCCTCGAACAGCGGCTCGGTACTTCCTTGCTGCACCGTTCCACTCGTCGCATCAGCCTCACCGATGAGGGCGATATTTTCCTGCGGGCATGCCGACAGGTTCTGGAGGACATCGGAGAAGCCGAGCGATCGGTCACTTCGGATAAGCAACCCGCCGGCACCCTGCGGGTCAGTGCAGCCGTGCTATGGGGATTGGACCCGCTTGTCGCCCTTCTTCCGGAATTCACGAGCCGCTATCCAAAGATCGGCGTGCATTTGTCACTTACAGATCGATACATCGATCTGATCGATGAAAAAATCGATGTGGCAATCCGGGTTGGCCAGCTTGCCGATTCATCGTTGATCGCCAGAAAGGTTGGAGAGATGCGCCGAGTGATCGTCGCGTCTCCTGCCTATATCGCGCGGAGAGGAAAGCCAAAGACGCCGGCCGATCTTCTAAATCACGATTGTCTCTTGTGGGATGAGGAGCACGATTACCTGAACCGCTGGCCCTTCGAAGTGAATGGCGTGTTACGCCACATCAAAGTGTGCAGCAATCTCGTGTCAAACAACGCGCAAGCCCTCTATCAACTCGCAATCATGGGCGCCGGAATTTTTCGAATGTTGGAATATCGTGCCCGCCCGCTTATCCGGGGCGGCGAACTGGTGCCGCTTTTGGAGCGGTCTCATCGCGATAAAGCTATTTCCGTGCATGCTCTTTACGTCAGGACAAATATTGCCAAGCCGCGAGTGCGTGCGTTTGTAGACTTCCTGATCGAGAAGTGTGCTGCCAATACGTATGACGACGTGAAATATGAGGACTCATCCGGCCGCAAGCGTGCCAAACGGGCTGCTGTCGTCGTCTAAAGAATCTTCTGTTGCGACGGTTTCAG
Organism: Xanthobacteraceae bacterium; assembly: GCA_035546235.1. Taxonomy (GTDB): domain Bacteria; phylum Pseudomonadota; class Alphaproteobacteria; order Rhizobiales; family Xanthobacteraceae; genus BOG-931. The sequence continues at coordinate 367 of DASZWK010000137.1, read as the reverse complement.
CGGGTATCCGGAACCTTCGCTATTGGCTCTTTGCGATGCAAAACGAAGTCCGCTCCCATTTCGGCGTTTGGGCGCTGAGCGGGCATCCTGATTGAGAGTCCACGGCTTAAAACATCGGGTACGCAGGATTGAGCGGCAGGCCGAATTCCATGCGGCCAAAGTTTTCCGCGGGCACGTCCCAGTTCATCACCACGTGCGAGGAGATGGCGTGGGCATCGCGCCAGCAGCGCTGGATGCTGTTGTCATCCATCAGGCCGCTTGAGCCGGAGATTTTGACGAGATCGTCCATGGCCTCACGCAGGCTGCGCACCCCATAAGTGAAATCGCGGCGCAGCAAGGTACGGGTCTCGAGCGTCATGGCGGCGTA
>DASZWK010000136.1:0-1619 GCA_035546235.1 Xanthobacteraceae bacterium | reverse complement strand
CGCCAGACATGCTTATCCTCCTTCGTCGGAAAAGCATGGCACCGCGGCGCCGATCGCGCGCAGCGGCCCGAACGCCGCAATGGTGCTCGCAGAGCACCCTACGTGCTTATTCGCTGTGCGAAAAACGTTGTACGCCGCGGCTCGCTAAATCCGCTCAGCCACGATCGCCGTCGGATGGCCGGCGCGCGGCAGCAGGATGAGCGTCGCCGCGGAATCGCCCGATAGCTTTAGCTCTTGGCGCAGCTTTTCGATGTCGACGTCGACGCCGCGCTTCTTGATTTCCAACCGGCCGATGCCGTGCGCGCGCAGCGCGGCGCGCAAGCGGCGCCGGTCGAGCGGCAGCACGTCGCGGATCGCAAAACCCGCGAGCGCCGCGTCCGTGACGAGCCGATCGCCCGTCAGATAACCGACGCCCGGCGTGATCGCGGCCAGAGCGTGCTCGGCGGCCAAGGTCGCGGTCAATCCGGCGGCGAGCACGGCCGCATCCGGCTCGTAGAGGTATTCCCCAAGCGACGCGGCATGCGGCGGATGTTCGTCAGCCACGCCCAGGATCGTGCGCGGTTCCGCGGCGCGGGAATCGAGGATCGTGGCCCGTCGGCGGCCCGGGTCGCGCGCGAGCGCGCCGAACCAGCACACCAGTTGCCGGCACTCGCCGCCGCGGCTGATCCATTCCAGCTCGGCCTCGTTCGACCACGCGTCGGGCAATGTCGCGGCCGGCGCCAGCTTCACCGCGCCCTCCGCTTGCCGGGCGCGCAAGCGATCGATCACGGCGGGCCCCGGCTCGTGCAGTTCCACGCGCGTCGTGCGGCGTCCCTCGGGCCGGCGGTCGGGATCGATATGCCAAGAGGCAAAGTCGCACACGTCGAAAGCTTCGACATCCGACACACGGAAGCTGGCCACGGATTGCGGCGCGACGGCCTGAACATTGGCCGCGGCCAATAGCGTCACGAGCGGGTCGCGATCCACGCCCACGACCGGACCGCGCTCGGCGAGTGCCAGCAGATCGCCGCCGATACCGCAGCAGAGATCGGCCACGGCCGCCTGCGTCGCAAAACGCTGCGCTTTGTAACGAGCGATGATCTCGTCGGTCGCCTGCTCAAGCCCTACGGCGGTGAACCACATTTGGCCGGCGGCGGCGAACTTCGCCCGCGCGCGGCGGCGCAACTCAACCTGTTCAAGCACCAGATGAGTGCGCTCAGCGGAAAGCTGCCGACGCAAATCGGCGGTCAGGCTTACCGTCGACCGCGCGTCGGCCGTGGCGGCCTGCGCGAGCCAGGGTTCGGCCGCTGTGCTTACCAGCCAGCGATAGTCGTCGAGGTTAGCGGCGTGCCGCGTCGTCACGGTCTATCCATAGTTGAAGTCGGGAGGACCGTGCAACCGAAGACGGCCGCACTACAGTCAACGGTCGCTCCCGATCTTTTGTGGTGCGGGCGTCCCGCCTGCTTCTTTGGGCAGCATGAAAACTGAACGGCCCTGCCGCGTCGCGGCAGTTTCTTGCGTTGTCACGGTCTGTCCATAGTTGAAGTCGGGAGGACCGTGCAACCGAAGACGGCCGCACTACAGTCAACGGTCGCTCCCGATCTTTTGTGGTGCGGGCGTCCCGCCTGCTTCTTTGGGCA
>DASZWK010000135.1:0-1598 GCA_035546235.1 Xanthobacteraceae bacterium | reverse complement strand
GCGGCGGCGCTTTTCTGCGGTGCGGCAGCGCCCGCGCAAAAGTTGCCGGACGCGACGAAGTTTCTGTTCTGGACGCCGGCGGAGCAGGCGCTCGGCTACAGGAACATCGAGAAGATTTTTCCGACGCGCACGATCAAGCGCGGATCGACGGTTTCCGAACTTCCGCGCGATACCAGGCCGTTCGATGTCTCTTATGACTACAACGGCGCGCATTACGACACCGCCGCATTCATGAAGGCGAACGATTCTTCCGGCCTGATCGTGATCCATCGCGGCAAGATTTTGCTGGAACGCTACGGCCTTGGCCGCACCGAGCACGACCGCTGGACGAGTTTCTCGGTCGGAAAGTCCGTCACCTCCACGCTGGTCGGTGCGGCGATCAGGGACGGATATATCAAAGGTCTCGCCGCGCGTGTCACCGATTACCTCCCGGAGCTGAAACACACAGCCTATGACGGCGTGACCGTCGGCGATCTCATCACCATGCGCTCCGGCGTGAAATGGAACGAGGACTACACCGATCCGAAATCGGACGTGAACCAGTTCGCGTTCCAACCCGCGCGCAAGGACGGTATGGACCCCGTCGTCGGTTATATGGCGAAGCGGCCGCGCGCGCACAAACCCGGCACCACGTTCCACTACGACACCGGCGAGACCGAATTGACCGGTATCCTCGTCAGCCGCGCGACCAAGAAACATCTCGCCGATTATCTCTCGGAGAAAATATGGTCGAAGATCGGCGCGGAGCAGGACGCGGTGTGGATGCTCGACACCGCCGGGTATGAGCATGGCGGGTGCTGCATCTCGATGACATTGCGCGACTATGCGCGCTTCGGCCTGTTCTTCATGCACGGCGGGAAGGTGGACGGCAAAAGCGTGTTGCCTGATGGCTGGGTAAAGGACGCATCGTCCAAGCATGTGCAGAGCGACGAGGGCGATCTCGGTTACGGCTATTTCTGGTGGATCCACCCTGACGGCACCTACGAAGCCGAGGGCATTTTCGGGCAGACGATCTTCGTCGACGCGAAGGACGATCTTCTGATCGTCACCAACAGCGCGTGGCCCGTCGCTGACGATCCGAAGTACTGGATGGCGCACGACGCCTACACGGCGGCGGTGCGCAAGGCGCTCCGATAAGTCGTGTTGCACCGAGTCGCATGGCGCAGTATCAGGCTGCCGCCATGACCGCCACGGATGGACTGCCGTTTCCCCAGCGTTATTGGGCGATTGTCGCCATCGGGTTGGGCGTAACCCTGGCAGTGATCGATTCCGCCATTGCCAATGTGGCGCTTCCCACCATCGCGCAGGACCTGCACACCGATCCGGCGCTGTCGATCTGGATCGTCAACGGCTATCAGCTCGCGATCACGATCTCGCTGCTGCCGCTGTCGTCGCTCGGCGACATCATGGGATACCGCCGTATCTATCTGGCGGGCCTGATCCTGTTCACGATTGCTTCGCTCGGCTGCGCCTTCTCGACCAGCCTTCCGCTGCTGGCGCTTGCGCGTGTGATCCAGGGTTTCGGCGCGGCGGGGATCATGAGCGTGAACACGGCGCTGCTGCGTTTCATCTATCCGCATCGTCTGCTCGGCCGCGGC
>DASZWK010000134.1:0-9707 GCA_035546235.1 Xanthobacteraceae bacterium | reverse complement strand
TTCGATTATTCGGGCACGCAGGCCTGCAAGGCGCTCAAGGCCGAGGGCTATCGGGTCGTGCTGGTCAATTCCAATCCGGCGACGATCATGACCGATCCGGATCTGGCGGACGCCACCTATATCGAGCCGATCACGCCTGAGATCGTCGCCAAGATTGTCGAAAAGGAACGCTACGCCGTTCCAGGCGGCTTCGCGCTGCTGCCGACCATGGGCGGGCAGACTGCGCTCAATACCGCGCTGTCGCTCCGCAAGATGGGGATCTTGGAAAAATTCGACGTGACGATGATCGGCGCCACGGCCGACGCGATCGACAAGGCCGAGGACCGCAAGCTGTTCCGCGAGGCGATGACGAAGATCGGGCTGGAGACGCCGCGCTCGCATCAGATCAAGACGCTCATCCAGGCACTGGAGGCGCTGGAGGATATCGGCCTGCCCGCCATCATCCGCCCGTCATTCACGCTCGGCGGCACCGGCGGCGGCATCGCCTACAACAAGGCGGAATTCATTGAGATCGTCGAAGGCGGGATCGACGCCTCACCGACCTCCGAAGTGCTGATCGAAGAATCGGTGCTCGGCTGGAAAGAGTTCGAGATGGAGGTGGTGCGCGACAAGAACGACAACTGCATCATTGTCTGCTCGATCGAGAATTTCGATCCGATGGGCGTGCACACCGGCGACTCGATCACCGTGGCGCCGGCGCTGACACTGACCGACAAGGAATATCAGATCATGCGCGACGCCTCGATCAAGGTGTTGCGCGAGATCGGGGTGGAGACCGGCGGCTCCAACGTGCAGTTCGCGGTCAATCCGGCGGACGGCCGCCTTGTCGTCATCGAAATGAATCCGCGCGTGTCGCGTTCCTCGGCCCTGGCCTCGAAGGCGACCGGATTTCCGATCGCCAAGGTCGCCGCCAAGCTCGCGGTCGGCTACACGCTCGATGAGATCAAGAACGACATCACCGGCGGCGCCACGCCGGCCTCGTTCGAACCGACCATCGATTATATCGTCACCAAGATTCCGCGTTTTGCCTTCGAGAAATTTCCGGGCGCCGAGCCGGTGCTCACGACCTCGATGAAATCGGTCGGCGAGGCGATGGCGATCGGCCGCACCTTCGCCGAGAGCCTGCAGAAGGCCCTGCGCTCGCTTGAAACCGGGCTCACCGGGCTCGACGAGGTGGCGATTCCCGGCCTCGGCCAGGGCGACGACAAGAACGCGCTGCGCGCCGCACTCGGTACGCCGTCGCCCGATGGCATCCTCAAGATCGCGCAGGCGATGCGGCTTGGCATGAGCGATGCCGACATTCACGGTGCCTGCAAGGTCGATCCGTGGTTTCTGGCGCAGATCCGCGCCATCGTCGACACCGAGGCCGAAATCCGCGCCAAGGGAATTCCGGCGACCGCGCCGACGCTGCGCCGGCTCAAGGCAATGGGTTTCTCGGACGCGCGGCTCGGGCGGCTCACCGAAATGCCGGCGGCTGAGGTCACGAGGCGCCGGCAAAGTCTCGGTGTCCGGCCGGTGTTCAAGCGCATCGACACCTGCGCGGCCGAGTTCGCTTCCCCCACCGTCTACATGTACTCGACCTACGAGGCGCCGTTCGCCGGGTCTGCCGTGAACGAGGCGGCGCCGTCGGACAAGAAGAAAGTCGTCATCCTTGGCGGCGGCCCGAACCGGATCGGGCAGGGCATCGAATTCGACTATTGCTGCTGTCACGCCGCCTTCGCGCTGAAAGAGGCCGGCTACGAAACCATTATGGTCAATTGCAATCCGGAAACGGTGTCGACCGATTACGACACATCGGATCGGCTCTATTTCGAGCCGTTGACCGCCGAGGATGTGATCGAGATCATCGATACCGAACGCACCAAGGGTACGCTGCACGGTGTGATCGTGCAGTTCGGCGGCCAGACGCCGCTCAAGCTCGCCGAGCCTTTGGAAAACGCGCGGGTGCCGATTCTGGGCACGTCGCCGGACGCCATCGACCTCGCCGAAGACCGCGACCGTTTCAAGCAGCTGCTCGATCGGCTCAAGCTGCGGCAGCCGAAGAGCGGTATCGCCACCTCGCCGGAGAAGGCGCAGGCGATCGCCGAAGCGATCGGCTATCCAATCGTGATTCGTCCGTCCTACGTGCTCGGCGGCCGGGCCATGGAGATTGTGCACGACACGCAGCAACTCACCCGATACGTCGTCCGGCTTGCCGCCGATCTCGATCGGCCGTCCGAGTTCGGCGTGTCGGAGAAGCGGCCGCTGTTGATCGACCGCTATCTGACCGACGCGGTCGAGATCGACGTGGACTGCCTCGCCGACGGCCAGGACAGCTACATCGCCGGCATCATGGAGCACATCGAGGAGGCCGGCATCCATTCCGGCGATTCGGCCTGCTCGCTGCCGCCGCATTCGCTCGACCGGGCGACCATTGCCGAGCTGGAGCGGCAGACACGCGAGCTGGCGCACGCGCTCAAGGTCGGCGGCCTGATGAACGTGCAGTACGCCATCAAGGACGGCGACATTTACGTCCTTGAGGTCAATCCGCGTGCCTCACGCACGGTGCCGTTCGTCGCCAAGGTGACCGGCATCCCGTGCGCCAAGATCGCGGCGCGAATCATGGCCGGCGAAACGCTCAAGAGTTTTAATCTCAAGCCGCAAAGCTTCGAACTCAGCAGCGCGAGGCATGTCGGCGTCAAGGAAGCGGTGTTCCCGTTTGCCCGGTTCGGGCCGGCAGTCGATACCGTGCTCGGACCGGAGATGAAGTCGACCGGCGAGGTCATGGGAATCGACCGCGACTACAACGTCGCTTTTGTCAAAAGCCAGCTCGGCGGCGGCTCCCGCCTGCCGAAGAGCGGGACCGTATTCGTTTCGGTCAAGGATGACGACAAGGTGCGGATACTGGAGGCAATCCGGCTCCTCCACGAGTCGGGCTTTCGGGTGGTGGCGACCTCGGGCACGCAGCGCTATCTGGCCGAAAACGGTGTCGGCGCCATCCGGGTCAACAAGGTGGCCGAAGGCCGTCCCCATATCGTCGATGCCATCAAGAACGGCGATGTCCAGTTGGTCTTCAATACGACGGAAGGGGCCACCGCCCTTGCGGATAGCCGGTCGCTTCGGCGCGCTGCCCTCTTGCATAAAGTGCCGTACTACACCACTCTCTCAGGGGCCGTCGCCGCAGCGCAGGGCATCCAGGCTTATCTCAAAGGTGACCTCGAGGTGTGTGCGCTGCAGCGCTATTTTGCGTCCGGAGCCGGCTGACAGTCAGGCGGGCCGGGCGGCGGTCAGGTAGAGACAGGCATGCAGTCGCGTGGCCGGACAGGTGCCGGACCGCGATGCAAATCTTGACTCTGCGGGCTTGGAGGTTTGAGGACGATGGATAAGATTCCTATGACCGCGGCCGGCTATACGGCACTTGAGACGGAGCTCAAGCAGTGCCAGCAGGTGGAGCGGCCTCGGATTATTCAGCAGATCACTGACGCGCGCACGCACGGCGACCTCTCGGAGAACGCCGAGTATCACGCCGCCAAAGAGGCGCAGTCGCTCAACGAGGGCCATATCGCGGAGCTTGAGGACAAGCTCGCCCGCGCCGAGGTCATCGACGTGTCGAAACTGTCCGGCGATACCATCACGTTCGGCGCGACTGTGACGCTCGTCGACGAGGACACCGACAAGAAGTCGGTCTGGCAGATTGTCGGCGAGCCTGAGGCTGACGCCAAGAAGGGCAGAATTTCCATTACCTCGCCGCTCGCCCGCGCGCTGGTTGGCAAGAAGAAGGGCGCGCAGGTCGAAGTCGTCACGCCGGGCGGCGCCCGGGCCTACGAAGTGATGAAGGTGGAGTGGAAGTGACGCGCGAGCGTCATTCCGGGGCGGCCCGGCGGGCCGAGCCCGGAATCCATATCTCCGGCGTCGCGGCTTAAGCGAACAGTTTTCAAATCCCCCTATTCCGTGATTATGGATTCCGGGCTCGCGCTGCGCGCGCCCCGGAATGACGTGAGGGAGGAACACCATCGTGAAATTCGGCGTCTTCGATCACCTGGACGATGCCGGCGTTCCGCTTGGCGAACTCTATGCCGGACGCCTCAAGCTCGCCGAGGCCTACGAGCGAGCCGGCTTTCACGCCTATCATCTCGCCGAGCATCACGGCACGCCGCTTGGCTGCGCGGCGTCGCCCGGCCTGTTTCTCGCCGCCATGGCGCAGCGCACCACGCGGCTGCGCTTCGGTCCGATGGTCTATCTGCTGCCGTTCTATCACCCGCTGCGCCTGATCGAGGAAGTCTGCATGCTCGATCAGTTGAGCGGCGGACGACTCGAACTTGGCATCGGACGCGGCGTGTCGCCGTTCGAGACCGCGAATTACGCGCTCGATTTCGCGCAAACGCAGCCGATGTACCACGAAGCATTCCAGGTGCTGCTTAAGGGTCTCGCATCGGACGAACTGAGTTTCGACGGCAAGTTCTATCGCTTCGACAAGGTGCCGATGATCCTGCATCCGGTGCAGCGGCCGCATCCGCCGCTATGGTACGGCGTTGGCGTTCCCGAAAATGCCGATTGGCCGGCGCAGAACGACGTCAATGTCCTGGCGCTCGGGCCGCGCGCGACGGTCCGCCCGATCTTCGAGCGCTATCATGCGGCGCGGCGCAAGCTCGGCAAGGCCGACACCACGCTCTACGGCGTCGGCCGCCATGTCGTCGTTGCCGACACGGATGCGCAAGCGCTCGCCATTGCGCGCCGCGCCTATCCGCACTGGCGCACGAGTTTCTTTTGGCTGTTCGAGCGTCATGGCTCGGCGCCGCGCACCCACGCCCATTACCCGAAAACCTTCGACGAACTGCAGGCACTCGGTACCGCCATCGCGGGCTCGCCGGCGACCGTTGGCGACTTCATCGCGGCTGACATCAAAGCTACGGGCGCTAATTATTGGACGCCATGGCTCGCCTTCGGCGACATGACGCCGGCCGAAGCCCTGCACTCGATCGACCTGTTCGCCCGCGAGATCATGCCGGCATTCGTCTGACGGGACTTCGGACTGCGGGATATTAACCGAGTGGTGGCTGTCGCATGGTCGGGACCATTGCGTAACTTGCATAGCTCATAAAAATCCTTAAATTGACGCCGAGGTGGCTGTACGCGTCTTAAGGCACTCTCTTGGGGCGGGATCGGCCGATTCCAGGCTGAACGGGTCAAATTGGCCCATTCTGGAGGGCTCAGGGGGGCCCGCGCGCGCCCCCGTGCCCTGTCGTACGTGAACGAGATGATCAGGTGAGCGAGACCACCCAAGCGAAAGTCGTCATTATCGGTTCCGGACCAGCCGGATATACCGCCGCGATCTATGCGGCCCGTGCGATGCTCGACCCGATTTTGATCCAGGGCGTGGCCCCCGGTGGCCAGCTCACCGTGACCACCGACGTCGAGAACTATCCGGGCTTCGCCGATGTGATCCAAGGCCCCTGGCTCATGGAGCAGATGCAGGCCCAGGCGGCGCACGTCGGCACCCGCCTGGTCGCCGACCACGTCAATAAGCTCGATCTGCAGCGGCGCCCGTTCCGCATCGAATGCGACTCCGGCGATGTCTATATTGCCGAGGCCGTGGTGCTGGCGACCGGCGCGCAGGCGCGCTGGCTTGACCTGCCGTGCGAACAGAAATTCCGCGGCTACGGCATTTCGGCCTGCGCCACCTGCGATGGCTTCTTCTATCGCAACAAGGAAGTGCTGGTGATCGGCGGCGGCAACACCGCGGTGGAGGAGGCGTTGTTCCTCACCAATTTCGCCTCGAAGGTCACGCTGGTACACCGGCGCGACAGCCTGCGCGCCGAGAGGATCTTGCAGGACCGCCTGTTCAAGCATCCGAAGATCGAAGTGATCTGGGACAGCGTGCTCGACGACGTGCGCGGTGCCGAGAATCCGATGAAGGTCACGCACGCAAACCTCAAGAACCTGAAGACCGGCACCGTCAGTGAGCATCCGGTCGACGGCATTTTCATCGCCATCGGCCACGTGCCGGCCACTGAGCTGGTCGCCGGCCAGGTCGAGATGAAGCCGTCCGGCTACGTTAAGACCGCCCCCCATTCGACCGCGACCTCGGTGCCCGGCCTGTTCGCCGCCGGCGACGTCGCCGACGATATCTATCGGCAGGCGGTCACCGCGGCGGGGCTGGGCTGCATGGCGGCGCTGGAAGCCGAGCGCTTCCTCGCCGGTCACGCTGCGTTGCGCGACGCGGCAGAATGAACAACAGAGAACGGAGGACCGAGGACTGATGGCAGAATTTTAGGATCGCGGTGTTTCCGCCGTCCGTCGTCTGCCATCCGTCATCCGCATAAAATGGATTGGGACAAGCTCAAGGTTTTTCACGCAGCCGCCGAAGCGGGCAGCTTTACCCACGCCGGCGAGCAGCTTGGGCTGTCGCAGTCGGCGGTGTCGCGCCAGGTGAGCGCGCTGGAGCAGGAGCTGACAGTCTCGCTGTTTCATCGTCACGCGCGCGGCCTGATCCTCACCGAGCAGGGCGAACTGCTCTATCGCACCGCGCATGACGTATTCATGAAGCTCGAAGCGGCGCGGGCGAAATTGACCGACAGCCGCGAACGGCCGAATGGCGATCTGCGCGTCACGACCACTCCCGGCATCGGCATCCACTGGCTGACCCCGCGGCTTGGCGAGTTCCTCGAGCTTTATCCGGACATACACATCACGCTGCTCACCACCGAAGAGGAACTCGATCTCGCCATGCGCGAGGCCGATGTGGCGATCCGGCTGCGCCAGCCGACGCAACCCGATCTCATTCAGCGCAAGCTGTTCGCGGTGCATTTCCACGTCTACGCCTCGCCCGAATACCTCAAACGCTTCGGGACGCCGCGAACTTTCGACGATCTCGACGCGCATCGCGTGCTGGTACTGGGCGGTACGCAGCCGCCTTATCTGCAGCGCTCGCGCTGGCTGATCGAAGTTGCGCGCGACGGCAAGGGGCCGCGCATTCCGCATCTCATCATCAACAATATCCTCGGCGTGCTGCGGGCCTGCCAGCGCGGTCTCGGCATCGCAATGCTGCCGGATTATCTGGTCGAGGAAAACGGCGGCCTGGTGCAGTTGTTCGGCGAGGCAGAGGCGCCGGCGCTCGATGCCTATTTCGTCTACCCGGAAGAACTCAAAACCGTGGCGCGCGTCCAGGCGTTCCGCGATTTTCTGGTCGTCAACGCGCAGCGCTGGGCGTTCTGACTCCGGCACTTTCTAAGTATCGTTGTGTGTCAAAAGCGCGCGTGCGCAGCTCCTTCATTTCGTCTCAGAAAACCGCGGCACTGCTGCAACGCGCACGCGTATACAGACCAATTATCCGCGCCCGCTTTTCGCATGGCTGGCATGTAGCCCGCCTCATTGTCTGGCCCGTTTGCGGATTGCATAGTCGCTTCATGCTGCGAGGCGAATCGGTTGCCCCATCCTCCCAGATGGCAGCCATAACGCTGGCAGCTGTTCCCCTCTGGAAGGTGAACGCTGGCGCCCCCACGCCGGCGAACTAAAAACCGGGCCTCACGGCCCGGTTTTCTTTTGCGCGTGTCTGTCTGACGTAAATCGCGCCTGACAGAAGGACCCGCGGGCGACGCTCGTCTTGTTCTCATCTCCCATCGCAGTCCATAGAAGATCGTTATTTTTCGCCGCAAACGATTGACATACTGACATATCACTGATATGTTTTGACATATGATCGAGCGAACGACTGTCAGATTGCCGCGTGACCTGCTCGCGCGCGCAAAACGCAAGGCCGTCTCCGAGCGGCGGACGCTTACGTCCCTGATCGAGGAAGGATTGCGGCTCGTGGTCGGTGAGAAGCATAAGCCGGTCAAGCGCGAACGGCATCCGCTTCCGCTCAGCACTGCCGTTGGTCCGCCCTTTCCGGGGATCGATATATCCAATTCTGCGGCGGTGCAGGAAATGGAAGATCTTGAATACATCGAACGGCTGAAGAACGGCTTCAAATGATTTTGCCGGACGTGAACGTGCTGATCTACGCGTTCCGTCCTGAAATGCGTGAGCATCCGCGTTGCCGGCAATGGCTGCAAGGCGTCGTTGACGGCGATGCGAGGTTCGGCATTTCGCCACTTGCATTAGCGGCCGTCGTTCGTGTCACAACCAACCCTCGCGCGTACTCAGCTCCATCCTCCTTCGAGGACGTATTTAGATTTTGTGATTATCTGCTCGACCAACCGAATTGCCAGATTATCGAGCCCGCCGATAGGCACTGGGATATCTTTCGCCGCCTGTGCATTGATACGAACACGCGCGGATCGACAGTCACTGACGCTTGGTACGCCGCGCTCGCCATCGAATCGGGCTGCGAATGGATCACGCTCGACCGCGACTTTGCCCGCTTCCCGGGGCTGCGCTGGAGGTTGCCGGATTGAATCCCAAAAGCGGTCGAGAATAACCCTTGCGAGAGTTGCCGATGAAAATCTCCATCCTTGACGATTACCACGACACCGTGCGGACGCTGTCCTGCTTCAGTAAGCTTGCCGGGCACGACGTGACGATCTTCAACGATCACGTTCAGGACACCGATGTGCTCGCCGCGCGGCTGGCCGACACCGAAGCGCTGGTGCTCATTCGCGAACGCACGCAGATCCGCGCGCCGCTGCTTGAACGGCTGCCCAGGCTCAAGCTCATCAGCCAGCGCAGCGTCTATCCGCATATCGACGTCGCGGACTGCACCCGGCTCGGCATCGTCGTGTCGTCGAGCCAGCACCCGGGCACGCCGTCCTACGCCACCGCGGAAATGACCTGGGGATTGATCCTCGCGGCGATGCGGCAAATTCCACAGCAGATGGCCTCGCTCAAGGCCGGCGGATGGCAGATTGGCGTCGGCACGACTTTGCACGGCAAGACGCTCGGCATTTACGGCTACGGGCGCATCGGCCGCGTTGTCGCCGGCTACGGCCGCGCCTTCGGTATGAACGTGCTGGTGTGGGCGCGACCGACGACGCTGGAAAAGGCGCGCGCCGATGGTTACGCGACGGCGGCGAGCAAACAGGAATTCTTCGCCGCGTGCGACGTCATCACGCTGCACATGCGGCTGGTCGATGCGACGCGCCACGTCGTCACGGCCGCCGACCTGGCGCGGATGAAACCGAGTGCGCTTCTGGTCAACACCAGCCGCGCACCGCTGATCGAGCCGGGTGTGCTGGTCGAGGCGCTCAAGCGCGGTCGGCCCGGCATGGCCGCGGTCGACGTCTACGAGCAGGAGCCGCTGCGCGACACCGCACATCCGTTGCTCAACATGCCGAACGTCGTCTGCACGCCGCATCTCGGCTACGTCACCCGCGACGAATACGAGGTGCAGTTCGTCGACATCTTCGATCAGATCACCTCCTACGCGGCCGGCAATCCGATCAACGTCGTCAATCCCGACGTGCTCAAAGGCCTTCGGCGTTGAAACGCAAAATCGTCACCGTCACCGACAAGATGCAGCGCGGCTACCGTTACGAATTGACCGCGCCCGCCGGCAGAAACTTCGATCCGGAATTTCACCCCGATCTTACGCCCGCGCAGATGCTGCGGCTCGGTGTGTTCGGCGGTAAGTACATGACTGATTGCCGCAGGGAATTTCCGGCGAGCTGGTTTGCGCGCGCCAAGCTCGCGAAAAAAGCGCGCGACAAGTCGCTGAACTATTTCGGCGTCGATGCCAGCCAGCCGCTGTCGGTCTGGCGCAGCAAGGGCTGGCTCTATCGCGACGATCCGCG
>DASZWK010000133.1:0-12737 GCA_035546235.1 Xanthobacteraceae bacterium | reverse complement strand
CGCCTCGAAAAATCGTCCCCCAAACGTACGAATATTTTGTTGCGGTTGCTGGGACCCGGGTTGGTCACCGGGGCCGCCGACGACGATCCGTCCGGCATCGCGACTTATTCCCAAGCCGGAGCGCAATTTGGTTATGGCCTGCTCTGGACGGTCTTTCTGACGGCGCCGTTCATGATCGCCATTCAGCTTGTCAGCGCTCAAATCGGCCGCGTGACCGGCAAAGGTATCATTGCCAATGTGAAAGACTTCGCTCCGCGCTGGCTAGTCATATCTCTCGTGGCTATGCTGGTGATGGCCAATACATTCAACATCGCGGCCGATCTCGCTGCGATGGGCGAGGCGCTTTCGCTGGTGATCGGCGGCCTTAATCGCGAGCACGCCCTGATTTTCGCAGCAATGTCAGTGCTGCTGCAGGTATTTGTGCGGTACCGGCGCTATGCACCCGCGCTAAAGATTCTCACCTTGGTGTTATTCGTATACGTAGCGACTGCCTTCACCGTCCAGATTCCTTGGGGCACAGCGCTCGCGCACACAGTTTGGCCGGCTGCCGCGATTAGCCGCGACTATTTGCTCATGGTCGTCGCGGTGCTCGGGACGACCATCAGCCCCTACTTGTTCTTCTGGCAAGCGTCCCAGGAGGTCGAGGAGATGAAGCAAAATCGACCCGGCCGTCCCTTAAAGGAGCGGCGGCCCTTAAAGGAGCTGTCGCGTGGCGGCGAATCCGAAATTGCACGCATCGCCTTGGATACGAGCGTGGGCATGGTGTTTTCCAATGTCATCGCCTTCTTTATCATCGTCACCACGGCAGCCGTGCTCAACGCCGGCGGCGTGACCAATATCCGCAGCGCCGCACAGGCGGCAGAGGCTCTGCGTCCGCTTGCCGGTAATCTGACCTTCGTCTTGTTTGCGCTCGGGATTGTCGGCACGGGACTGCTCGCGGTCCCGGTGCTTGCCGGCTCGGCTGCGTATTGCGTTGCCGAGGCGTTCGGCTGGCCCGCCACGCTAGAGGCGAAGGCGCCGGACGCTGTCGGGTTTTACAGCATCATTGCGGCTGCGACAGTCGTCGGACTCGCGCTCGGTTATACGCCAATCGACCCTATCCAAATGCTGATTTGGAGCGCAGTACTCAACGGCATCGTCGCTGTCCCGATCATGGCGGTCATGATGGTGGTCGTTACGCGCCTCTCGGTGATGGGTCGTTTCAGCGCCCGGCCAATGCTCACTTTTTTCGGATGGGCTGGCACGGCACTGATGGCCGTTACGGTTGTCGCACTGCTCTGGTTCTCGATTGGCTGACCCGCACTCTCATTGCGAAGCCCCGATGGGGCCGATCTGATCAAAGGAATAGGCGACGGTCAAAATGTACTACCGGGCTCAATGCCGAGACACATGACCGCGCTTGGCTGAATGGTCACTTCCATGAACAACTCACCATTGCTATCGGATGTATCAATTTGGCTTGGGATTGCCCTCTGCATCACTCAATCTGCTATTTTCTCGGGCCTTAATCTGGCAATTTTTAGCATCAGCAAATTGCGGCTGGAAGTCGAGGCGGCGGGTGGAAACCGCGATGCGGTCGAACTGCTCGCGTTGCGTCAGGATTCCAACCTCACATTGGCCACGGTCCTCTGGGGCAATGTTACGATTAACGTGCTCCTCACGCTGCTGTCGGACTCCGTCCTTGCTGGCATAGGAGCGTTCGCGTTCTCGACAATTGCCATCACTCTGTTCGGTGAAATTATTCCGCAAGCCTATTTTTCGCGAAATGCGCTTCGTATGGCTGCGCGGCTGACCCCGTTGCTGAAAGTGTACCAAGTGGCGCTCTTTCCGCTGGCGAAGCCTACGGCCATTATTCTCAACTGGTGGCTCGGACCGGAGGGGATTACTCTTCTACGAGAGCGGGACTTTCGAGCGTTTATTACAAGGCACGTCGGAGTTGACGGTGCGGATGTCGGACAATTGGAAGCAATCGGCGCGCTGAATTTTCTCGACCTCGACGATATCCTTGTGGTGGATGAGGGGGAATCGATCGACCCTCGTAGCGTTATCACCCTTCCCATCGAAAACGATCGGCCTTTGGTACCGAAGTTTGAACGCTCGCCCGATGACCCATTCCTGCGGACACTGAATGCTTCCGGAAAGAAATGGGTAATCATCGTCGATACTGCGGGCCGACCATCATTTGTGTTGGACGCACACCATTTTTTGCGCGATTCGCTTTTCAACGCAGCGTCGATTCATCCGGAAACTCACTGGCATCGTCCGATCATAGTAACGAACATACGCACCCCATTAGGCAGCGTGATTGGACGCATGAAGGTGAAGGCGGAACATCCTGAGGATGATGTCATCGACAACGATATAATCTTGGTTTGGGGAGAACAAAAACGCATAATAACCGGAGCCGATCTTTTGGGGCGCCTCTTACGTGGAATCGTGACCCAAGAGACCAATCGCGTGAAGTGAGCAATTTTGCTCAGACTCTGACCGGCGATTTGGTGGAACCTCAATCCACTTCAGGCGCTATGGCCTCGCTTCAGGCGCTGTAGCGCCGCTATAGCCGGCAGCATCGGTCAGCGATCGAATTCCGTCCGGCAGCAATGCAAGAGGACAAAACCATGCTCGGCTCGTATGGCGGAAAATTTCCAAAAGCCTTCGAAGAAATCGCCGACAACAAGATAACGGCGGTGCTTGAAACGATCCGCCACGGGGTCATTGCGGGCGTCGCCGGTGGCGTTGCCGAAATAGCATGGGTTATTCTGTATGCCGGAGCGACAGGCGCCAACCCTGCCACGTTGGCGCGCGGTGTGACAACTGCTGCGGGGATGAGCGCGCTCGTCCCCGCAGCTTCAGCAGCATTGGGCGTGACCGTCCATATGACGCTCGCCGTGGCGCTCGGGATCGCACTCTCATTTGGCTGGCGTGCCTTGTCATCGCACCGCTTCGAAACGCCCAGCCCATTTCCATTCATGCTCGCGGCGCTGGTCAGCGTCTGGGCAGTTAATTTCTTCGTTGTGCTGCCGATCATCAGTCCGGCGTTTATTCATCTGGCGCCTTATCCGGTAAGCCTGATGTCGAAAGTGCTGTTCGGGCTCGCGGCCGCGGAAGCTCTTCGCAGGCAAGATGCCACAGTGCCGAAAGCGCAGCCGAAACCGCTGACAAGCCGTACGATTCGACTTCGCTTCCGCAAGGAGGGGTGACTATGACCGAAACAAATTTGGATCGTGCTGTCATCTTTCTCCTGCGCGTCTTCGTGGGCTGGCTCTTTCTTTATGCTGGCAGTTGGCAAATCCTGCAGAATTACAGCGCGGGCGGGTTTCTCAACCACGTCGTGACCTTCCACGGCTTCTTCGCCCTCTTTGCGACGCCAACGATGCTGCCCTTGACCGATTTCCTGATGAAGTGGGGTCATTTATTGATCGGATTATCGCTGGTTTTCGGGCTCATGGTCCGGATTAGCGGGCCGTTCGGCATCCTGCTCATGATCACCTACCACTTCGCGCATATGGAGTGGCCGTTCATTCAGGATCACCTCAGCCTCTTCGTGGACTACCACCTCGTCTACGCGATCGTGATCGTCTACCTGATGGCGCATCACGCCGGCCATGTCTGGGGTCTCGACGGGTTGATCGAACGCTTGCCGGTGGTCACGCGTCATCCGGGGCTGCGACCGCTGTTCGCCTGAATTGGCCCGACCCGCGACGCGGCGCAGCACCCGAAGGCAATGACCGACGCCGTCTAGCGCGGTTATTGCCTTTCTCCGCATTACCCATCACGCCAGTGCGGCCGATAACCCGACCCTCCCCAACAAAGGGTGAGGGAGCTACAATGGCCTTGATCTCGGGAACCCGCCCATGATGTTCGTCGTTCACGCGCTGGATAAGAAGGACATCCTGCCGACGCGGGCGAAGCATTACCGCGACCATCGCATCCATCTCGACCGCGCCGGCGAGCACGGTGTCGACGTCATCACCGCCGGCACGCTGGTCGCCGACGACGGCGAGACGCCGGTCGGCTCCGTCTTCGTTATCGACGCCAAGGACCGTGCCGCCGCGGATGCGTTCACCCGCAGCGACCCGTATCACATCAACGGCGTATGGGAGCGCGTCGTTACTCATCGTTACAACAAGAAGCGTGGCACGCCCATTTCCAGCCGGCGGTGAGCGAGGACTCGTCATCCTGAGGTGCCCGCGCGAAGCGCGGACCTCGAAGGATGCTGCTCAGGCGCCGGGCCGTCGTTCCTTCGAGGCTCGGCGCTGCGCGCCGAGCACCTCAGGATGACGGAAGTTACCCAGCGGGCTTGCCCATATCGGGCACTTCGATGCCGAGCGCCGTCGCCAGATCGATCTGGTGATCCTGCTCCTGCATCAGGATCTTGCGAATCTGCTCCGCCAGCGCGAATTCGCCGAGCGCTTCGCATTGCCGGATGCGGTCGCGGTAGTTGCGGACCGTTTCGTTCTCGTTGTCGAGATCGAAGCGCAGCATCTCCTTGGCGTCCTTGGAGGTCTTCACCGGCCTTGGCGTCACGGTCGGCATCTTGCCGAGATAGTCGATCTGCCGCGAGATCATCAGCGCGTGGTCGAGCTCCTGCTTGGCGTGAAGTTCGAGCTGATTGGCGATGTCCATGTATTCGGCGCCCTTGAGCACCTGGGAATAGACCACGTAGGCGATAATTGCCTGATATTCGCGCGCAAGGTCTTCGTTGAGCAATTCGGCGAGGCGGTCGCGGCTAATCTCATGTTTGGCTTCGGCCATTGGCGTTCTCCTGGGCAATGCCCAACTCTTCGGGCCCAAGACAACGCATTAGCCGGAGGATTGTTCGCCGCCGCCTGACGATGAAGATCAGGCCTTCACCTTCTCCCGCAACCCCATCCGCTGCAGCCGGCCGATCACCTCGTCGCAGAAATACGGCAGTTCATCGATGTAATTGACGAGCGAAATGCCGATGCCGGTGAGGCCGGCCTTGGCGAGATCGGCGAGCTGGGTGGCGACGAGATCTGGATCGCCGATGATCGGCAGACCCCCCATGCCCTGGGCGTACTGGTTGCGCTTTAAGATGTATTCCTGCATCGGCACGGTCTGCGGCGAGATGTTCTTCAGCGCCAGGATGCCGTCCACCGCCGACCAGTCGGCGTGCTCGACGATCGAGTGGTGAAAATATTCTTCGGCTTCCTTTTTCGTCGGCCGGCAGGTGACGACGCCGACCGTATAGCAGCCGATTTCGCGCCCTTGCGCGCGCGCCGCGTTCTGAGCGGTGCGGACCTTCTGCTGGGTGTCTTCGAGGGAGGTGCGCGAGGCCTGCAGAAAGAACGCGTCGCAGTTCTTCACCGCAAACGCCTGGCCGCTCGCCGACGCACCTGCATTCATGATCACCGGCCGCGCACCGCCGTAAGGCTTCGGCTTGCCGCGAACACCCTTCATATCGAGATACCGGCCCTTGTAGGCAAAGTCCTCGCGGTCGGACCAGATCATCTTGATGACGTCGATCCACTCCTGGGCGTACTCGTAGCGATCCTCGTGGGCGCGCTGCTCGACGCCGAACATGTCGAACTCGCCCTCGTTCCAGCCGACCACGATGTTGAGCCCGAAGCGCCCCTCGCCGATGTGATCGGCGGTGACCATTTCCTTGGCCGCCACCACCGGATTGAAGATCGGTGCATGCACTGTGCCGAACACCGTGATGCGCTTGGTGGAGGCCAGAAGACCGGTCGCCCAGGTGATGGTTTCGAGCGTGGTACCCTGGTAGTCGGTATCGCCGCCATAGCCCTTCCAGCGCCCAATCGGCAGCAGAAAGTCGATGCCGGCCTCATCCGACATCTGGGCGAGGCGCTTGTTGTCCGGCCAATTGCCCGACCAGCGCTCCGGCACCAGCGTCACCGCGCGGCCCGACGAGCAATTGGGGCCGAACAGGCCGATCTGCAATTTATTGTTGCTGTGCATCGCGCGTCGGGCAGCGAGCGAGCCGTCGCGCGTTGCGGATGCCGCGGAAGATTCCTGGAGAGCGTGCACTTTCGACCTCGTATGACTGGCTAACGCATATTACCGGGATAGCCACTCCGTTGTCATCGTCCGCGCAGGCGGACGATCCAGTAATCACCACATTGCTGTGCTTACTGGATGCTTCCGCCTTCGCGGAGCATGACAATTCTCAGTGTTCATTGAGCGCCGCGCGGACCCGGGTGACAACGGCAGGCGGCGTATTGGCGAGGTCGGCGACCAGCTTCTGTACCTCTTCACCGGTCAGCGGGTCGAGGTCCAAGCCAATCTTTTTCGCGTCCGCCAAAAAGCCCTGGTCCTTCATCGTGGCGTCGAAGGCGCGCCGCAAGGCTTGGACACGGTCCGCGGGCACGTCCGGCGGCAGGAAGAAGGGCCGGCCAATATCGGTGCGCGAAAAAAGCATCGCCAGCGCCTGCCGGTCCGCCGGTGACTTGGCGAGGTCAATCATGAGCGGCACATCGGGGAGTACGGTGCTGCGTTGCAGCCCGAACTGCGCAATCACTTTGACTTCCTTGTCGGCGAGAAAATGGGCGAGCTGCGCCTTGACGGCTTCCCAGCCGAGCGCCGCAACGCCCTGGGTCTCGCCGCGCTCCATGGCCTGGTTCATCAGCGGCGTCGAGCCGTAGCCGGGCACGATCTTGAACCTGGTGCCGAGGACGGCATTCGTGAGCTGCGGAAAGTCGACCATGGTCGAGCCCGGCGTGGTGCCGCCGACAACCAGCGTTTCGGTCAAGAGTTGGGAGAGGCTCTGCACCGGCGCGGTGTGCCAGACATAGGCCACATAAGGTTCCCGCGTGGTGCTGCCGAGCCAGATCAGCTTGCCGGCGTCGTAGCGTGCGACGTTCGGTTTCAAGAGCGGCTCCGCGGGGATACCGTTGAGCGGAACGCCGATGACGGTGCCGTCCTTGGGGCCGAGCGCGTAGAGCTGATTCGTCATCACAACGCCGCTGGCGGTCGGCTGGTTCTGCACGATGATCGACGGGTTGCCTGGTATATGCGCGCCCATGTGGCGCGCCACCGCGCGCGCGACGAGATCGTAGGTGCCGCCCGGTGCCGAGCCGACGATGAAGCGGATCTGTTTGCCGCGATAAAAACTCGCCGTGTCTTGCGCGTGGGCGGGCAGTATGAAGAATGCTGACAGCAGAGAAAGCAGCGCAAGCATACACAGCGCGTCATTCCGGGGCGCGCCAAAGGCGCGAGCCCGGAATCCATAACCACCAGCGCCGGGATTATGGATTCCGGGCTCCTCGCTTCGCTCGGCCCCGGAATGACGCATCATTTCCACAGTTGCTTCGTCGCCAGATCGGCCCCTGCCCGTAATGCCTTGAATTTCTCCCACACCACGGTCGGATGCACCTCGGTGCGGTACAAAGCCTGCGAGGAGAAGCCGCAATCCGCCGCCGCCATGACGTTCTCGCGGCCGACCAGCTTGGCGAAGCGCACGATGCGCTCGGCGATCAGTTCAGGATGCTCGACGATGTTGCTGGCGTGCGTGATCATGCCGGGCGCGATCACCTTGCCGGGCGCGAGCTTGACCCGTTCGAACAGATGGTACTCGTGCTCGTGGCGGGGATTGGCGGCCTCAAAACTGTAGGAGCCGGCATTGATCTTGAGCACATACTCGATGATATCCGAGAGCGCTGCTTCGTAGAGGCGCGGGCCTTCGTTGATGCCGTAGCAGGTGTGAAAGCGCACCTTCTCGGGCGGAATGCCGGCAAGCGCCGCATTGGTCGCCTCGACGTAGATTTCGGCGCGGCGGCGCATCTGCGCGCGATCGAGTCCTGGCTCAAAGAAAATATCCGGCAGGAACGGATCGTCGATCTGCACCAGGATGCCGGCATCGGTGATGGCGCGGTATTCCTTGGCGAGTTCGGCGGCGAGCGCGTGGAAATACTCCTCGTCGGACTTGTAATACTCGTTGATGCCGACGCCTGATGGCGCGGTGGCCGGCAGAAACACATGGTGATCGGGCACGCGAGCCGCCGCCGCGGCGCGCTTGACGTTTTGGATGTCACGCGCGACGAACTTTTCGCCGCGGTACTTGATCGGGCCGACGCAGACCACCGGCGCCAGGCCAACGATCGCGCCCCCCATCATCGCCTGCTTGAAATACTCGGCATAATATTCCGGGAAGGCCGCCACTTCCTGCGCGAACAGTTTCAGCTTCTGATCGGGCCGCCGCTCGAAGCCTTCGAGCCGCTCGTGCACGTAAGTGAAAAACCCCGGTTTTGAGAACTCGCCGTCGGTGACGATGTCGATGCCGCTATCGACTTGCTTGCGCACAACGTCGCGCACTGCATCGGCGATCGCCGTTTCGTATTTGCTCTCATCGTACGCCTGACCCGAAAACTTCGCCTTCATCAGGTCGAGCAGCGCGTGGGGGCGCGGCAGGCTGCCGATATGGGTGGTCTGGATGCGGTCGGTGTTTTGCTGGATGGTCATGGCTTATGCGAGCGCCTTCCGCGCAGGTTCGGTTGCGCCGAGAGTATCGAACAGGCGGCCGGGACAATTGCGCCGGTCGGTGGCGCCGAGCAGCGACAGCGCCTCCCAGACCACCGCCTGATTGCTGGTCACCACCGGCCGGCCAAGTTTCTGCTCGATCTCCTCGATCACGGGGAATGCCGAAATATTGGCGCAGCTCAGGAAATAGGCGTCGGCCTCCGGACGGGCCGCCTCGATCGCGCGGTCGCGCCAGAACTGCGCCGGCGCGGCGCAATACTCGTCACTGCCCTTGAGCGCGAAGCCGCGCGCATAGAGCACCTGGAAGCCTGACATGTGCAGGAATTCGGCCTCCTCGTCCGTCACCTGCTCGCTGTAGGGCGTGAGCAGGACGACGCGGCGCGCGCGCAGGCTTTCGAGCGCGTGGCGGATGGCAGTCGCGGTCGTCGTCACCAGCCGCGCGCCCGCCTGCCGCAAAGCGGCGATGAGCTTGGCTTCGCCGGCTGCACCTTCCGAGGTCGAATTGGCGGTGCAATGGAACGCAATCACGTCGCAGCGCGCGTCTATGAGCATCGCCGCCGCCTTCATCAGGCGCGGCACGAGTCCCTCGATGGCGACCCGATGAACACCGGTCATGCGCAGCCGCGCCACGTGGGCGACAACGCCGGGTGGCAGATGCCGCACCATCTCGCCTTCCACCATCCGGTTGGACGACGGGATGATCAGTCCGATGCGTGCGGTCATGCGGTTTTCTCCGGCTGCGGGCCGACTACCGTAGTCTGGATTGCGTAAATCGCAATCCGGGTACCACGCGCCGAGCGAAGCCCGAAATCCACTGTTGTATCCGCCCGCGGACTCGTATCCTGGCATCAAGGGGAGCGGCGAGGAAGCGACCGGAGATAGCGATGAGCATTTTGAGGTTTGCGGCGTCGCCGCGGGTTTGCATGTTCGCGGCGGCCGCAATAGGCGCGCTCGCGGCGCGAGCCGCACTGGCCGATCCATTTCCGCCCGGCGCGCAGATGCACAACATGAAGCAGATCGGCTTCTCCGCGCTCGGCGGCCGCTTTGGCGGCTTCAAGATCGCCATCAAGCATACGGCGAACGACAAGTGGTACCTCTACACCGGCCATTCCTTTAATCAGGGCTGGAGCGTCGTCGACGTCACCGATCCGGCCAATCCGCGCTATGTAAAATTCATTCCGTTTGTGACTAACGACAAAAGCATCATCACCGCGCAAGTCACCTTGCACGACAATCTGATGATCACCTCGCTCAACAGTTTCCGGCCGCAGAAGAACCCGCTGCCCGCGGTGCTGTTGTGGGACATTTCCGATCCGGAAAACCCCAAGCAGGTCGGCTCGTGGCAGGGCGGCGCCACCGGGGCCCACCGCAACTCCTATCCGGGCGGCAAATACGCGTATCTTTCCACCAGCTATCCGGGGTTCAAGCTGCACATCATGGTGATCCTCGATGTCAGCGATCCGGCGCATCCGAAGGAAGTCGGCAAATACTGGCAGCCCGGCCAGAAGGACGGTGAGCCGCCGTCGCCGTTTCCCGAGGGCTTTCACGGGCCGGTCAATGTCAGCCCCGACGGCAAGATGGCTTCGTTCGGCTATACGCCCGACGTCGTCAATCTCGACATTTCCGATCCGACGCATCCGAAGCTCATCGGCAAGCTGCACATCACCGAGCCGTTCGCGCAGGTCGGCATGCAGTCGGTGCACACCGTGCTGCCGCTGTGGGACCGCAAGCTCCTTTATGTCAGCTCGGAGGCGAGCAAGGAGCGCTGCCAGGATAATGGTTTGAACTTCGCCGGTATGATCGACAACTCGAATCCGGCAAAGCCACGGCTGATCTCGATCTTCCCGCCGCCGGTGCCGCCGCCCGGCCTGCCCTACACCGATTACTGCGACAAGGGCGGCCGCTTCGGCCCGCACAATGTCAGCCAGGAGATACACAATCCGGCGATCCAGCAACCCGGCAAGCTGATGACGGTGGCGTGGTTCAATGCCGGCGTCCGCGTGTTCGACATCAGCGATCCGCGGTTGCCGAAGGAGGTCGGCTATTTCATGCCGCCGGAGCGGCCAGATGCGCCCGCGCAATCCGGCGCGCACGCTTCGCCGGTCGACTGGAGCGAGGAGATCGCCGTGGATGCGCGCGGCAACATTTACATGAACGATGACAAATGGGGTTTGTTCGTGCTGCGCTACACTGGACCGGAGCCGAAATAGCGGCGCGCGGTCGCAGGAATACAAAAAGATCAACCAGCGGAGGACGCGGTGCCGGCCAATCGTATAGCTGCAATCGTCTTACTCTCGGCGCTCATCGCTGCGCCGGCCACCGCGCAGGTGCCCTACCCCACGCGCCCAATCCATATCGTCGTACCCTTTCCCGCCGGCGGACCGTCCGACGTGCTTAGCCGCATGATGGGCGAGCGCATGAGCAAGGATCTCGGCCAAGCCATCGTGGTCGACAACCGGCCGGGCGCCAACACGGTAATCGGCGCCGAACTCGTGGCCAAGGCTGCGCCCGACGGCTACACGCTGTTGATGGCGATCGATTCGACACTGGTGATGAATCAGTATCTTTACAGCCACCTGCCCTACGATCCGATCAAGGATTTCGCGCCGGTCTCGCTCGCGGCGAAGAACATGGGCTGGCTCGTGGTCAATGCATCGAGCCCGTACCAGACCGCGAGCGATCTGGTCGCCAAGGCCAAGGCGGCGCCGGGAAAGCTCAATTGCGGCGCCGGCACCATCACCACCAAGCTGACCTGCTTTCTGTTCAACGAAAAGTTCGGCATCGACACCGTACTGATCTCGTTCAACGGCAGCGCCAACGTGGCGCAAGGCGTGCTGACCGGCGCCGCCGATTTCGTCTTCGACGGCACCGCGGCCGAGCTGTCGCTGGTTCGGGCGGGCAATCTGCGCGCGCTTGCCAAGCTCGACCGCCGTCCATTTGCGCCGTTGCCGAAGCTGCCATCGCTGTTCGATGCGACCGGCGTCGACCTCGGCGATCTCGCGGTGTGGAACGGTCTCGTCGCGCCGCGCGGCACGCCGCCCGCCGTGATCGACAAGTTGTCGGCCGAAGTGCAGAAGGTGCTGAACGATCCGGCGCTCAAGGCCAAGGCCGAGACCGTCGGCATTTATGCGGTCAGCTCGACACCCGCCGAATTCTCAGCCTTCATCAAGCACGAGGCCGCGCGCTGGCCGGACGTCGTCAAGAAAAGCGGGATGCATTTTGACTGAGTTCCGATGACACAAACAATCGATCTGTTTTCTCCGTACAAGCTCGGTCCTCTTAGCCTCCCCAACCGCATCGTGATGGCGCCGATGACGCGCAATCGCGCCGGAGCGGGCAACGCGCCGACCGCGCTCAATGCCACCCACTATGCGCAGCGCGCCGGCGCCGGCCTGATCGTCGCCGAAGCGAGTCAGGTGTCGCCGCAGGGCATCGGCTATCCGGGCACGCCCGGCATCCATAGCGCCGAGCAGATCGCCGGCTGGACACTCGTCACTGACGCGGTACACGCGGCCGGGGGCCGGATTTATCTGCAATTGTGGCACGTCGGTCGCATCTCGCACCCGTCGCTGCAGCCCGACGGCGCGCTGCCGGTTGCGCCGTCGGCGATCGCGCCCGCCGGACAGGCCTGGACGCTCGAAGGCATGAGGCCTTACGTGACGCCGCGCGCGCTGGAGACCGCGGAAATCTCTGGAGTTATCGAGCAATACCGGCAGGCTGCCGCCAACGCCAAGGCGGCGGGATTCGACGGCATCGAAGTGCACGCCGCCCACGGCTATCTGCTCGATCAGTTTTTGCGCGACAAGACCAACCAGCGCAGCGACCGCTATGGCGGCAGCGCCGCAAACCGCGCCCGCATCGTCGTCGAAGTGATGGAAGCTGTGGCCGGCGTGTGGGGCGGTGACCGCGTTGGCGTGCATCTGTCGCCGACCAACCTCGCGTTCAATGATATTTCAGACAGCGACCCGGCCAACACGTTCACGACGGCGGTGCGTGCGCTCGACGGCCTCGGGTTAGGGTATCTGCACCTTGTGGAGCCCGGCCCGGCCGATCCGGTCGGCGATGGCCCGCGGCTCGATGCGAAATTTTTCCGCCCACTTTGGCGCTCGGCCCTCGTCGCCAACAAGGCCTACGACCTTGCGCGCGCCAACGGCGTACTGCAGAGCGGCGCCGCCGATCTCGTGTCGTTTGCGACGCTGTTCATTGCCAACCCGGACTTGCCCGAGCGGCTGCGCCGCGGCGGCCCATTCAATCCGGCCGAGCGCAAGACGTTCTACGGC
>DASZWK010000132.1:0-17438 GCA_035546235.1 Xanthobacteraceae bacterium | reverse complement strand
AGCGCTCAGAACATTGCGCGCGGTCAGAGATAGCCTGCACCCGTCCGATCCGCGCAAGAATCTGAGCGATGGCCAGATCGGGGAAGCCGAGAGCCTTGTGGCGAAACTCGCCGCGGCGCTGGAACCGCTTGAGGGATCCGGTGCTGCGCCGCTGTCATTGAGCGATCTTGCCGAGCGGCATCGCAAAGTGCTTGCGGCACTTTCGGAGCACAATGGCGAGCAGGTGGCGTTGATTGGGCTTGACGGGACAAAACTCGCGGACGTCCTGGACGAGCTTGCCGCCAGTCCTTCGGCGGCGGGTCTGGCGGTGGCGTCGTCCGACTATGTCGAGCTGTTCGCGGCTGTGTTGGCTGGCAATGTTGTGCGGCAGCCGGTGCGCGCAGGCCTGCGGGTTCGCATCCTCGGCCTGCTCGAAGCGCGGCTGACCGACAGCGACCGGGTCGTGCTCGGCGGATTGGTCGAAGGCACATGGCCGCCGGAGAGCCGCACCGACGCCTGGCTCAGCCGCCCGATGCGGATCGAGCTCGGATTGGATCTGCCCGAGCGCCGGATCGGCCTTACCGCGCACGACTTCGCGCAATTGCTCGGCGCTCGCGAGGTGTTCCTGACGTTTGCCGCCAAAATCGCCGGCACGCCGACGGTCCCATCCCGCTTCACGCAGCGCCTCGCCGCTGTAGCGGGCGAACGTTGGCAACAGATGATCAAACGCGGCGAAACTTATCTTGCTTGGGCGCGCGAACTCGATCACCCGACGGGGCCGCCTCAGCCGGAACCCCGGCCGCAACCCAAGCCGCCTCTGGCGGTGCGCCCGAAAGGACTTTCAGTTACGGAAATCGAGCACTGGCTGCGCGATCCCTATACGATCTACGCCAAGCATATCTTGCGGCTGCGACCGCTCGATCCAGTCGATGCCGAACCCGGCGCGGCGGCGCGCGGTACTTTCATCCACGCCGCCATTGGCGAATTCGCGCAAGCCTTCAGCAAGAGCCTGCCCGCCGATCCAATCGGCGAATTGCTCGCGCTCGGCCGCAAACATTTTTCCGAGATCGAGGATTATCCCGAGGCGCGCGCGTTCTGGTGGCCGCGATTCGAGCGCATCGCGCGCTGGTTCGTAAACTGGGAAATCGAGCGCCGAGGCGGCGTTGCGGCGATCGATGCCGAGATCAAGGGTGAGCATGAAATCAAACTGGGAAAAGGCAGCTTCCGGCTGCGCGGCATCGCGGACCGCATCGAGTTGGGCAACGACGGGTGCTACACCATCTTCGACTATAAGACCGGCTCGGCGCGCACCGAGCCCCAGGTGCGCACCGGCCTTGCCCCACAGCTCACGCTGGAGGCCGGGATTCTTCGCCAGGGCGGTTTCCCGGGAATTGCTGCGCAGTCTTCCGTCGCCCGCGTCGCCTATGTGCTGGTGAAGGGTGGCGAGCCGCCCGGCGATTCAAAATTCATCGAGTTCAAGGATGGCACGGCCGACTCTCAGGCCGAACACGCGTTGCAAAAGCTCCGCGAGCTGGCGACGCGTTTCGAGGATGAAAACACGCCCTATCGCTCGCTCGTGCATCCGATGTGGGCGACCCAATACGGCGACTATGATCATCTCGCCCGCGTGCTGGAATGGACCAGCGCCGGCGAGGAGGACGACGACGGGAGCGGCGAATGAGAACGGCCGACGATATCCCGCCTGTCGTGCGGCAACGGCAAGCCGATGTATCCAATCCGAGTGTATCGGCGTGGGTGGCCGCCAATGCCGGCTCGGGCAAGACCCATGTGCTGGCACAGCGCGTCATCAATCTGCTGCTGAAAGGCGTCGAGCCGGAGAAGATCCTGTGCATCACATTCACCAAGGCCGCAGCCGCCAACATGGCGAAACGCGTGTTCGACACGCTCGGCGCCTGGACGAAGCTCGATGACGAAAAGCTGAATAAGGCGATCACAGGCTCAGGCGTCGATGCCGGTACGACGACGCGCACCCTCGCGCGGCGCCTTTTTGCGCGCGCGCTGGAAACTCCGGGCGGCCTGAAAGTTCAGACCATCCATGCGTTCTGCACACAGTTACTGCACCAGTTTCCGTTCGAAGCAAATGTCGCGGCGCGGTTTTCCGTGCTCGACGACGCCGAACGGACGCAGATGCTGGAAGCGCTCACCCTTGCGGTGCTGTTGCAGGGCGCGGAGGCGCCACAAAGTCCGCTCGGTGAGGCGCTTGCCGTTGCGATGACCGCGGGCGCCGACCAGACTTTTCGCGAAGTCGTGCGTGGCGCGATCGGGCGGGGTGACACGATCCGCGAATGGATCGAAAAGTGCGGCGGCCGGGACCAGGCATTGGCAGCGCTTTCCCTTGCGCTCGGCGTCGACCCGGCGATGTCGCTGGCTGAAATCGAAAGGCAGATCGTACAGGGTCCGATCTTGCCGGCGTCGGAATGGCAGGCCGTCGCTGAGCTCTGTCAGGGAAGCTCGGCGAGCGATCAGAAACAAGGCGAGCGGCTCACGCTGGCGTCGCGCCAGAGCGGGCGTGAGCAAGTTGAGACCTATTTGAAGGTTTTCATCGACAGCAAATTCCTGCCGCGCGCCAACCTGCTCACCCAGCGCTTCGCCAAGAAACAACCGGCGCTGGCGCAGCGGCTTCTCGACGAACAGAACCGCGTGCTGCCGCTGCGCGAACTGCGCAACGCCATTGCCTGCCGCAATCGCAGTGCGGCTCTCATGACGGTCGCTTCTGAAGTCCTTGAGCGTTATCGATCCGAGAAGCAGCGCCGCGGCCTGGTCGACTACGACGACCTGATCGACAAGGCGCTCGACCTGCTGCGCAACACCGATGCGCAATGGGTCCATTTCAAGCTCGATCTCGGCATCGATCACCTGCTGATCGACGAGGCGCAGGATACCAGCACCAAACAGTGGGAGATCGTGCAGCGGCTGGTGGCGGAGTTCACCGCCGGCGCAGGGGCGCGGCCCGGCGTCCGCACCATCTTCGCGGTCGGCGACGAAAAACAGTCGATTTTTTCCTTCCAGAACGCGGCTCCGCGCGAATTCGCAGCGATGCGCGACTATTTCCGGAAGCGGCACAGGGATAGCGGCCTGGATTTTGAGTACCGCCAGCTCGAACATTCCTTTCGCTCGTGCGAGAGCGTACTCAACGCCGTCGATCTTGTGTTCAAGGACATCGGCCCGAGCGTCACCTCGGATTCGGAGGGGGGCATCCCGCCTCACATCGCGCTGCCCGATGCGCAGCTCGGCGTGGTCGAAATCTGGGACACGATCAAGCCGGAGAAGCGCGAGCCGATTGAAGGCTGGGACGCGCCCTTCGACACTGTGAGCGAGGTCAGTCCGCGCGTCCTGCTGGCGCGCCGCATCGCCCGCACCGTGCGGCACTTGATCGACGCGCGCGAGCCGGTGGGTCTCGACCGACGGCCGGCGCGCTACGGTGACGTGATGGTGCTGGTGCGCCAGCGCGGCTCGCTGTTCGAGGCGATCATTCGCGCGCTCAAGAATGAACACGTCGAAGTCGCCGGCGCCGATCGGCTGGTGCTCACCGAGCACATTGCGGTGATGGACCTGATGGCACTTGCCGATACGCTGCTGTTGCCGCACGACGATCTTGCGCTCGCCAGCGTGCTGCGCAGTCCGCTGTTCGGCTTCAGTGACCAGGATTTGTTTGACATCGCCGCGGACCGTGGCTGCAAGACCTTGCGCACGGCGCTCGCCGAACATTCCGGAGTGAAATTCGCCGAAGCGAATGCGCGACTAGAGACGCTGGCTTTTGCCGCACGGCGCGAGACGCCGTTTGTGTTCTTCGCCCATGTGCTCGGCGCCGATGGCGGGCGGCGGCGCTTTCTGGCGCGGCTCGGTCTCGAAGCCAACGATGCGCTGGACGAGTTCCTCAATCTTGCTCTGGAATACGAGCGACACGAAGCCCCATCGCTGCAAGGGTTCCTGCACTGGCTCCGCGAGGCGCGGGCCGAGGTCAAACGCGATATGGAAATCAAGCGCGACGAGGTCCGTGTGATGACGGTTCATGGTGCCAAGGGACTTGAAGCGCCGATTGTCATTCTTGCGGACACCATAACGCCGCCGGCGGGACCGCGGCCGCCGCGCCTGCTCGAACTCGCCGACGGTCCTCTGATCTGGGTTGGACGCAAGGCTGACGACGTCCCGCCGGTCCAGGCGGCGCGGCAGCTCGCATTGCGCGAGGCCGAGGATGAATACCGGCGCCTGCTTTATGTGGCGATGACGCGCGCCGCCGACCGGTTGATCGTCTGCGGCGCGGAAGGCATCCGCGGTCGGCCACCAAGCTGCTGGTACGATTTGGTGCGCGGTCCGCTTGAGGAATCGCTCATCGAGGAACAGGACGACGGAGAAACAATCTTTTGCTTTCGCAAGCCGGTCGGTGAACAGACGCCGCTGCCCGCAAATGCGACGCCAGAGCTAAAGCCAGAACGGGCTGCGCTGCCGACTTGGCTGCGCGAACTCGCGCCTGCGCAGCCGCCGCTTCCCGTGCGCTTGTCGCCTTCATTGGCGCTTGACGACGAGATCGCACGCAGCGCGCCTGCCGGCGGCTCGGCGATCGACCGGCAAAAAGCACTCGCGCGCGGCCGTCTGGTGCATCGGCTGCTGCAATCGCTGCCGGACATTCCGGCGGAACGGCGCAAGGATGCGGCGGAACGCTACCTGGCAAAGGCCGCGGCCGATTTTGCCGCCGCGGAGCGGGCGGAGATCGTCCGCCAAGTCCTCACCATTCTCGATGATGCAAGTTTTGCGGCTTTGTTTGCCGCGGGCAGCCGCGCGGAACTGCCGATCGTGGGCCACATCCCAGGGGCCGGCGACGGGCCTATATCCGTCTCGGGCCAGGTAGACCGTCTCGTCGTCTCGGACGATGCGGTGCTGATTGCCGACTACAAGAGCGATCGCGCCATACCGTCCGAGCTTGGTGAAGTCGAGAGCTACGTCGCCCAACTCGGTTTGTATCGGGCGGTGCTGTCGCGCCTCTATCCAGGCAAACGAGTGCGCGCCGCGCTGGTCTTTACCAGTGGGCCGCGCCTGATCGAATTGTCCGAGGCGGCCATGGACGCAGCCGTTGCCAAGGTCCTGACTGAGTCCTGTCACGCTCCGGTGAAGGTCCCTTGACGCCCGCGGGGTCGGTTCATACCTTCATCGCCCAAGGTTCGACGATTCTTCCAAAAAGACGAGGATATTCCGATGGTCGACAAGGTAACGGATGCGACGTTCGATAAGGACGTGATCAATGCGGGCGGGCCCGTGGTTGTCGACTTTTGGGCCGAGTGGTGCGGACCTTGCCGCATGATCGCGCCGGCTCTCGAAGAGATTTCCAAGTCGCTCGGCGACAAGGTCAAGATCGTCAAGCTCAACGTCGACGAGAACCCGGGCACCGCGGCCAAGTACGGCATCATGTCGATCCCGACCTTGATGTTGTTCAAGGACGGCCAACTCGCGTCGCGTCAGGTCGGTGCGGCGCCGAAGCAGAAGCTCGAGCAATGGATCACCGGCGCGGTCTGACCCGCGACTGATTGTTGTTTTGAATTGCGATGGCCGGAGCCTGCTCCGGCCATTCGCATTTCTGACGCGTGAGTGTCGATTCTTATTTGTTCTGCTCGCGTTTTTTCAGTTCTTCGGCGATCTTTTCTTTGAGATCGGCCACCAGCATCTGGCCGAACTGCTGGCCCGCCGCCATACTGGCGCGGGCGATGATGGGCTGCCTCGCGATCAGCTTCTGGCCGGTCGGCGAGTGGTAGAATGCGGTGAGGTCGTGCAGCTCATCGACGCTGAAATTCTGCGCATAGATGCCGGCCAGCATGTCGCCGAACGCGGCCAACCGCTGCGACGCGCCCTCGATGATGATCGGCATGATCGCATCGTATTGCTTCGCCATCTCGGGCCGCCCCTGAACGAAGGCAGGCTTGAGCCCTTCGAAGATGGTCGGCAGCAGCGCCTTGAACTGGTCCGTCGCTTTCATGACCTGGACCAGCTCGCGCGCGGCGGCAAGATTCGCTGCCGGCGCTGAAGCGGTTGATGGCGACTGCGCCTGGAGCGGGCTTGCGGCAAGACCACTCAAGGCAAGGATGGTGGCGGCAATGAAAACGGCGAATTTCGCGCGGCGCATGGTTTGGCCCCCTTTTGCGTGCCGCATTATAGCACCGTGGCGTGAGGCTTGCCGAGTTGAAATACTGCGACAAACGGATGAAGCCTTCGGCCTTGTCGCGGCGCGCGTCGGCGGCGCATAATGGCTGCATAATCTAAGCAGTGGAGAAACAGGTCTGCGTCGTGAAGGCGCTGAGCCCGCTGCATGACGGAGGAGCGCGATGAGCGAAAAGATTTATGATGTTCCGGCGGATTGGAAACGGCGCGCCTTTGTCGACGAAGCCAAGTACCGCGACATGTATGCGGCCTCGCTCAAGGATCCGAATGCATTCTGGGGCGAGCAGGCCAAGCGCATCCATTGGATGAGACCGTTTACCAAGGTCAAAAATACCTCGTTCGCCAAACCCAACGTCTCGATCAAATGGTTCGAGGACGGCGTTACCAACGCCGCCTACAATTGTATCGATCGGCATCTGCATTCGCGCGCCAACCAGATCGCCATCATCTGGGAAGGCGACGATCCGAAAGAATCGAAAAAGATCACCTACCGCGAATTGCACGACGAGGTCTGCCGCTTCGCCAACGTGCTGCGCAATCGCAACGTCAAGAAGGGCGACCGCGTCACCATCTACATGCCGATGATTCCGGAGGCGGCCTACGCGATCCTGGCCTGCGCGCGGATCGGCGCAATTCATTCCGTGGTATTTGGCGGCTTCTCACCGGATTCGTTGGCCGGCCGCATCGAGGACTGCAAGTCGAACGTTGTCATTACCGCCGACGAGGGCCTGCGCGGCGGCCGCAAGGTGCCGCTCAAGGCCAACACCGACGCGGCGATCGCGAAGGTCGGCGGTGTCGATCACGTCATCGTCGTCAAACGTACCGGCGGCGCCGTCGACATGGAGCCGGGCCGCGACGTCTGGTATCACGAAGCTGCGGACCAGGTGACGGCAGAGTGTCCGTGCGAGCACATGAACGCCGAAGATCCGCTGTTCATTCTTTACACGTCGGGTTCGACCGGACAACCGAAGGGCGTGCTGCACACCACCGGCGGTTATCTGGTCTACACGGCGATGACGCACCAGTACGTGTTCGACTATCACGACGGCGACATCTACTGGTGTACCGCCGACGTCGGCTGGGTCACCGGCCACAGCTACATCGTCTATGGACCCCTGGCGAACGGCGCCACCACGTTGATGTTCGAAGGCGTTCCGAACTATCCGAGCGTGTCGCGTTTCTGGGAAGTGATCGACAAGCATCAGGTCAATATTTTCTACACCGCGCCGACTGCCATTCGCGCGCTGATGCAGGCCGGCGACGCGCCGGTGAAGAAAACTTCGCGCGCCTCGCTGCGGCTCCTCGGCTCGGTCGGCGAGCCGATCAATCCCGAAGCCTGGGAATGGTATTACCGCGTGGTCGGCGATAATCGCTGTCCGGTCGTCGATACCTGGTGGCAGACCGAGACCGGCGGCATCCTGATCACGCCTTTACCGGGTGCGACCAAGCTCAAGCCCGGTTCGGCGACGCTGCCGTTTTTCGGCATCGTTCCGCAGATCGTCGACGCCGAGGGCAAGGTGCAGGACGGCGCCACCAGCGGCAATCTTTGCATCGCCGATTCGTGGCCCGGCCAGATGCGCACGGTCTATGGCGACCATCAGCGCTTTGTCGATACCTATTTCTCGACGTATCCCGGTAAGTATTTCACCGGCGACGGCTGCCGCCGCGATGACGACGGCTATTACTGGATCACCGGCCGCGTCGACGACGTGATCAACGTCGCCGGACACCGGCTCGGCACCGCCGAGGTCGAGTCGGCGCTGGTGGCGCACCCGAAAGTGTCGGAAGCCGCTGTGGTTGGCTATCCGCACAACATCAAGGGCCAGGGCATCTACGCCTACGTGACCTTGATGGCCGGCGAGCAGCCGACCGAGCAATTGCGCGGCGACCTGGTGAACTGGGTGCGCAAGGAGATCAGCCCGATCGCCTCGCCGGATCTCATCCAGTTCGCGCCCAATCTGCCGAAGACGCGCTCCGGCAAGATCATGCGCCGCATCCTGCGCAAGATCGCGGAGGACGAATACGGCAATCTCGGCGACACCTCGACGCTCGCCGATCCGGCCGTGGTCGACGATCTGGTCAACAACCGGCAGAACCGCAGCAAGGAGAGCGCATAAGGTTCTCCGGCGTGCATTCGCGCGGGGAGGGGAGTATTGTCCAGGTCATGACGGTGCTCACAAAACCGCGGATGACAGTCGACGAATATCTGGCCTGGGCGGAGGACCAACCGGGCCGATATGAACTTCATAAGGGTGAAGTCCAGCCGATGTCTCCGGAAACCGCCGGTCATGCGGACACCAAGGCCGCCGTGTACGTCGCACTGCTCAACGCCATCCGTCAGCGCCGGGTGGCCTGTCGCGTATTTCCGGATGGCATGACCGTTCGCATCGACCAGACGACGGCATACGAGCCTGACGCGGTTGTTTATTCCGGAGAGAAAATTGCGCGGTCCGCCGTTGAGGTGCCGAATCCGCTAATCGTGGTCGAGGTGTTGTCCCAGTCGACGCGCCAAGTCGATGTTTCAATCAAGCTCGCCGGCTATTTCCGGCTGCCGAGCGTCGCCCATTATCTGATCGTCGATCCGAGCGAACCGATGATCGTGCATCATGCGCGCAGCGTGGGCGGCGACATCGTTACCCGTGTGGTGACCGAGGGCACGATCGCGCTCGATCCACCGGGCGTGGTCATCGCGATTGAAGACATTTACGCGGAATGATCGTGCGCTTTGGCAAGCCGCGCACGATGACCGGCGGAAAAGCTTTACCGGTCCTTCACCATGTTCTTCCGTGGCGGCGGAGTGCGGCCGCGCTTTCACTGTGGTTTACGAATTGCCTCCCAAGATAGTTACCGGGACGACGGTGGAAGTGGGAACTAGCGTATGCGTAAAGTCTTTGGGTTCGCGGCCGCGCTTGCGGCCCTTTCTTTCTTGGTGCTCGCGCCGAAGCCGGCCGCGGCGCGTCCCGAACTGGTGGCCGTCGGCGACAATTACCCAGCCGGCACCATTGTGGTGCGGCAGAGCCAGCGGCGGCTTTATCTGATGCTCGGCTCCGGCCGTGCCATCAGCTATCCGGTCGGTGTCGGCCGCCACGGCATGCAATGGTCCGGCACCGTCTATATCGACGGCAAGTATGTCGAGCCGGCGTGGACGGCGCCGGCCTCGATCCGTCGCGATTACAGTAAGCTTCCGGCCGTGATTCCGGGCGGTTCGCCAAAAAATCCGATGGGCGTTGCGGCGCTGACGCTGTCCGGCGGGGGCGAGTATGCCATCCATGGCACCAATCAGCCGAACCTGATCGGCGGCTTCGTCTCGCACGGCTGTATCCGCATGTACAATGCGGACGTCACCGACCTGTTCGGCCGCGTCAACGTGGGCACGCCGGTCGTGGTGACCAGGTGACGGAGATCTAGTCGCACCACGATCCGCGCTTGCGGCCGTCGTAAGCGCGCGCGAAGCCGCCTCTAAGCATCGCCGCCGAAACATCGGGGGTGCCGCGCGTCGCCACCACCGCGTCGACGCGTCCGCCGTATTTGTCGATGCCGACGCGCCCCACGGTGACGCCGCCCTGGTCGAGCATGGCCTGCAATGCCGCACGTGCCGCCTGCGCCTTGGCGAGTTCGTCGGCACAGCGCGCGTGCAGCTCGGCGGCATCGATGCCGCGCAGTCGCACGTGCGTGTCGACATCGAGCCCGGGCCATACCCGCACTCGCGCCTCGAAGGTGTCGCCGTCGATGACGCGCACCAGTTCGGCCGGATAGAGCAGCCCCCGGTCGAGGCGCTTGGCAATCGGCAAGTCG
Organism: Xanthobacteraceae bacterium; assembly: GCA_035546235.1. Taxonomy (GTDB): domain Bacteria; phylum Pseudomonadota; class Alphaproteobacteria; order Rhizobiales; family Xanthobacteraceae; genus BOG-931. The sequence goes on along the minus strand of DASZWK010000132.1, from coordinate 7,493 downwards.
GTTGGCAACTGTCCGGCCGATGCAGAGGCGTAGGCGGGTGCTGCGGGCGCCCACTTGGCCGCGGGCAGCAGCGGCCGCATCGTCGCGCCGGCTACCATGCCGAGTGCGAAAATGGTTCCGGCGGCGACAAATGAGCCGCGGCGTGGCGGGATTCGCAGTGCTGTGAGAGGCACGGGTGCCACCTCGCGATTGCCCCGTCAGATTGCATCGACAGAAATGAATCGACCCTTAAAGATCAATGATTATATTCACAATATTAGGATTTTTGTCAAGGCCGGTCGGCCGGCGCCGGTCTGCCTTCAGAAATCCGATGCGATCCCGTTGATTTCCCAGTCGCCGTAGCGCGTCGGTTCGGGGCCGCGCGGGCCGTTGACTTCCTTGGCGGTGTCTTGGCCCTGGTCCGAAGGCTGGGGGCTGCGCTCGGCGCGGCGCGCCGCCGCTTCAGCGAGCGCACGTGCGGCGGCTGGCGTGAGTGGTGGTCTCTGTGGCGGAGGCGGGTCAGTTGGCATTGCTCCAGACTTGGCGTAGCCGTGCCTGTGCTGCAAGGGCTCTGTCGCGCCGACACATGTCCGCGAGCCGGATAGGAATATGAATGGCCCTGACTGCAAGAGCGACCCACGCTGACGTTCCCGGCCTTGCGGTCCGGCGCATCGCGGCCGGCATGATCGAGAGCGTCCTGCGCCGGCATCGTGCGCTCGATGAACTTCTCGACACAGCGGCGGCTGATCGTAGCGGCTTGCCTTCACTGGCCGAGCGGGATCGCGCCCTGGTTCGCGCGCTCGTTGGCGTGGTGCTGCGCCGGCTTGGCACGCTGCGGCATCTGCTTGCGCAAATGCTCGAACGTGGGCTGCCGCCGCAGGCGCCGCTGGTCGAAACGGCGCTGCTGCTTGGTGCCGCGCAAATTTTGTTTCTGCAAATTCCCGATCACGCAGCGGTGGACCTCGCGGTGCGGCTCGTCCAGACGGATCGGCACGCGGCACGGTTCGCAAGCCTCGTCAACGCCGTGCTGCGGCGGATTGCCCGCGAGGGCGCGGCGCAGCTCGACGCTCTCGATCTGGTCGCGCTCGACACACCGCCATGGCTCTTTGCGCGGTGGAGCAAAAACTACGGCGAGGCGACCACACGCGCGATCGCTGCCGCCAATAGTCACGAGCCGGCGCTCGACCTGACCGTCAAAAGCGACCCGGACGCCTGGGCCGCGCGCCTCGGCGGGCGCGTGCTGCCGACCGGCACGGTGCGCGTGGTCGCACACGGCCCGGTGACGGCGCTGCCGGGCTTCGCCGAAGGCGGCTGGTGGGTGCAGGACGCGGCGGCGGCGCTGCCGGTGCGCCTGTTCGGCGAACTGAAAGGAAAGCGCGTCGCCGATCTGTGCGCCGCGCCGGGCGGCAAGACATCCCAACTCTCCGCCGGAGGCGCGCTCGTCACCGCAGTCGATCGGTCGGCGGCGCGGCTCGATCGCGTTGGCCAGAACCTCAAGCGTTTGTCGCTCACCGCCGAGCTCGTCAACGCCGACGCCGCAACCTGGACGTCGGACCAGCAATTCGACGCCGTGTTGCTCGATGCGCCGTGTTCTTCGACCGGTACGATTCGCCGCCATCCCGATGTGCCCTGGCTCAAGCAGGAGAGCGACATCGCAGCGCTCGTGCGCGTTCAGGCCAAGCTGCTCGACCATGCCCTGTCGATCACCAGAAGCGGCGGCACGCTTGTCTATTGCACCTGCTCGCTCGAACCGGAGGAGAACGAGCAAATCGTCGCTGCGCTGCTCGCGCGTGAGCCCGGCGTGCGGCGCGTGCCGATTACCGCGCCCGAAGTGTGCGGCCAGGACGCGTTTATCAGCCCCGATGGCGACCTGCGCACGCTGCCCTGCCAGTTTCCGGACGCCGATTCGCGACTTGCCGGCGTTGACGGCTTCTACGCCGCGCGGCTGGAAAAAAGTTAACGGAATCAGCACATTATGGCCGCGTTTGGCCGCCCTCTTGGGGTTCACTATGGTGCGGCCGACGGGCGCCCGCCCCGGGACGGGCAGAAAGGGGCAAGCGCCGCAATGGCGCGCCTTGCACTCGGCACTCATGCGAAGCTGTCCTGGCTCCTGCTGCGCGGCGGGCTGCGGCAGCTTGTCGGGCGCATCAACGGTCACCCGCTGTGGCGATGGCCGCTTCTGCCGTTTCGTGGCGATCGGCTCTTGATCGCGCCGCCCGATCTGCGCACCGCCGACGCGACCCGTGCCAGCGAAATTTATTCCGGCCGGTTTGCCTTTGTCGGCAAGGTCGTGATCTGCGATGGCCGCTCGATCTTCGACATGGAACCGCCGTCGGAGGAATGGGCGGCCGAGCTTTTGGCGTTTACCTGGCTGCGCCATCTGCGCGCCGCCGAATCCGGCATCACTCGCGCCAACGGCCGGGCGCTGGTTGACGAGTGGATCGCGCTTCAAGGCTCATGGCACCGGCTCGGCTGGCGGCCGGATGTGCTGTCGCGGCGCATTGTCTCCTGGCTCAGCCAGGCGACATTGGTTCTGCAAGACGCCGACGCCGCGTTCTACCGGCGCTTCCTGCGCAGCCTAGTGCGGCAGGTGCGCTACCTGCGCCACACCGCGGGCGACGCCCGGCGCGGCGTTGCCCATCTGCAGGCCATCATCGCGCTCGCCAATGCGGCGCTGTGCATCGCCGGGCAATCAGGCCGCATCAAAAACGCCACCGACCGGCTGCGGCAGGAATTGCGAAAGCAGATTCTGCCCGACGGCGGCCACGTGGGCCGCGATCCCGGCGCGATCATTGAAATTCTGCTCGAGCTTTTGCCGCTACGGCAGATCTATGCGGCGCGCAATATCGCGCCGCCGCCGGCGCTGCTCAACGCCATCGATCGGATGATGCCTATGCTGCGCTTCTTCTGCCATTCCGACGGCACGTTCGCGCGCTTCAACGGCATGGGTCCGACCCCTGTCGATCTCTTGCTCACGCTGCTCGCCTACGACGAGGCGCGCGGCGCGCCGCTGTCGAATGCGCCACATTGCGGCTATCAGCGCCTGGAGGCCGGCGGCGGCGTGCTGATCATGGACGTGGGCCGCGCGCCACCGATCCAGATGAGTCTCGAGGCCCATGCCGGGTGTCTGGCGTTCGAGTTCTCAACGCCGCGGCACGATCTCCTGATCGTCAATTGCGGCATGCCGCCGACCGCGCGCGAAGAATGGCGCCAACTGGCGCGGGCGACGCCGGCGCATTCGACCCTGACGTTCAACGACGAATCCTCGGCGCGTTTCGTAATTTCGCCGGCGTTGCGGCGGGTGCTCGGCGGGGCGCCGATGATCGACGGGCCAAGCCAAGTGAACGTCACGCGCGAAGACCGCCCCGACGAGATCGTGCTGCATGCTGCCCACAACGGTTACGTCGAACGGTTCGGCATCGTCCACGAACGCACCATCGTGCTCTCCGGCGACGGTACGCGGCTTGAAGGCGAAGACGTGCTCACCCGCGTGGGCCGGGGCAAGGCACGCACCGCAAACGACCGCTACGCCGTGCGTTTTCACCTGCATCCGTCTGTCAAGGCGAGCCGGCTCGGCGACGGCCATGGCGCCATGCTGATGACACCCCGCAAGGAGGTGTGGACGTTTGCGGTCCACGACGGCCAAGTCGAAATCGAGGACAGCGTCTATCTGGCCGGCGCCGAGGGCCCGCGCCGCACCGCGCAACTCGTGATTTATGGTCATGCGATCGAGACGCCGCGCGTCACCTGGAGCCTGCAATTCACCCAGGCGGCCGCCGCCGCACCGAAGCCTGCGACCCGGATGGCGCGCGCCGAGGAACCGAAACTGCCGCTGTGACGGCGGGCGGCATATTCAGGTCATCGCCCGGCTTGACCGGGCGATCCAGTAATCACAGAAGTATCCCGCGTGGCATCGCGCCGGACGATGCGGCGGTGAATACTGGATGCTCCGCCCGCGCGGAGCATGACAGGCAGAACATATGACCGAACACCTGCGCCGCGCGACGCGCGCCCTGATTTCCGTTTCTGACAAAGCCGGAATTGCCGAGTTTGCCCGCGCGCTCGCCGCCCACGGCATCGAGCTGGTCTCGACCGGCGGCACGCGAAAAGCGCTGACCGATGCCGGCCTGACCGTGCTCGATGTCAGCGATCTCACCGGCTTCCCCGAGATGATGGACGGCCGCGTCAAGACGCTGCATCCGGCGGTTCATGGCGGACTGCTGGCGGTGCGCGACGACCCGCAGCATGCCGAAGCGATGCGGGCGCATCACATCCGTCCGATCGATATCCTGGTGGTCAATCTCTATCCATTCGAGGATACGGTCGCGCGCGGCGCCGGTTTCGACGACTGCATCGAGAATATCGATATCGGGGGCCCGGCCATGATTCGCGCCGCCGCGAAGAACCACGCCGATGTCGCCGTGGTGGTGGACTCGGGCGATTATGGCGCCTTGCTCGACGAACTGACGCGTCACAGCGGCATGACCACGTTGGCGCTGCGCCGGCGGCTGGCCGCCAAGGCCTACGCGCGCACCGCTGCCTACGATGCGGCGATCGCCAACTGGTTCGCGCGCGAGCTGAACGAGACCGCGCCGGATTATCGCAGCTTCGGCGGCCGGCTCATCGAGACGCTGCGCTACGGCGAAAACCCGCACCAGTCGGCGGCGTTCTATCGCACGCCCGACGCGCGCTTCGGTGTCGCCAGCGCGCGGCAGCTTCAGGGCAAGCAGCTCTCCTACAATAATATCAACGACACCGACGCGGCCTACGAGTGCGTCGCCGAGTTCGATCCGGCGCGTGCGGCGGCCTGCGCCATCATCAAGCACGCCAATCCGTGCGGCGTGGCCGAGGGCCAAACCCTGCTCGACGCCTACCGCAAGGCGCTGGCATGCGATCCGGTGTCGGCGTTCGGCGGCATCGTTGCGCTCAACCGCCGGCTCGACGCCGAGGCGGCGCGTGCGATCGTTGAAATCTTTACCGAGGTTATCATTGCGCCGGACGCCTCCGACGAAGCGATCGCAATCGTTGCGGCAAAGAAGAATCTGCGGCTGCTGTTGGCCGGCGGCCTGCCCGATCCGCGCGCCGCGGGTCTGATGGCGAAGACCGTGGCGGGCGGGCTGCTGGTGCAATCGCGCGACAGCGCCGTGGCTGACGACATGGATCTGAAATCTGTGACCAAGCGGGCGCCGACCAATGCCGAGTTGCGCGACCTGCGCTTCGCGTTCCGTGTCGCCAAGCATGTCAAATCGAACACTATCGTCTACGCAAAGGATTCGGCGACCGTGGGCATTGGCGCCGGGCAGATGAGCCGGATCGATTCGGTGCGCATCGCCGCCCGCAAGGCCATCGACGCAGCGCAAGCCGCCGGCCTTGCCGAGCCCGCGACCAAGGGCTCGGTGGTCGCCTCCGACGCGTTCTTTCCGTTCGCCGACGGTCTTCTGGTCGCCATCGAGGCCGGTGCCACCGCGGTAATCCAGCCGGGCGGCTCGGTGCGCGATGATGAGGTCATCAAGGCGGCGGACGATCATGGGGTCGCCATGGTGTTCACCGGCACGCGGCATTTCCGGCATTAGCGTGCATCTCACCCCCGTTGTGCCGGCCGGCTCGCGTGTCCATGCCGAGTTGACTATCGTATAAGCTCAAGCCGAATGAGTGCGCGCGACGTAACGTTCAGAAGTGGTTCGATGAGTTCGTGTCGGGATTTTATTCGTAATATCGCCGCCGCAACCCTGGCGGCGTTGTCGATCCATGCCGCCGGGATGAACACCGCGGCCGCGGCCGATAGCAGCGGCCTGCCGATGTTTTCCCCGTGCAAGCCTGCCACGCCGCCAGTATTGCCGACACGCTGGCGTGCTGTCGGGCTGATGCTGCCGTATCTGCGGCAGCAGCTCGCGGTTGGCGAATTTGTGCGCGACGGTTCGGTGCCGGCGATGCGCGCCACGCTTTATGGGCTCGAATCCGGCACCGTCGATCTGCTCATCACCGACAAGGAAACCTATCGGCTCGAAGGGCCGCACGACGCGCCGAATGCCTGCACGGCGCTCGGCCATAAATACAATCCGCCGGGCGACAGCTGGCTGTCGCCGAAGTCAGCGTGCGACGGCGAAGCGCCGGTCGGCACTAAAAATACCCAGTGGTGGAAGACCGCCGGGCCCGATGGGCGCGCGGTCTGGCAATGGTACCGCACCGACAACAGGTTGCCGTGGCGCATCATGTTTCCGACCCGCAACGCCGAGCCGGCCGTGATCGGCGACTATTTCTCGACCTATTTCACATCGTTCGCGCCGGTCAAGGAAACCAATCTCGCCGGCTTGCGCGATCTTTGCGTCGCCAAGGCGCAGAAGCCCGACACGGTGGCCGCCGCGGCCACTACCGCGCCCGAATTGATGGCGGCCGGCAAGGACATCGGCGCGTCCGAACGGGCAACGCGCATTGCATCGCTCATTCCCGGTGTGAGCCGGCAAGCGTGTTCGCGGGTGACGACGACGAGCTGGCCGAACCAGTTCGTCATGACGGCCGTGCTGACCCCGATTCAGTTCCAGTTCACGCCGCTGCCCTCGATGATCTATTACGACTGGGACGAGGCCGGCACCATGGTGGGGATGATGAACTCCCCGCACACCGTGCCGCCGGCGCTCGAACTTGAAAGCGTGCAGACCAAGGGTGTCGGCTACGGCATCGAGCGCCGGCCGAACGGCGCGTTCGCCTGCCGGGCCGCGACACCGGGCGTGGTGCGGCCAAACTGGATGATTTCAGCAGGCTGCACGTGCAGCGCCGTCATCGATCACAATCCCGAACTGGGTCCCAATGAGACGAGCGTGATCCGCGCGTGCCCGGTCAAGGGTGAGGGCCTGCACGTGAACTGGAGCTGGTACACGACGGAGGGGAGGCCGATTCTTTTCACCGAGCCCGAGGCCATGGGTCTCGGCCTCAACATCGCCGACTATTACCGCTGGCTGCCCGGGGTGAAAATGTCGCGTGACGCGTTCGAACTGCCCGCGATCTGCACGCCCGCGGCGGAAAAGCTCGGCGCACCGCCAGTCGGCAAAGGGCTGCCGCCCGCACTGACCGCCAACTGTTCCGACTGCCACACCACGCGGCAGTAAAGCCTCGCGGCCCCGCTCGCGCACGCAGCGTGATGCCTGATCAGGCCTTCACGCCGCCCATCTTGCAGACGAGCTTCCACTCGCTGTCCTTCACCGGCTGCACCGACAGGCGCGAATATTTCACCAGCGCCATGTCCTTGAGCTTCGGCTCCGCCTTGATGGTCGCGAGCGTCACCGGCTTCGGCACCGGCTCGAGCGCGGCGGTCTGCACAGCGATCCAGGATTCGTCCGCCTTGGCGGTCGGGTCGGGAAAGGCTTCGCGGATCACCTCGCCGATGCCGACCACCTGCTTCTCGTCGCCGGTGTGATAGAAGAAAAACTTGTCGCCCTTCTTCATCTCCTTGAGATGATTCCGCGCGCTGAAATTGCGCACGCCGCTCCACGCCTCGCCCTTGGCGCCGCGCTTGA
>DASZWK010000131.1:0-9012 GCA_035546235.1 Xanthobacteraceae bacterium | reverse complement strand
TTGTTGGCGATCCCCGAATAGGTCGTGAGCCGGCCCATGGGGATTTGCAGCAGCGCGTCCCACACCCGCACCTCCCAGTCGGTGCCGATCAGCACGACGCGCAACGGCTGCTGGGGGCTCCACTGCGCCGGATCGAAAATGCGCCGCGCAATCGCGGCGGTCCGGGCACTGTCTTCGACATAAGCCGCGCGCGGCCAGCGGCCCTTCATGTCGGCGAGCGCGGCGCGTTCCTCGCCCGGGTCCGCGAAGGCGAGGCCGGCAAGCCCGCGCTCGGTTGCCATCACCAGCGCGCTGCCAAACGGCGAGGGATGAAAGCCGAAGCTGACGGTCAGGCCTTCGCCGCCGGATTTCCATTCTCCGGGCGACATCGCCTCGTGGGTGACGAACAGATCGTGCAGACGGCCGGGGCCCGACAGGCCGACTTCGTAGGTGGCGTCGAGCACGCTCGCCGAGTCGCGCAGCAGCTGCCGCGCGCCGTCGAGCGTCAGCGCCTGCAAGAAGGCCTTTGGCGTCAGCCCGGCCCAGCGTCGGAACAGGTGATGCAATTCGGTCGGCGTAACGCTCGCCGCCTCGGCAATGGCTTCAATTTCGGGCTGCTCGCGCCAGTGGCCGCGGATGTGGCCGATGGCCTTGCGTACCACGTCATAATCGGCAGCAGCGGCCGCGAGCGGCATCGGGTGGACGATTCGATCGGGTGACAGCATGGAAGTCTCCATCATTCTGTCTCCCATTTAGGCCCGGTCCGCGTGGTAACCCACCCGATTTCTGATGACCGCGAACAGCGAGATCGCGAATGGCGAATAGGGATAAGCGGCTGGTTCTATTCGCTATTCGCCACTCGCTATTCGCCTATTCAAACACCGTCCGGGTCGGTCCTCGCTTGGCCTCGCTCAAAGCTTCCGACAGCGCTGCGGCAAAACTCTTCTTCTCATGTGCGCCGAGGAAACCGGCGACGCCCAGCCGCTGTCCGCGTGAGACCAGGAACAGTCGTTCGATGCCGAACTCCTCGTGGACGATGCGCTCGAGTCGCACCCACAGTGGATTGAGCGTCCATTCGCGCACGTTGCCGCGCTGGCTCACTTTGCGCACGGTCAGCTCCGACGCCGTCACCGTGACTTCCTCGTAGGCGCGGGCGGCGCGGAAATTGGCGCGGAACGCCACGTAAACGAGCAGCACGTCGAGCCCGAAGAAGCCGCACACCGGCCACGCGCCCATGGAAACGAACACCACACCCGAGACGAAGCTCACGGCCCCGAGGCAGAGCATCAGAATGAGAAAGCCGCGCGGCGACAGCGAGCGATGCGGCGTGATCACCGCGGAAAAGATCTTGGGATCGGCGGGCGCGGCCACATGACCGCTGTTGTTCTCGCTCATGGCGCTCAGTATAGGGGAAACATGGCGCGCAAAACCATCAAGAATTCCGTCAAAGGGCGGCTGCAGGCGGCCCGCAAGGCCAAGGCGGCGCGGCTCAAACCCGTCAAGGCACGGACCAAAGCCGACGCCAAGGCCGCCAAAGGCGCACTGCCGCAATGGACTAAAGCCGAGATCGAGGAAGCGTTCCACCGTTTCGCCGCGGCCAATCCCGATCCGAATACCGAGCTCCAGCACACCAGCCCGTTTACGCTCCTGGTTTCGGTGGTGCTGTCGGCGCAGGCGACCGATGCGGGCGTCAACAAGGCGACGCCGGCCCTGTTCGCGCTCGCCGACACGCCCGAGAAAATGGTCAAACTCGGCGAGGCCAAGGTGCGCGACCTGATCAAGACCATCGGGCTGTTTCGCACCAAGGCAAAGAACGTCATCGCTCTCTCGCTGCAGCTCATTGAACAGCACGGCGGGCAGGTGCCGCGCGACCGCGCGGCGCTGGAGGCGCTTCCGGGCGTCGGCCGCAAGACCGCCAACGTGGTGCTCAACGTGGCTTTCAGCGAGCCGACCATCGCGGTCGACACCCATATTTTCCGCGTCGGCAACCGCACCGGTCTTGCCGTCGGCAAGACGCCGCTCGACGTGGAATTAAAGCTGATGGAAGTGGTGCCGGAAAAATACCTGCTGCACGCCCACCACTGGCTCATCCTGCACGGCCGCTACACCTGCGTCGCGCGTCGCCCGCTGTGCGAGAAGTGCATCATCGCCGACCTGTGCAAGTGGCCGGGCAAGACGGTGAATGTGGTCCCGTCACCCTGAGGTGGCCGCGCATAAGCGCGGCCCTCGAAGGGCAACGGCTAGGCGCCTCGGCCGTATCCTTCGAGGCTCGCTGGCGCTCGCACCTCAGGATGACGGATCGCGGTTGGTGTTCCCCACCCGCTCCGCCGCCATCCGCATCAGCGCCCCGCGGTCGAGCTTGTTGGTCGAGGCGAGCGGCAGGTCGTCCACGAACCAGACAAAGCGCGGGTGCTGATAGGCTGGCGCGTGTTGGAGCGCGTATTGCTTCACGTCATCTTCGCTCGGCGTATGGCCGGGCTTGCGGATCACGAACGCGACCGGCTTCTGCCATTTGATCTCGTCGTCGATCGGCACCACCGCCGCCTGCGCGATGCCGGGATGGCGCTCCAGCATGCGCTCGACATCGGCCGGATAGATGTTTTCGCCGCCGGAAACGAACATGTCGTCGGTGCGGCCGACGAAATAATAAAACCCATCGCCGTCGCGACGGAACACGTCGCCGGTGATGTAGTAGCCGTCCGCGGTGATCGGCCCCCTCCCTTTCCCTCCCCCGCTTGCGGGGGAGGGTAGGGTGGGGGCGTTGTGATAGCCGAGCATCAGCGCCGGGCATTTCATTTCGAGAACGCCCTGTTGGGCATCGCGATTGAGGCCGTCGACAAGACGCAGCGACACTTTGGGATGCGGATAGCCGACCGAAAGCTCCGGCTGCGGCAGGCCGCGCGGATGCGGGCCGAACACGACGGGCCCGGCCTCGGTGGTGCCGTAGGCGTTGGTCACAGCGGCCTGCGGCAGCGCTGTGTGCAACGCCGCCATCAGGCTCGCGCTCACCGGCGCCGAGCCCATGCGCACGAAGGCGACGCTGGAGAAATCGGTCGCCGCCATCAGGTCGCGCTCGCGCAGCATCATGGCGATCATCGGCGGCACCGCGGTCAGCCAGGTGCAGCGGTAGCGCCCGATCGCCTCGATATAGGCGCGCGCCGAAAACTGCGGCAGCAGCACGATGGTGGCATGCGCCGCGCAGGCGAGCTTCGCCAGCGCCAGCGCGTTCATGTGATAGAGGGGCGCCGCGATCAGATAACGGTGCCGGTCGAGCCCGGGCGCGAGCCGCGTCTCCACCACCCAGATGTGACTCTGGTGCGACAGCATCACGCCTTTCGGCGTGCCGGTCGACCCCGAGGTGTAGAGAAACATCGCCGGCTCGTTTGGCTCCGGCACGACCGCATCAAACGGTCCGGGATCGAGGAAGGTATCAAGCTGTTCGTCATTGCGAGGAGCGGAGCGACGAAGCAATCCAGGGGCCGAGCGCACCGCCCCTGGATTGCTTCGCTGCGCTTGCAATGACGAATCTTCAAAACCAAATCGCACCGCTGGCAAATCGTCCGGGAAATCCGCTGCGCGCGCCGCGTCGCAGAACACGAGTTTGGCGCCGGCATCGCGCAGAATGAAATGGATAGTCTCGCGCGGAAACTTGAAATTGACCGGCACCGCGACGAAGCCTGCGCGCATGATGCCGTAATAGGCCGCGATATATTCGGCGCGGTTGGCGGAAAGGATCGCGATGCGGTCGCCGCGCCGCAAGCCGCGCTTGGCGAGCGCGCGCGCCACGCCGTTCGCCATTGCGTCGATCTGCGCAAAGGAGAACGCGCGCGGCGTCTGCTCGCCCCCGAGATCGATGATCGCGGTCTTCGTTAGATCGCGATCACGCGGGATCAGATCGCCGAGATTGTAAAAGCCTTCCGTCACGGAGCGAGCGATTGCACATAGGCGGCGATCGCGATCATGTCGTGCTGCGTCAGGTTCGCGACCACGGGCCGCATCATCGCGCCGCCCGGTCCCTTGCGGGTGTTGGCGTGGATGTCATTGAGCTGCCGGAACAGATAGGTCGCGGTTCGCCCGGCGATCGGCGGGATCTCGCCCGAGCCCTCGAGCTTCGGTCCGTGACAGACCCCGCAGGGCACGGTCTTGCCGTTGCCGCCGGTGGTGACCAGCGCCTTGCCCTCGGCGACGCTGCCGCGCGGCACATAGTAGACGAAGCCCACATGTGGATCGCGCAGCAGAACTTCGGCGACGTCCTGCGGCAGCGGAATGATGCGGTCACCGAGCGGCTCGGTGCCGCCGTCCTTGGCGGGAAGCCGCATGCCGCCCTCCGCGACAAAACTCTTCGGCACGGTGTCGGTCTCGACGACCTTGCCGTAGCCCACGCGCGGCTTGAGCTTGGCGAAATAGTCCACCGCCGCCTGCACGTCGGCATCGGAAATCACCTGCACGATGCCGATCATGGCGCCGGCCGCGGCGCCGGCGCGCTGGCCGGATTTGAACAGCCCCAGCTGGCGGCGCATGTAATCCGCCGGCAGGCCCGCAAGATTGGCGGATTCCGGATGGCCGTCGCCGGTCGGCAGGTGGCACAGCGCGCAAGCGCGCCCGGCCGGTTTCGGCCCGCCATGGGCGACGACTTGCGGCATCGGCGGATGTTCGTTGGGAAACCAGTCCGGCGGATTGAACGCATCGTCGATCTGCGCGGCGGAGAATTTCTGGCTGCTGCCCGGCACCGTCTTGATGACGCTCGCGTCGCCCGGCTTTGGCGGCTTGATCGGCGGGTAGGCCCAGTCCGGATTGTCGGCCGCATAGGCGGCGGCCGAAAACGCAACGGCAAACGAAAGTGCAAACACAAGTCGCATCGGTCAGTCCCCTTGAGCCCCCGCTCGATTGTACGGGTTCGATTATGCGGATTTCGGCGGCGCGGTGAAATAGGTGCCGCGGCCGCTGGCGATGAGTTTGCCGCCGAGGTCGAAAATGTGCGCCTCGGCGGTGGAAAATTGCCCCCCGGCGCGCACCACCTTGCCATGGGCGACGAGATCGCTGCGGATCGTCGACCGGTGATAGTCGACGCGCAGATCGATGGTCGGCACGCCGCGTCCGGTTTGCTTGACCATCGCCCAGTCGGCGGCGAGATCGATCAGCGCCGCGATAATTCCGCCGTGGGTGTAACCGGCCTCGGTGTTCACCACCCACTCCTCGCGCCACTTCGCCTTGATCTGGATACTGTCCTCGGTCGCCTCGACGACGGTCAGTCCGAGCCATTGATGAAACGGCGCGCGGGTGACGAGCGCCTGGATTTGTTCGAGGGTCAGGTCATTGGGCATGGGCGATGTTTCCTGGGTGTCATGCCCGCGAAGGCGGGCATCCAGTAATCCACAAAAGCTCGGTGTTTACTGGATCGTCCGCCTCCGCGGACGATGACAAGAAAGTGTAGGCATTCACGGCGTCACCACGACCTTGCCGATCACTTCGCGGTCGGCGATCAGCCGCAGTCCTTCGCGCGCTTCGGCAAGCGGCAGCACCTTGTCGATCACCGGCTTGATCTTGCGTTCGCTGATGAGCTGCATCAGCGCCGCCAGATCGTCGTCGTAGAACGAGTTGGAGCCGATGATCTTCAGCTCGAAACTCCACACGTAGCGCAGATCCTCTTTCGGGTCGTAACCCGCGGTGGCGCCGCAGACCAAAAGCTTGCCGCCGCGCTTGAGACAGCGCAGCGACGGCAGCCAGGTGTCGCCACCGGTGAAATTGATCACCGCATCGACGCCGCCCTCATAGGTGCGGCGTTGCGGCTTTCCGTATTTCTCGACCGCCCATTTCGACCAGTCGGTCTTGGTGTAGTCGATCACCTCGTCGGCGCCGAGCGCCTTGAGCCGCGCCAGCTTTTCGTCGCTCGATGCGCAGGCGATGACCTCGGCGCCGAGCATCTTCGCCAGCAGCACGCAGCCGGTGCCGACGCCGCCCGAGGCGCCGAGCACCAGCACGCGCTCGCCCGCCGCCACGGTGTTGTGGGTGATCAGCATGCGGTGCGCGGTGCCGTAGGCGACCGGCAGGGCGGCAGCGTCCTCGAAGCTCACCGCGTCGGGCATGCGCACAAGCTGGTCGGCGGCGGCGAGGCAGTATTCCGCCATGCCGCCGTCGAGCATCTCGCCCATCAGGCCCTTGCGCTTATTGACCGGATTGACCAGAACGCGGTCGCCGGCTTTCCAGCCGGCGACGCCTGCGCCGACCTCGGCGATCTCGCCCGCCATGTCGAGGCCGATGATCACCGGCAGCGGCACCTTGATGCCCGGCATGCCGCGCACCGTGAACACGTCGTGGTAATTGAACGAGGCCGCGCGCACCCGGATGACGACATGGCCGTCGGTGGCCTTCGGCGTCGGGTAGTCGGTGACGACTTCGAGGTCGTCGAGGGTGCCGTGTTGGCGGAGGACTAGGGCTTTCATCGTTGATTCAACTCGTATTGCGTTCGTCGGGGCGATGCACTGTTGGCATTGATCTCCTAGCACGCCCTTGACAGAATCCACCTATGAGCTTTGAGGTTCTGAGCGAGATTTCGGAAGTCGAGACCTTTGCGTCAGGGTCTGGAATCCGTGAGATCGCACGTTTGCGACGGCTGTACGGAACGGGTAGGTGGCGCAAACGCAAGGGAATTGCTCGCGTCCGGCTGGCAGATGGCTCGATCCATCTTGCTGAATTACATTGGTACGAGGCAACCGGTATCGGGCGCAAAGAGTTCAAGATAAAGCACCTCTTGTGAGGCGGAAGAAATGCCGAAACAACAGTCAAAACACTTCGTGGTTTGTGTCAACAATCAAGGCTATTCGGCATCGCTTGAGAAGCGGAAGATTTATCTTTCGCTCCGTGACCCGGCGGCTGAAAAGCATGGTCTTATGCGGGTCGTTGATGAATCGGGAGACGATTATCTTTACCCAAAAGGATTTTTTCGCGCGATAGCGTTGCCTCAGGCGCTCAAGAGAGCAGTTTTGGCCGCGGCATAAAATGCAAGAAAATTTCCGCCAATTCCTCGACCGCCTGCGGGACAATCGCGAGCTGGTCGATCTCACCCAGCCGGTCGATATCCGCCACATTGCCACGCTGGTCGATCAGGCCAAGACCGCGCTGCTGTTCCATAACGTCATCGGCTACGGCGTGCCGGTGGTCTCCGGCATCATCCGATCGCGCGAGCGCGCCACCATGGCGCTCGGTTGCGCGAACTTCGCCGAGATCGAGCAGAAGCTGGCGGCCGCCATCGCCAAGCCGATCCCGCCCAGACACGTCAACGGCTCGCCGACCCGCGAGGTGACGATGGTCGGCGACGATGTCGACCTGTTCAAGTTGCCGATCCCGATGTCGTCGATCTATGACGGTGGGCCGATGATCACGGCCGGCGTCGTCATCGCGCGCGATCCCGAGCTTGGTTTCAACTCCGGCATCTACCGCTTCATCGTCAAGGAAAAGGCGCTCACCGGCATCGATCTGGTGACGCCCAACAACATGCGGATGTTCGTGCAGCGCGCGCTCGCCCGCAACGAGCCGCTGCCGATCTCCATTTCGATCGGCACGCATCCGTTCGAGATCACCGGTTCCGGCTTTCGCGCGCCGCTCGGCGTCGACGAGATGGCGATCGCCGGGGGGCTGCGCGGCGAAGCGGTGGCGCTGGCGCCGTGCGCGACCGTCGACGTGCCCTACATCGCCGACGCCGAGATCGTGCTCGAAGCCGAGGTGCTGCCGACCGGCTGGACTTGGCCGGAAGGCCGCTTCGGCGAATTCACCCGGCTGATGGGCGGGCTGCACTGGAATCCGCTCGTTCGCATCAAGGCGATCGCGATGCGCAAGGACGCGATCTACTACAATCTGCACATGCCGTGGGAGAACACCTGGCTCGCGGCGCCGACGCGCTATACGGCGATCCGTCAGGCGCTGAAGACGGCCGGCGTGCAGGTGAAGGACATCAACGTCACGCTGGGCGGCTGCGCCTTCTGGCACGCGGTGATCTCGATCAAGAAGCAGGCCGGCGAAGCGAAGAACGCGATCCTGGCCGCGCTTTCGGTGATGGACCTGAAGCACGTCGTCATCGTCGATGACGACATCGATGTGTTCAATCCAATGGATGTCGAATGGGCGATCGCGACGCGCGTGCAGGCCGACCGCGACGTGCTGATCGTGACCAATGCGCGCGGCAAGCCGCTCGATCCGTCGCTGCCGCCGACGCCCGTGGGCGTGGTGCCGACGACGGCGAAAATGGGCATCGACGCCACCATCGGCGAAGGCATCCCGAAGGAACGCTACGAACGTATCGCCTATGCCTATGCGGAAACGGCGAAGATCGGCGATTACGTGAAAGGAAAAGAGGACGTTGCCGGCAAATCCGGCGATGCGCAGGCGATCGAGAAACTGGCCGGCGAGATTTTGGCCGTGATCCGGGAGAAGCCGCTGTATTACACCGAAATCGCGCAACGCTTCGCGACCTATGATTTCAACACGGTCGCCCGCGCGCTGGGGTATCTGCACGCAACCGAGAAACTGTGGCAGGACGACAAGGGCCGCATGTGCGAACGCGGCTCGAAATTCGCGGCCAAACCGCCGTCTTAGAAATCGGGCCTGGTTGCCACGGGAAGCGGCGCAAAGTCGAAATTCAGATAATTCGTCGTATCTTCGGCGCAGATATATTCGATCATCTCGCGTCTATCGCGGCGGTTCCAGCGCTGGATCGCATGCCAGGGCTTGTTGAAGGCGCCGGGGTCTTCGACGGTGATTTCGGCCTCCAGCTTCTTGCCGCCGTCCAACATGCGGAAGCGCTCGACGACGTGAAGCTTGTCGGTATGCGGCGTGCGGTAATTGTCGAGATAGCTCTTGTCGTTGAAGCCGATCGTGTCGACCACCAGCGTGTCGCCGTCCATGTGGCCGACGGATTCTCCGTACCAGGATGGTTTCGGATGTTTCGAATGCGGCACGTTCATGTGGATGTGACGCACTTCGGCGTTCGATTCTTCGATCAGCACGATCTCGCGCGGCGACTGCAGGAAATAGATC
>DASZWK010000130.1:0-2364 GCA_035546235.1 Xanthobacteraceae bacterium | reverse complement strand
GCGATGGGGGACACCTAAATCTCACCATGGCCGGGCTTGACCCGGCCACCGAGCGCGCTCGCGTCTGCGAGCGCGGATGAGTCTTTTCGCTCACTGACGTTCGCTGGCTGGGTGGCCGCCTCGAGGGCGGCCATGGTGATTTATGATTTTAGCGCCGCCCTGGCGATATCGCCCCATTGCTTCTGCTGGCTGCGATAGCGCGCGGGCGCGCCGTCGAGATTCTTCAAGACCTGGGCGAACAGGGCCTGCGCTTCGTCGTTGCGACCCATGCGTACGAGCAGCTGCCCATAGCGGGTGCGCGCTTCCTCGCCTGCGAAATAGGGCACGAGGCGGCGGTATTCGTCGGCGGCTTCCGCATCCTTGCCCTGAAGTTCGAGCGCGCGCGCATAGATCATGTGCGCGCTTTCGGAAACGAATTTCGGATCGGCCGCCTGAAGCGCATCGAGCGAGGCCTGCGCGCCGGCGCCGTCACCATTCAGGAATTGTGCGCGTGCCAGACCGACGAGCAGCGCAGGGTCGGTCGCGAACTGCCCCTGAAGCGCATTGCGGTAGAGCTCGATGGCGTCAGCGTATTGGCCGCGCTGCATGAGCTGCTCGGCGAGCGCGCGTTTGGCATCGACCGAGCCTACCATCTCCACCTCGCGCATCGCCGCGCGGAAATCCTTGTTGGGATCGATGGCGCGCGCGGCGCCGTGCCGGAACTTCTGTGCCGTTCGGCCACGCAGGAATTCCGGCAGGATCTCCATGAAAAGATAGATCAGCGGCCCGACGCCGGGCAGGAAGACCATCACATAGATCCACGGAAACACGTTTCCGCGCTTGATAGCATGGATGACGCAAACGATCAGCAGACCGATCGAAAGCAGCCCCCACCATGACAGGAAGAAGGACAGAAGGCCGAGCACCGAAGTCTCCTTGAATGCGTGGCCGGTTTAGCAATCCCGGCGGGAGCGCCGCAAGATCAGGCCTGCTTCTGGAATTTTCCGCTCGGCGATTCTTTCCAATACGTCACGTCATGCCCCGCGGCCTTCGCGTCCTTCCAGCATGCACGCGCGGACGAGAGCATCGCCGGATCGCGGCCGTCGAACATCAGCACCACGCGGGTCAGATCGTTCACGCTGTTCCAGGGCGGCGGCGGGGCGCCCCCGACGAGAAAGAGAATGTTCGCCGCGTTGGCGTTACCCTGTTCGACCGTGATCAGCACCGGCTGCTGCGCCGGATCGCCATCGCC
Organism: Xanthobacteraceae bacterium; assembly: GCA_035546235.1. GTDB lineage: Bacteria > Pseudomonadota > Alphaproteobacteria > Rhizobiales > Xanthobacteraceae > BOG-931. The sequence goes on along the minus strand of DASZWK010000130.1, from coordinate 1,133 downwards.
CTGCTGCGCGTGCGGCAGGAAGCTCGCCTCGTCATATGTCCAGAGCAGATTGTCGAGCGCTTCCGCGCGCTCGGCACTATCGCAGCGGATCAGCGCACGCCATCCGCGCTCCAAACTCGTCTCGACCAGTTTCGGCAGCACGTCTTCAAGTGCACGTCGTTCGAGGTGATAGAATAAGGTCTCGGTCACGCTTCACCTCCTCCTTGGGCCGTGATGCTCGCGATACAAACCAGTTACCAAAGCTGGACGAGCACAATCGCGACCAACGCATAGAGCGTTAGGCCGACACCGAGCGGAATGCCCGCAGCTCGATTGCCTGACCTAAAGCCACCGAACCACTTGTCTCCCAACCAGAAGCCAACTCCGCACGTCGCGAAAAAGCCGATCAACAATGCCAGGAGAATTGCGACACGCGCGAACCCCTCGGACAAACTGTGAGCGGGACCGAGCTCCACTTGTTAACCTCACTCCTGCAATAGCTGATATGCTCCCGCCATAGTCACCCCTCGTAATGCTCCGCCACCAGCCGCTCCAGCAGCCGCACGCCGAAACCCGTGCCCCAGCTCGGAATGTGCGTGCGCTGTTCGCCGTCCTGCCAGGCCATGCCGGCGATATCCAGATGCGCCCAGGCCTGGCCCTTCTCGACGAAACGCTGCAGGAACTGCGCCGCCGCGATCGAGCCGGCGTTGGTGGTGCCGGTGATGTTCTTCATGTCGGCGATCTTGGACTTGATCATCTTGTCGTAGCCGGCGCCGAGCGGCAGGCGCCACACAAGCTCTCCCGCTTCCTTGCCTGCCTCAGCAATGCGGTCCGCGAGCTTGTCGTCGTTGGAGAAAAGGCCAGCATGCTCGGTGCCGAGCGCGACCATGATCGCGCCGGTCAAGGTCGCCAGATCGATCACGAATTTCGGCTTGAATTTCTGCTGGGTGTAGGTCAACGCATCCGCCAGAACCAGACGCCCCTCCGCGTCGGTGTTGAGCACCTCGATGGTTTGGCCGGACATCGACTTGACCACGTCGTCCGGGCGCTGGGCCGAGCCGCTCGGCATGTTCTCGACGAGCCCGACCACGCCGACCGCGTTGGTCCTGGCCTTGCGCAGCGCAAGCGCGCGGATCGCGCCGGCGACCGCCGCC
>DASZWK010000129.1:0-12381 GCA_035546235.1 Xanthobacteraceae bacterium | reverse complement strand
TTCTATCGGTTCTCAGACCCCCACGAGCGTCAAGGACAGATAAGTGTAACTGGTGCACAGCCCTTCCAATTCATCTCGGACAATATCGAGTATCTCGATAAGTTGGTGTGCGACAATGCCAGTATTGTTCGGTCCGATCTGGGTCGCATATCGAGCGCTCGTAGAAAATGGCATTGCCTTTACGCAAGAGTCGCGCTCGATGAATGGCTTGCTGACGACTACCGCCCGCCCGGAAAGTCCTTGCTTTGGGCCTCCCGTCTAGATGGCGAGAAACGCCCAATGCTTTTGGTTGCGATTGCCAAGGTCCTCTTGGCCAAGATGCCGTCGTATAAGATTCATGTGCACGGCCAGCCAACTCTGCACCCGTTCAACTTGGACCTTCTGCGGCGACTTCCAAATGTTGAATATCACGGTGCGTTCCGCTCATTCCAGGAAACCGCACCGCGAGATCATCTGTGTCTCATCTACACTTCTGAGTTCGATGGGATACCAAACATCCTGATCGAGGCGGCGGCGGCAGGCTTACCGATCATCGCACCCGACGTGGGCGGAATATCTGAACTCGTTCAGGATGGGCAGACCGGCATACTGCTGTCATGTGCCGGAGACGATTTCGAGGACGCTGCAGCCTACGTCGCCGGCATAGAGCACCTCGCCACCAGTCCTGAGTTGTGTGACAAAATACGGCGAGGTGCCAGCGAGCTCGTCGCGAACCGACATTCGCCTAGCAGGTACGCAGTCCGTGTCCGGGAAATTTTCGAACCTGAGCTGCTGCAAAACGCTCCTGTTCCGAGTCGTGTCCCGACGGACGAATTGGACAGGGCACTGGCTGGCGAGCTCACGACCTTAATCAACATGGCCGCGTCGGAGCACACCGACAAGGACGAAGAAATTCGAAGGTTAGAGCGCGTTTTGGCTCAAGAACGGCATGGCACGCTCTTCGCCAGACAGCGTATAGCAGACCTTGAAAGGGCCGAGAGTCCTAAGATTGACTACGATACGATGAATTCCATCGCTAAAGAGGTCTGGCGCGAGAAACGGCGCCGGCGGCTCCTGTTCCAAGTCGTTAGATGGGTCAAGAGACGGCTATTTAGCCGTTGATCTTCGATGGATCACTCACGCCAGATTAGTCCGCGGTGCCCGCGCTATCGATCTAGCGGCAAAGTGCGGCTGTCGATGAAGGTCGTCGATCAGCAGACCGGCCAGGACCTCGAATCCAAGCAGAAGGTGGAAGGCGAACAGACGCGTGAAGTGGCGGCCGGCGGGGCGGCGGAATAAGCAGCACTTTCCGGCGGCGGCGAGCCGCTTGGATATCGAATGCAACGCCAGCGACAGATTCCGTGCCGCTTGCGTCTTTAATCAGCGATGGCGACCTGCTGTCCGCCCTTGACGCGCGATGCCGTGAACATGAAGAGCAGGGGCATCACCACAATCGTAGCAATCATCAATAGCTTATAGTCGTCGATATAGCTGATGATCTGCGCCTGCTGGGTGATTACGGCATCGAGCGCGGCGCGCCCCGCCGCGGTGAACGGGTTCCAGAAGTGCGCGATCGCCGGCTGTTCGAACGCGCGATTAACGGCGGTCACGTTCTGCGCGATGTTAGCGTGGTTGACCTGAACATTGCGGATCAACAGCCCGTTCACCACCGAAATGCCGATGCTCGACCCGATATTGCGGAACAGGCTATAGAGGCCGGCGCCCTCGGTGCGCTCAGCGAGCGGCAACGTCGACAACGTCGCCGCGCTCAACGGCACGAACAGAAAGCCCAATCCGAAACCCTGCACCATGGTAACGCCGACGATCGAGCCTTGTGAAATATCCGGCGTCCAGCCGGACATCTTGTAGAACGACCATGCCGTCAGGCTGAGGCCGATAGCCAGCAGGATCCGCATATCGGTGCGCCCCACCAGGCGGCCGACGATCAGCATGGACACCATGGTGCCAACGCCGCGCGGCCCCATGATGATGCCGGATGTCACCACCGGATAATTCATCAGCTCCTGCAGATAGGGCGGCTGCAGCGCCATTGACGCGTAGTATGTCAACCCGATGACGACGATAAACAACATCCCGGTCGTAAAATTGCGATCGCGGAACATCGACGGGCGCACGAACGGATTTTCGGCCGTAAATATGTGAACGAGGAACAGATAAAGTGCGGAGCCTGCGATAACCGCCTCGATGATGATCTCGCCCGAGCTGAACCAGTCTTTCAGCTCGCCGCGATCCAGCATGATCTGCAGCGCGCCGAGCGTTACGCTCAAGGCCCCGAAGCCGAACCAATCGAGCTTGCGTACCTCGTTGCGCGGCGATTCCGGAAGGAACACCATGATGCCCACCAGGTCGATAATCCCGATCGGCAAATTGATGTAGAACACGTAGCGCCAGCTGTAGTTATAGGTGAGCCAGCCGCCGAGCACCGGACCGAGAACCGGTCCGATCATGACGCCGATGCCAAACAGCGCCATGGCGAAACCCTGCCGCTCGCGCGGATAGACGCCGAACAGCACCGACTGCGACAGCGGCACGAGTGCGGCGCCGCAGGCGCCCTGGATGACCCGGAACAGTACGATCTGCGTCAGGGACTGCGCCATGCCGCATAGCATTGACGCCGCGGTGAAGCCGGCGATCGAAATGATGAACAGCCGCTTGATGCCGAATTTTCCCGCGAGAAATCCGGTTGGCGGCGTCATGATCGCGGCGGCGACGATGTAGGATGTGAGCACCCAGCCGATCTGCTCCTGGCTCGCCGACATCGAGCCCTGCATGTACGGCAGCGCCACGTTGGCGATCGTTGTGTCGAGCGCCTGCATCAGGGTGGCAAGAATCACGCAGAGCGTGATCGCCCCGCGGTGGCCGCTAATCTCCGATGTTTTCTCTGAAGCCATGAGACGGCCGCTAGACAGTGATTACCAGAAATGCGGGAAGCCGCGCGCGTGACCGGTGTCGACGCCGATTTCGACGCTCATCCCGGCGGCGAGCGGCGGCAGCGATTTGTCGCTGGTATCGACACGGATGCGCATCGGGACGCGCTGCACGACCTTGACCCAGTTGCCGCTGGTATTCTGCGCCGGCAACAGCGAAAACTCCTGCGCCGCCGCGGGGCTCACGCTCTCGACCGTGCCGTGCCACTGCCGATCCGGATAGGTATCGACCGTCACCGTCACGGCCTGGCCGGGGCGCACATAGGTCAACTCGGTTTCCTTCGGCTGCGCCTCAATCCAAACGTGATCGGTGTCGATTAAGTAGAAAGCCGTTGTTGAAGCGGCGAGATATTTTCCCGGCGCGATCGAGGGAACGCTCGTCACGATTCCCGCGAACGGCGCTTTAACGATTGTGTCGTTGAGCTGCCGCTGGGCCTCATCGACTTTCGTCTTGGCCTCGCGATATTGCGGATGCTGGGTGACGTCGATGTCCGGATTGCCGCCCAACTTGGCCAGCTGCACCTGCGCCTGCTGGCGCAGCGATTCGAGTTTGTTCCGGTCGTTACCCAGGGTCGCCTTCGCCTGGTCGAAAACTGCCTGTGAAATGGTGTGGCTGCGCAGCAGCATCGAATCGCTGGCGAACATCGTCCGATCGAATTCGACCACCGCCTCTTGGGCGGCGATGTCGCTCAGCATGCGCTGATAGTCCTTTTTCATCGACTCGAGCATCAGCGCGGTTTGGGCGAGATTGGCCTTGGCGTTGTCGACCGCGATCTGAAATTGCTCCGGATCCAGGCGATAGAGCACCTGCCCGGCCTTCACGTACTGGTTCTCGGTGACGTCGACGTCTTTGACGATGCCCGATACGTCGGTCGAAATTCCGACCTTCTCGGCTTCAACATAGGCGTCGTCGCTCGACATGATGCGTCCGCCGGTGACGTACCAATAAACGCCTACCAGCAGCACAAGCGGCAGAAGGGCGAAGAGGCCCCACCGGGTCCAGTTGCGACGCTTAAGCTTTTGCACCTCCGGGCCCGTGGAGCTGTCCTTGTGCGATTGCTTCTCGGCCGGCGGCGCGAGCGGTATCGTCCGCGGCGCCTCCTGCGCCTCGGCGGTTTCCGCCCTTTCGGGCGGCGCGGGTTTGCGCAGCGCTTCAGCCATGATGCTGCCCTTCCAACTGTCGCGCCTCGGCTGCGTGGCCCGCGTTGCGATGTTGGATCGCCTGACGCAAATTCTCTCTCACGACATCAAGGTACTCGACCATCTGTTCGACGCTCTCGGGCGCGACACCGCGCAGCGCCGTCGCCATCAGGTCTTCGCCCAGGTCACCAAGCTTCTCGATCATCGGGTGGGCTGCCGGCGTGAGGAACAGCCGCTTGGCGCGGCGATCGACCGGATCGGCCCGGCGCTCGATCAATCCGCACTGGGCGAGCTTGTCGAGCAGGCGGGTCAGCGATATCGGCTGTAGATCCAAGATCTCGGCCAGCTCTGACTGTTTGAGCCCTTCAGAACGGTCGAGGCGGACCAGCACGGCCCACTGCGCCCTGGTGATCCCGAATTGCGCCGCCCGGTGATCTGCATAGGTTCGCAGCATCCGGGCTACATCATTGAGAGTAAAGGCGAATTCTCGATTGATCGTGCGCGGCAGCACAGCTCTCTCCCGCAGGTATGCCTGCTCAAATCATCGCTGCATAATATAAGGAGGCTTACGGATTTGTCTATGCGATTATTGCAATGCGGTATCGACAGCCCCGGGGGGGCGGCAGCCTAGGCAAGGCCCAGGTCGGCAAAAGCGCTCGCGTGATGGTCCGCGCTGCCTTGTGCAAAGCAGCAAAAAACGACGCGCCTGATGCCGCGCGGTGACGCCGCGAGCTCTGAGGCAACCGTCCCCACGGCGATCCGCGCCGCGCGGTCGGGCGGGAAGCGATAAATGCCGGTCGAGATCGCGGGGAACGCCAGCGACCCGAGCCGGCGGACCGCCGCCAGGTCGAGTGCCGTGCGATAACAGGACGCCAGCAACTCCTCTTCGCGCTCGCCGCCGCCGCTCCAGACCGGACCGACGGCGTGAATGACGTGCCTGGCTGGCAGGCGGTAGCCGCGCGATATCTTGGCCGAGCCGGTCGCGCAACCGCCGAGACTTTCGCACTCGGCCAAAAGTTCGGGACCCGCCGCACGGTGAATTGCGCCATCCACGCCACCACCACCGAGCAAGCTGCGGTTGGCGGCGTTGACGATGACATCAACCTTCAGCGTTGTGATGTCGGCGACACAGATTTCGAGCCGGGCGGCACCGATTTCGGCGACCAGGAGCGGTATCGGGTCACTCATCGTGCAAGCGTATCATGCCCACTCGGCTTGTGCTTCCGCCCGCAGATCGACGGTGCTCTTTACGCCGATATCGTCGAAATGCTCGTCGAGGAAACGTCTCGCCGCGCGCCTGCCGCTGACGCGCAGCATTTCAAAAAAATCGTAATCGGTGGAAAGCTTGCTTGAGGCATCGACGCGCGTGCCAAAGCGATCGAGCACGACGCGATGAACATTGATGCGCCGGTATTGTTCGGGCCCGGTCCCGCGCGACAGCTTGCCCTGATCGATCAGCCGAGTCACGAAATCGATGGCGCGATATTCGTCAATCAGCGAGGAATTGAATGTGATTTCGTTGATGCGGTTCATGATCTCGCTCGACGACATCGGCGTCGCCTGGCGCACCAGCGGATTGATCTGAACCACCAGCACGTCCTCAGTACTCGTCGTGCGAAAGAACGGAAAGATCACCGGGTTGCCCAAATAGCCGCCATCCCAATAAGGCACGCCGTCGATCTCGACGGCGCGGAACAACACCGGCAGGCAAGCGGACGCCATCACGGCATCCGCCGTGATCTTCTCGCGCGGAAAAATTCGCACCCGGCCGGTCTGCACATTGGTCGCGGAAATAAAAATGTGCAGATCGGGAGAGGCGCGCAACGCGGCAAAATCGACGAAGCGCTCGAACAAATCCTTCAGCGGATTGATATTAAGCGGATTGACGTCGTAGGGCGAAAAGTAGCGCGACATCGCATCGAACCAGGCCTGTGCCGGCGTGCCTTCGATCGGCGTGAAGGATAGCAGCCGCTCGATGACCTTGCGCTGCAGGCTCGGCAGATTGCCCGTGGTCGACACCGCGCGCCAAAAATCCTCGAGGCGTTTTTGCGCCTCCTCGCGCCCGCCGCGGGCGAGTCCGTCGGCCAGCATTACCGCGTTGACCGCGCCCGCCGACGTGCCGGAAATACCCTCGATCGCGATTCGTTCGTCACTCAGAAGCTGATCGAGCACGCCCCACGTGAACGCACCGTGCGCACCGCCGCCTTGCAGCGCGAGATTGATGCGTTTGACCGTTACCGAACCTTTTTGTTCGGTCGCACGGCCGGGCAGTAGGGAAGCGAACGGATTTTTCATGCGGCTGAGCTGTGCGCCGATCACGCTGCCGTCCAGCCGCCATCGATCGAAAGGTTGGCGCCCGTAATGGCTTTTGCCGCGTCGGAACAAAGGTAGACAGCAAGGCTCGCCACTTCGTCGACGGTCACGAACTCCTTGGTCGGCTGCGCGGCCAGGAGGACATCGCGCTTGACCTGCTCCTCGGTCATGCCGCGCGCCTTCATGGTGTCGGGTATTTGTTTCTCGACGAGCGGCGTCCACACATAACCGGGGCTGATGCAGTTGCAGGTGATGCCGAAGGTCGCGACCTCGAGGGCGACCGTCTTGGTGAGGCCCGCAATACCGTGCTTGGCCGACACGTAGGCAACCTTGAATGGCGAAGCGACCAGCGAATGCGCCGACGCCGTTGAGATGATACGTCCCCACTTGCGCGCCTTCATTCCCGGCACGGCGGCACGCACCGCATGAAACGCCGCCGACAAGTTGATCGCGATGATCTGATTCCATTTTTCAACCTGGAAATCCTCGATCGGCGACACGAATTGGATACCCGCGTTATTGACGAGCACGTCGAGCGTCCCAAAAGTCTTCTCGGCCGTATGCACCATGTCGGCGATTTCGTCCGGTTTGGTCATATCGGCGGGCGAGTACGCCACCTTGACGCCGAATTCCTTCTCGATCGCGCTGCGTTCCTTTTCGATCGCCGCCGTGTCGCCAAATCCGTTGATGGTGATGCTGGCGCCTTGTGCGGCGAGTGCTCGGGCGATGGCCAGACCGATCCCTGATGTCGATCCGGTGACCAGCGCAGACTTCCCTTTCAACATGGCGATCCCCAACCCAGATTTGGCGAAAAAGCGTCGGTAGCACCACTCACCGTGGGACCGGAATAGGCGGGCGGACTGTGCTGTGCCGTTTGCTGCAATGCAACATAAATGTCTAACGCCGCCGCCTCACGTTTTCGCGATCCCCCAAAACCGGTACTATGCGGCCCAGCGACGCTGGTGACGGCAAGAACGAAGGAAAAGTCATGGCGCGCGCAATCTTCCCTGCGCCCGATCACGATCATGAGCGATGCGCGAGTGACGCGTTGGCCTATGCGGAAGCCCAGTGCACGGCACGATCGCAGCGACTGACGCCAATTCGCCGCCAGGTGCTCGAGACGCTGCTGGCGAGCCATAATCCGCTTGGCGCCTACGAAATCATCGAACGGATGGCCAACCGCAACGGCCGCCCAGCGCCGATCACTGTTTATCGGGCACTCGATTTTCTGCGCGAGAACGGACTGGTTCACCGCATCGAGAGTCGCAACGCATTCGTGGCCTGCGGCCATAACCATTCGGGCGGCGATCTCGTGGTGTTTCTGATCTGCGAGCGCTGCGGCGCCGTCGGCGAGGGTCCGGGCGGCGCCGTCGCGCAAGCCCTCAAGGCAGCATCGCGCGCCGCCGGTTTCGCGCCCAAGAATCCGCTCATCGAGATTGTCGGCATTTGCGCGCATTGCCGAGAGCGATAGTCTCTCGCGGTTGCTGGACGTGACGCAAGAGAATCGCCCCCGAAATGCCGCCCTCCACTTCGTCGCGCCCCCTCGACGCCCTCGCCATCGCAATCACGATCGGACTTTGCGTGAGCTGGGGCTTCAATAACGTCGCCATCAAGATCGCAATCCACGATATTCCGCCGTTGCTTCAATCGGCGACGCGTTCGCTCCTTGCTGCGATTTTGGTCGCTGCCTGGTGCCGCGTGCGCGGCATCGCGCTGTTTGAGCGCGACGGCACACTTGCCGCCGGAATTTTCGCGGGAGTTCTGTTCGCGTTTGAGTTTTTGCTGATCTATCGGGGCCTGGTGTGGACCACGGTGACACGCGGCACGTTGTTTCTCTATCTGGCACCCTTCTTTGTCGTCATCGGATCGCGTTGGCTCATTCCTGGCGATCGTTTTCATCTGTGGCAGTGGATCGGGCTGTTGCTGTCGTTTGCCGGCATCGTCATCGCGTTCGGCATTCCCGGGCCGGTGAGCGACCCGCATCAGATTTTTGGCGACCTGATGCTGATTGGCGCCGCGCTCGCCTGGGCGGCGACGACGCTGCTCATCAAGGCAAGCCCGCTCGGCCGCATCAGCCCGGAGAAGACACTCCTGTACCAGCTCGTCATTTCGGTGCCGCTGCTCGCAATCGGCGCGATGATTTTCGGCGAGCACATCGATGCAATGCCGTCCGCGCTGGCGCTCGGCGCCTTCGCCTACCAGACGATTTGGGTCGTCAGTGTCACCTTTGTGGTGTGGTTCTGGCTGATCATCCGCTATTCGGCCGCCCGCCTGTCGGTATTCACCTTTCTGGCACCGCTCTGCGGCGTGACCGCCGGGCATCTGGTATTGAATGAGCCGCTCACTCCGCCGTTTATCATCGCGGCGGTTCTGGTGGCGGCAGGGCTGATCCTCGTCAATCGGCCGGGATGATTTGCCGGTCACAACCGTGCTAGCGTTCAGCGCGCCGTGCAGCCGAGGAAACAATGTTCAGCGGACCCGGATTCCGATGACGAAGGGCGACATCGGCAATGCGCTGCAGCAGGCCGCGCTTGCCTTGACCAGCCAGCGCCCCGGCGAGGCGGAACGCATCGCCGCCGAGGTCCTCAAATTGGATTCCCGCGATGCCCGCGCGCTGCAGATTTTCGGTTGCGCATTGCTCATGCAAGGCCGCGCTGCGGACGCCATCGCACCGCTCGAAACCGCAGCGCACATCCGGCGTGACGCCGAGGTAGACATGCAGCTGGCGGCCGCGCTGCGGCAGACCGGACGGGTCGACGACGCGCTGTCGCGGCTCAGGCGCGCGATCAAGAGGCAACCGCCCAATCCCAAGGCCTTTTACGAACTCGGCTGCGCGTTGGCCTCGACGAAACGTCACGACGAGGCGGCCGAAGTGTTCGCGCGCGGCCGCGACATCGCCCCGATGGTGCCCGAGTTCTCGATCCAGCTCGGCCGCGTTTTCCTGGAGCGACGGAACTTCACCGACGCCCAACACGCCTTCGCCCGCGCGCTCGAAATCTCACCGGGTTCGCACGACGCTCTGTTCGGGCTTTCGCTCGCCCATCAGCGCGCCGGCGAATATCAGAAGGCCGCCGATCATTTTCGGCGCTGTCTTGCGACGAGGCCGGATCCCGCCACTTGGCTGAACCTCGGCCGCTGTCTGCTTCACCTTGGACAGTTAGATGAAGGCTACGACTGTTTTCGTTTGGCGGTGCGCAGCGACCCAAATCGCTACGGCAGCGCACTCGCGATGCTGACCAAGTCGGCGCGTGGCCGGTTTTGGCTCAAGCCGAGTGCGGCGGCGCGTTTCCTCCGGGCCAAATAACTCAGCGCTTCGGCGCCCGGAATTGCCGGCGATAAACATCCGCGCCGGTCAAAATCGTTTCGCGCGACTGCGCGAGTTCGAGCGAGTCCTCGCTGGAAAACACTTCGAAACGTGCGGCCCAGCTTTCGCGCTTCACCGGAAAGCATTGTGCGATCGGCGTGCCTTTCTTGAGCACGCCATTGAAGTCCGGATTATTCCAGCGTGCCGGGAAATTGACCGGGTTCTGATAGAACGCATCGCAATCGACCATTCCGGTCAGCGTCGTAAACGGCAAGTCGGCGCGATTGGCCGGATGAGTAAACAGCAGCGAATAGCCCTTCGGCGCTTCGATCGTCCAAAAATTGTTGAACTTGATGATGAACTGGTCCTCATCGAAGAATGGCGTGCCGGCGATCTGGCTCGGATCGTGAAAATCGATCGGCGAGGAATATGAGTAGTCGCTGACGACACCCTCCGGGGCCTCAAAGTTCCAACTGAACTCGCCGTCGCGCACTTCGAGGTCGCTGGCGAGCGGAATCAAGAATCCGTAGGTCATGGCGTCGACGAAGGGCGGACATTTTTTGACCGTGTAACTCTGCCCGCCCATCGATGGGTTGAAGGCCCGCTGCGACAGCGCCTTGAACCAGTCCGGCAGACCTTGCACGGCGGGTATCGGCTTCGGCAGGACGCTTTCAAGTCCGCGCGGACAGCGAAACGTAAGCGTCATCTCGCTTGCTTCGCCCATTCCGCTTCGTCCCCCGGGGATAAGCGTTCCTGGCGGCGCTTCCCCTTTGTAAATTGTCCATAAACTCTAAGGGGGAGCGTGAATCTTGTATATAAATTTCTGCGCGTAGCGACGGGCAGTGTCGCCACAAAGCTGTGGGGCGGAGGTTAGCCATCCGTAGGTTTGGCCCCTCGAAGAGCGGCGCGACGCCTCGTCAAACCGTCATGGCAGGGCTATATCGTTGCCATAGCACCATTCGCTGTGTTCTGGCCGGGACGAATGTTCCGGTTAAGGGATTGAAGACATGATGGAATTTTCCGGCCCCGCGGCAAGGCACCAGACCGTCGGCGTTCGCGTCGGCAAGGTGACCGTCGGTGGTGGGGCGCCGATCGTCGTGCAGTCGATGACCAACACCGATACGGCGGACGTCGAGGGGACCGCCAGGCAGGTCGCGGCACTGGCGCGGGCAGGTTCCGAGATCGTGCGCATTACCGTTGACCGCGACGAGGCCGCTGCCGCCGTCCCGCACATCAAGGAACGGCTGCTGAAGCAGCAAGTGGACGTGCCGATCGTTGGCGACTTCCACTATATCGGCCACAAACTCCTGGCCGATCATCCCGCCTGCGCCGAAGCGCTCGACAAGTACCGGATCAATCCCGGCAATGTCGGCTTCAAGGAGAAGAAGGACCGCCAGTTCGGCGCCATTGTCGAAACCGCGATCAAGTACAACAAGCCGGTGCGTATCGGCGCCAATTGGGGCTCGCTCGATCAGGAATTGCTCACGCACCTGATGGATGAGAACGCCAAGTCAAATCATCCGATCGATGCCCGCGACGTGACACGCGAAGCCATGGTGCAATCGGCTTTGCTGTCGGCGCAACGCGCCGAAGAGATCGGACTGCCAAAGAATCGGATCATCCTGTCAGCCAAAGTCTCCGCCGTGCAGGACCTGATCGGCGTCTATGGCGAGCTGGCGCGGCGCTCCGACTATGCGCTGCATCTCGGCCTGACCGAGGCCGGCATGGGCACGAAGGGTGTCGTGGCATCTTCCGCGGCGATGGGCGTGCTGTTGCAACAGGGCATCGGCGACACCATCCGCATTTCGCTGACGCCGGAACCCAACGGCGACCGCACGCTGGAAGTGAAAGTCGCGCAGGAATTGCTGCAGACCATTGGGTTGCGGACCTTCGTGCCGCTGGTCGCCGCCTGCCCTGGCTGCGGCCGCACCACGTCGACGACATTCCAGGAATTGGCCGCAGGCATCCAAAGCTTCATTCGCGACTCGATGCCGGAATGGAAGAAGCGCTATCCGGGCGTCGAAGGTCTCAACGTCGCGGTGATGGGCTGCATCGTCAACGGACCGGGCGAGAGCAAGCACGCCGACATCGGCATTTCACTGCCAGGCACCGGCGAGCAACCGACAGCGCCGGTTTTTATCGATGGCAAGAAGGCCGCGACGTTGCGCGGGCCGACGGTCTCCGCAGATTTCCAGAAAATGGTGATCGATTACATCGAGCGCCGCTACGGCCAGGGCGCGCGGACCGCGGCGGAGTAGGCTGCACGGTAGGCCCCAGCCTCGTCGCGTCGGTACATTGCGCGCGACGGGGTCTCTGCGCTCTGCTCGGCCATCTTCAATCGGTCACAGAATCGTTCCGAACGCAGCAAAGCTCTGGAACAAGTGCAGATAGTAGAACGTCAGCCACAAGCCGACGGCACAGAACAGCGCGATCATGCCGAACTCAGGATTGTTCACCGTCGCGACGATCCCGGACCGCCCATCGCCGATCGCCGATTGGCGATCGCTCAGATCGATGTCCGAGATTTGCAACTCGCCCCGCATAGGCATCGCCTATCTCCGTGCTGCGCGACATTCTCGCGGATCACCGACGCGAACGATCTAGACGAGAGTTGTCGTGCCTCGCGTCCACCAAACGGATGAGGCGGACGAAGGGGTGGTCTGCGCGCCAAGCGTTCGTGGAACCCTCAGCGCGGAT
>DASZWK010000128.1:0-4666 GCA_035546235.1 Xanthobacteraceae bacterium | reverse complement strand
AGCGGGAAGAGAATGTGCTCGCGATGTCGGCCGGCCGGGTGACGTGAAAAGCATTTCCGCTCATCACTCAGCACTCATCGCTTCGCGCGCCTATTCGTTGTTCATCATTTTGCATTCTGCATTTATTGCAGCCCTTGCTCCGGCGCCGGCGTCTCGGGCTTGGGCGGTGACAGCCGATCGGCGATTTGTTGCATCTGCTCGCGGCGTTCTTCGTCCCCGTTCCAACCGGCGCGGCGCGCCTGGTAGCGGTAGCCGACCACGATCGGGTCGTCTTCCAGGTTTTCCAACGGGTGATGGAATGTGCGGTAGATGGCCCGGATGCGCTTCTGTGTGTCGGGCGACAAGCTGCCGACGCCCTCTTTCAGGTCGGCGTCTTTCGCCAGGTTGACCACGTCCTCGGTCGATTCGCCAAAGGTAAAGATCTGCGGTGTCCGCTCGAAGCCCATCTGCATCACGGAATTGGCATCGGCCACGTGAAACGCGCCGAACACGTGACATAGCTCGTGGACCAGGCGCGTGGTGGCGCCGCTCGTTCCCCAGCAATCGGGAATCACCACGCACTGGCTGTAATACTGCGTCACGCCGCGGATTTCGCCGCGCGGGCCGGGGAAGGGGACCATCGTGAAGCCAATCACCAGGTCCGCCTCGCCAAGCGGAATCTTGTGCAGCCATTGAAAGGCTTCGCCGGCCGTTTGCGGCGCCGTCTTGTATTCCCAATCGCGATAGCCGACCACGCGAAAATGAATCGGGAATTGCTGCTCGAAGCGGGCGGCCGCCCCCTCGACGATGCCGCGCGCGCGGGCTTGCCACTTTTCGCGGTAAAACGCCCGGTACTCTTTGCCGCCGGCCAGCAGCACTTTCACCTCGCGCACCTGCGGCCATTTGCGTGTGACAGGCCGATCGGCCGGCGCCTTGGTCGGCAAGGCCCGCAGATCGAGCTTCCCCGCCGACGACACGATGAACCGATATTGCCGCCCCGGCTGCAAGTTGTAGCGCGTCGGCTGGCCGGCGCTGCGGAACTCGCACTCCACCGGGTCTTTGGCTTCGAGCTGCTCGGCCTTGCCCGGCGCAATCCGCACGTCGCGCACGGCGCTGGCCACCGTGGGCGTGATGCGACACACGACGGTCGTGTCGCTGGCGTTCTCCAGCGTGATGGCGGCCTGCGCGGCCTCGGGGACGAGGGGAAGGAGCAAGCAGATGATGCACGTGATGGACGGACCGCGAAATAGAACCTGTAGCCGGCCTCTGCGAGGCCGGGCGATTCGCGGGCTTATCGGGCCGAAGGCGGCGGACCGCCGAAGCTGGGCAAATACCGTGGCCGCCCGGGCGGCGAAGTGGATGTCAGGCATTGCTTATTTAAGTCGCAGGCGAAAGCGCGGATTGCCCACCCGATCATTATACTTGTAACCATGTGGCCTGACTCTTCCGAAACGCAGGAGCTATTGGCGGCGGCCCGCTCGGGCGATGCCGCGGCGCGGAATCGCCTTTTGGAGCGGCACCGCGACGTGTTGCGGCGGATGGTGGGGCTGCGGATGGATCGGGCCTTGCAGGGCCGGCTCGACGCCAGCGACATCGTGCAGGACGTGCTGGTCGAGGCGGATCGACGCCTGACGGATTACCTGGCCGCGGCCAAGATGCCGTTTCAGGCGTGGCTGCGCTACCTGGCCCGCGATCATTTGATCGACGCCCACCGGCGTCATCGTGGCGCCGCGCGCCGCAGCGTCGATCGCGAACAATCGCTCGTTGCGCCTTCGCACGCCGATCAATCGGCTTTCGACCTGGCGGCGCTGGTGCGCGATCGGGAATTGACGCCGGCCGCAGCCGCCACGCATCACGAGCTGGAGCAGCGTTTTCAGGCGGCGCTCGAAACGCTCGACGAAACGGATCGTGAAATCATCCTCATGCGGCACTTCGAGCAGCTCACGAATCAGCAGGCGGCCGAAGCCCTGGAACTTTCCGAGCCCGCTGCCGGCATGCGCTACCTGCGGGCGATGCGTCGCCTGCGCGCCTTGCTCGAGGAAAGTCCCAGCGAGCGGGGCGAGTCATGAGCGCCGGCGGAAAAGCAGCTGCCGAGGCTGGCCCCGTGGCCAGTTCGCACGACGCGGCCGGCACGCCATCCGGCCCGACGGATGCCGACCGCGATGCGCGCCTGTTGGTTCTCGTGGATCGACTGGCCGAACAGTTGCGGCGTGGCGAGCCGCCGCAGATCGATGCGTTTCTGGCCCAGCACGCCGATCTGGCCGACGAACTGCGCCCCTTGTGGGCGGCCATGCTCGTGACCGATTGCGTGGCGGCTGGCAGCCGGGCGCTTGGGTCGAGCCGAGGAAGTTCCTCGGCGGGTGATCAGACGCAGGAGCATTCGCCGCAGCCGCGGACAGCAACGCTGGCGACTCCGCGACCGGCGAGCGCGCGAATGCCATCGTCAGAACCGGTGCTGCGACAATTCGCCGATTACGAATTGCTCGAAGAACTGGGGCGCGGTGGCATGGGCGTGGTATACCGCGCACGGCAGATCAGCCTGGACCGGATCGTGGCTTTGAAGATGGTGTTGCGCGGCGACATGGCCAGCGCCGCCGACCTGGCCCGCTTTCGCACCGAGGCCGAAGCGGCCGCGCGGCTCGACCATCCCGGAATCGTGCCGGTCTATGAAGTGGGGGACTTCGAAGGGCAGCCTTACTTCACGATGAAATACGTCGAAGGCACGACGCTCGCACGTCGCCTGGCCGAGGGACCGCTGACGGCGCGCGAAACGGCGCAGTTGTTGGCGCCCGTGGCCCGGGCGATCCATTACGCCCATTCGCGCGGCGTGCTGCACCGCGATCTGAAGCCGTCGAATATCTTGATCGACGCCGAAGGCCGCCCGCACGTCTCGGATTTTGGGCTGGCCAAGCGCGTGGAAGCCGAGATGAACCTCACGCTCTCCGGCGCGATCCTGGGGACGCCGGCGCACATGGCTCCCGAACAGGCCGCGGGCACGCGCGGCAAGCTGGGCCCGACGAGCGACGTCTACAGCCTGGGCACGATTCTGTATCAGATGCTCACGGGCCGTCCGCCGTTTCAAGCGGCCTCGCCGGTCGACACGGTGCTGTTGGTGCTGGAGCAAGATCCGCTGCCGCCCCGGCTGGTGAATCCGCGGGCCGATCGCGAGTTGGAGATGATCGCGCTCAAGTGTTTGCAAAAGCCGCAAGATTTGCGCTACGAGAGCGCGAAGCTTATGGCCGACGATCTGGAGGCGTTTCTGGCCGACGAACCGACGGCCGCGCGCAGCGGCATCTTCGTGCAAGTCTTGGCTCGGGCATTTCGCGAAACGCATCACGCCACGGTGCTGGAGAACTGGGGGCTGTTGTGGATGTGGCACAGCCTGGCCCTGCTGACGACGTGCTTGCTGACAAACCTGATGCAATGGACGGGTGTCAGTTCGCCGTTTTTTTATGTTGCCCTGTGGACCGCCGGACTGGGGACCTGGGCCACGATCTTTTGGACGTTGCGCCGGCGAGCCGGGCCGGTCACGTTCGTCGAACGGCAGATCGCGCACGTGTGGGCCGCCAGTATGATCAGTATCGTGGTGTTGTTTTACGTCGAAATGATTCTCGGGCTCCCGGTGCTGACGCTGTCGCCGGTGCTCGGGCTGGTCGGCGGCATGGTGTTTGTCGTGAAGGGAGGCACGTTATCCGGGCAGTTCTATTTTCAGGCCGCGGCGCTATTTGCCACGGCGCTGGGCATGGCCGTATTGCAGCGATTCGACATTCCCTTCGGCCTGACGCTGTTTGGCGTCGTCTCGGCGGCGTGCTTCTTTTTGCCGGGGCTGAAGTATTACCGGCAGCGCGAAAAGGGGGGCGTGCGGTAGGGTGCCCTGATGTAAGTGCATGCTTATTCACCTCGCGGCGAAAAAGCCTGGCACGTCCGATCGGCCTCCCGACATAATGTCGTAAAGACAATACTTGTCTAGACAATTATCAGCGAAGGAGATATCATCACGTTCATGGCCACGACCGCTAAAGCAGGCTCGCGAAGCAAGAGTAAACCGACAAGCAAGCCGCGCGGGTTTGACTCGCTCGAGCAGCAGGCATTTTTGAACCTGTGGCGCAGCTACGATCGGCTCAAGGCGCTCGAAGATGCCCTGTTCGGCCAGTACGACCTGACGGCCCAGCAGTACAACGCCCTGCGGCTGTTGCGGGCCGAGCATCCGGCCGGCTTGCAGACGTTGACGCTGGCCGCGCGGCTCATTTCCCGCGCGCCCGATATCACGCGATTGGTCGACAAGCTGGCCGAGCGCAAGCTGGTCGAGCGGCACCGTCCGGCCGACAACCGCCGCGTGGTGCAAGTGGCGATCACGCGAGCGGGCCTGGCGCTATTGGACGACCTGGCCAGCGCTCTCCGCGAATGCAATCGCAAACAGCTCGGTCACCTTAGCGGCAAGAAGCTGACGACATTGATCGAACTATTGCGCGAGGTGCGCGCCCCGCACGAGGACGCGACGGCACCGCCGCTTTGATGTTCAAGCGATGTTCAACGAAATAATCCCTCGCCCCTCAGGGGAGAGGGCAGGGTGAGGGGTGAATGGTTCATGGCGAGGTAAGGTACGAATCGAAGAGGTTTGGCGAATACCTTCGCGCGTAGCTGACGCCGTGACCCTCCCCTGGCCCCTCCCTGACAGGGAGGGGGA
>DASZWK010000127.1:0-18802 GCA_035546235.1 Xanthobacteraceae bacterium | reverse complement strand
CACGTCCATGCTGGCAGCTTCATGCACCGCCGATAGCCGCGTCAGCAGCACGCCGCGCCGCGCCAGCGTCTGGGCGCCGAACGCGGCCGACAACGTAAACGTCGCCGGCAGCGCGGCCGGAATGGTCGCCAGAAGCACGGTCAGACCGAGCGGGACGAGATTGCCATGCGGCACCGCCGCTGCATAGGCGTAGATCACGATGCCGATCGCTACCGTTGCGTTGACGAAAGCGAGATTGCGCGTCGCCGCGAAGATGGCGGCCTGCTCGGTGCTGACAGAACGCGCTGTACGCACGAGTTCGGCTGCACGGCCGAAATATGTCCGCACTCCCGTTGCCGTGACTTCGGCGATCACCTGGCCTCGACGGACCAGCGCTCCGGCATAAACTGTATCACCCTCCTTGGCATCGACGGGGACAGACTCGCCGGTAAGCATGGATTGGTCGGCCATGATCGAGCCGGATAGTATGCGAGCATCGGCGGCCACGACCGCGCCAAGCGGTAGCCTGATGGCATCGCCGGGCACCAGTTCGGCTGCGGCGACCTTGATCCATTCGCCGTCGCGGCGGGCAATCGCTGTCGGCGCGAGACGCTTCCTGAGCGCCGTCAGCGCCGCACCGGCCCGCCCCTCTTGAATGAAACCCAACGTGGCATTGAAGAGAAGCAATCCGGCGATGACAGCTCCTTCGACATATTTGCCAAGGCCGATCTCGACCGCCATCGCGATTTCGAGCAACCAGGCGATGGGCGACCAGAACTTCGCAAGATAAGTGCGCCAGCACGGCGGTAGGGCTTCGCTTACCGCGTTTGGCCCGAACTCGGTAAGGCGCCGGCGCGCTTCCTCGCTGCTGAGGCCGCGTGGGCTCCCGCGTACAGCAGGTTCAATCAAAGTTGCTCTGTCCATCAGGCCAGATCCCGCTTGGGGCATCTACGTCGTTACTGATGGCATATTTTGTTTCCCGGATAGTTGATCTGCCTCAATGCGGTGGCAGTTGCGCAATGTGGATAAACAAGGGGGATTGAGCGCCGAACCGTCCGGCTAAAAAGGTCAAAAGCCGTGATCAACTTTGGAAAATCGGCGGCGGCGCGTCGGCTGGCACTAGCGCTGGTGGTCTTATTCACGCTTCCCACTTTGTGGTTCGCGCTGCGCTCCTACGGATCGTTCGAACTGCTGCGCTCGGCCTATCTGGCGGCTACACCGCGCACCAGCAGCATTCGCGGCTGGATGACGCTGAGTTATGTTGCTCGCACTTACCGCATCGACACGGTGGCCTTGATCGGGGCTCTTGCACTTGCGGCAGAGATCGACCCGAATACCGACCTGCGCTCCGCCGCGGCGCTATCCAGGACTTCCACCTTCGACTACGTCGAACGCGTACAACGCGCGGTCGCTGCGCTCGTGGACAACGGCGCCGGCATCACCTCTTCCGAATCGTCGGGTTGGTTCGCGGCGCTTTCCGACGAAATGCTCTCCTCGATGCTTGTTTACGGCTACCCGATCCTGGCTTTGATCCAGCTATCGGGCGCGATTGGCGCGCCCGTTCCCGACGGCATTGCCGGCGCGGTTGCGGGGTCCCTGGTTGCTCAAGGCCGGATGAACTTTCTCACCGCTAGCCTTGTTATCGTTATTGCCTCGGTTTTCGGCGACATCGTTGGCTACGGCATCGGGCGCATGATCAGCCGTGACCTTCTGGAGCGGTATGGCCGCTGGTTCGGCTATAGGCGCGCAGTATGCGCGTCCAGGGCTTGTTCACCATTGGGGGTTACTCACGGTGTTTATCACGCGCACTTTCGTTTCGTACCTTAGCTCTGCGGCAAACCTGTTGGCGGGGGTGAGCCGCTATCGTTTCTCAAAATTCCTTGCGGTCGCGCTCTTGGGCCGCGTGTTGTGTGGCGGAGCCTATCTCGGATTGGCCTACGTGATCGGTAGCGATTTTGAGGCAGCCGCGGGTTTTTTGGGCAATCTCAGCGGCTTTTTGCTGTTCGGAAGCGCACTTCTTGTCGCTACATGGGTGCGTGTTGGTGGCCAGCTTGGGTTGTCATGACGATTTGACTTCGCAGCCGGTCGCGCTCGCGACGCGCTTCCTCTCGCTTGGCGCTCCATTCGATCAAAAATGGCGTCGGCAACGATCGCAAAGCGGTTTGGCAACGGCGTTTATTCCTAGTCACGGTCAGCCACAATTTCGCGGCGGCATTCTCGACGGAGCGCGCTCTTGCAGAGTGCGGGTACGCATCGCCACAGCAGCATCGAGCCAACCGACTGGCATGACATCGAGAAGGGACGCTTCGCCGATCGAGTGGCGGCGACCTTGGAGAAGCTGGCGCGTGACCAAAATACGCAGAAGATCGTCGTGGTCGCGCCGCCGCGCACACTTGCCGAGCTGCGGCATGTGTTTCACGCCGACGTCAAGAAGCGCATTATCGCCGAGATCGACAAGGACCTGACCAAGCATCCGGTTTGGGAGATCGAAAAGCACATTTTGGCATGAGCCTGCCGGACTTTGGGAAGACGAACTTGGGCAGGCTTGGCTGAGGAGCCTTTTGCATGCCGTACGTCAGCAATGAAAGCTTGCCGCCCTCGGTTCGCACTCATCTGCCGCCCCATGCGCAGGACATTTATCGCGAGGCGTTCAACCACGCCTGGGCCGCGCACGCCGGGGAAGGCCGGCAGGAAGAGGCCGCCCATCGCATTGCCTGGGCTGCCGTGAAGCGGTCCTACGTCAAGCTCGGCAACGATTGGGTAGCGCGCCGGTGAAATCTGAGCTTTCGACCGGGCCTGATCGCACCCTCCTGGCCAGTACGGCCAGGGCTGCGGTGAACAGCGACGTAAATGATTGTTCTAGCTTACGGCTTGGATGATTGTCCGCCGCACGAGGGCTTCAAACAGCGGCACCTTATAGGCATTTTTGCTGAGCGGCGTCGCGCCGTCGAGCGCCGCGTGCGCGGCTCGAGCGGCGATTGCCTGGTCGATCCGCTGTCCGACCAGCGCAGCTTCGGCCGTCTTGGCACGGTGCGGCACCGGCGCCGCCGCGCCAAGAACAATTGCGGCGCGCTGACAAACGCCGCTTGCATCGAGATCGAGCACGGCGGCGACGTCGGCAAGCGGCCAGTCGAATGAATCTTTTTCACCCTGCTTGATGTGAGCCATGCGGACGCCTGGCGGCAGGTGCGGCAGGCGGATTGCGGCGAGGATTTCATGCGGTTCGAGAGAATTCTCGCGCTGCATATCCTGTTCGACGGAAACGAAGAAGTTTTCCAGCAAGAGACGGCGCGTAGCGCCGCCGGCGCCGGTGATCTCGACCGTCGCGCCTAGAGCCACCAGCACCGTCGCTGCCGTCGAAGGATGCACGATGGCGCAAGGCATGTTATTGAAAATTGCGTGGTATTGGTTTTCGCCATGGATGGCAAAGCAGTGACCGCCGCCTTTGCGCAGGCAGCGAAATGCATGCGAGCGCAGATACCAGCAGCGGGGACGCTGCAGGAGGTTGCCGCCCAAAGTCGCGACGTTGCGGATCTGCGGACTGGCCGAGCTGCCGAGCGCGGCGGCGAGTGCTGGATAGCGCTGTCGTACGTGCGGATCAACAGAGAGCGATGCCAAAGTGACCATCGGCCCGATGCGCAAGCCGCCATCTTCCTCTTCGACGACGGTGTCGAGACCCGGCACGTCGCGCAAGTTTATCACCTGGGAAGGCCCCAGCAGGCCTTCTTTGAGCAGATCGAGCAGATCGATGCCGCCGGCTTTGATGACGGATACATCGTTCTGGCCCGCGAGGTCGGGAGTCGATGTCATGGCGTGAGCGACGGTCGCCGACGCCACTGTGGCGGCTTCGGCGACCGTTTTTGGGGTGGCAAGCGCGAAGCGGTGCATGACCGTCAACTCCTGTGCGCGACTTTGCCCAGCGCCGCGAGCACCGCTGCCGGATTCATCGGCAGGCTGCGCAAGCGAACGCCGATGGCGTTGTAGACGGCGTTGGCAATGGCCGGTGCGGTGGCGATGTTTGCTGGCTCGGCGATGCCGTAAGCGTCGGTCGCGCTCTGACCTTGGTAATTTTCCAACACTACGACGTCGATCTGCGGCGTCTCGCGCACACCGACCAGCTTGTATTGTTCCAGATCCGGATTGACCATGCGCCCCGTCGCCTGATCGAGGATGCGTTCCTCAAACAAAGCGTATGAGACGCCCATCAGGACGCCGCCTTGCACTTGGCTTTCGATCTGCCGCGGGTTCATCGGCCGGCCGCAATCTTGTACGGCGACGACACGCTCGACGCGGATAATCCCGGTCTCCGTATCGACCGCGACTTCAGCGAATTGCACACCGCCGAGATCGCGCTGCGCCAACGCGGCGTCCTGCCCCGCGCGCCGCTGGAAGCCGCCGTAATCATCGCTACGGCTTGCGACTGCGGCGACGCGGTCCGTGCGCAGATGCGCCGCGGTGTCCTTGAAACTGAGGGCGCGATCGAAATCTTGGCGTACGAGGATCTTGCCCTCGTGCGCAATCAGGTCTTCGGGGGCTGCGTTGAGCAGGAGTGCCGCCTCGGCAAAAAGGTGCTGCAGGACGCGCCACGCGGCGGTGCGCGCCGGTGGCGTGACGGACGCCGTGGTGCGGCTGCCGTAGGACGGGCCGCCCGGCGGAAACTCGGTATCGCCGATACGGACGGTGATTTGATCGGGGCGCAGTCCAAGCACCTCGGCAACGGTTTGCGCCAGTACGGTTGTGATTCCCGTGCCGATATCCTGCACGCTGGAGAGCACTTCCACCGTGCCGTCGCGCAACACCCGCACCTCGCAGGCGGCGTTGGTTTGCACGTTGGCGCCCCAGAGCGATTGAGCGACGCCGAGGCCACGCTTTGCGGGGCCAGAGTCCGCACCTGGCCGTCGCCGGCGCGACCAGCCGATGCGCGCGGCGCCGATTCGCCGTTCTTCGCGCCGGATTGGGCTCGGGTCGATCCGGTCGCGCAATGCCAGTGGATCGATGCCGAGCTTTTCCGCCAGTTCGTCGATTGTCTGTTCTAAGCCATACGCGCCGGGCGTGTTCCCCGGCCCGCGCATCGCGCAGCCCGGCCCCGCGTTGATGAACACGTCGTGCTGAGCGCCATCGAAATTGGGACAGGAATAGAGCGCCTCTGCGTTGCTACCGACACCAGCACCAAGACCGATCCCGGCGGTGCCGTAACTCACCAGCGAAATCGCGGTGAGCGTACCGTCACGCTTGGCGCCAATACGCAATCGCTGCCAAGTGCCGGGCCGATTGCCGGCGTCCATCTGCTCTTCCTCGCGCTCGAGGAAAAGACGCACCGGCGCTTTGGCCTGCCGCGAAAGAGCAATAGCGAAATAACCGTAATTGCCGAGCGACGACTTTGAGCCAAATCCGCCGCCCATCGCGTCGACGATGACGCGGACACGGTTGAGCGGCAGGCCGAATGTTTCCGCAATCTCGTCGCGAACGCCAGCGGTAAACTGCGTCGACATGTAAACGGTAAGGCCATCGGCGCGCCAATCGGCGACGATCGCATGCGGCTCGATGCAGCAATGGGTTTGGACGCTCGTGCTATACTCGCCTTCAACCACCGCATCGGCTTCGGCAAAACCCTTAATCACGTCGCCGCGCCTGACAAGCGAAGGGCCGCGCACGTTGCCATTGAGCGGCAAGTTCGCCGCCGCCGGGAATCCCGAAGGATGTCCCGACGGCGCTGTCTCATGATCGTGAACCGAGGGGGAGGCAGGAGCGCGCGCCGTCGCCATGTCGGCAACAAATGGCAGCGTTTCATAGTTGACGCGGATGAGGTGCAACGCCGCTTCGGCGGCCGGCAATGAAACCGCCGCAACAGCGGCGACGGGCGCGCCTACATAGCCCAATTTTGCACTTTTCGGATTGGCTGGATCGGCGATCGTCAGAACCGCGCGTACGCCGGGCCGCCGGGCTGCTGCCGACACATCGATCGAACGCACAACGGCGTGCGGCAGCGGCGAGCGCAACACGCGTGCATGCAGCATGCCCGGCAGTGAAATGTCGACGGTGAAGCGGACGGCGCCGGTGACTTTGGCGGGGCCGTTGGGCCGCGGGAATGACTTGCCGATGACGCGAAGCTCGTTGTTCGGCGGCAGCGGCGGCGGCTCGTCGGCGGGTATCTGACGCTCCACCGTCCCCAGGCCGACGCTAGCGATACCCGAGGGAAAGACCGCCGTGCGGAGATTTGCTTGTTTCGCCACGCTCATCCCCCTTGCGCTTTGGCTGCGGCAAGCGTCGCGGCGATGACGTGTGGATAGGTTCCGCAACGACAATAGTGCCCGCTGATCGCGGCACGGACGTCCTCGGCATTCGGCTCCGGGTTCCGTTTCAGTAATGCCGCGCAGCTCATGATCATGCCCGGCGTGCAGAACCCGCATTGCAGCGCATCGTGATCGATGAAGGCTTGCTGCACGGGATGCAGCGTCTCGCCCTGCGCGAGCCCCTCGATCGTCGTAACGCTTCGCGTGCCGACGTCGACGGCGAGCATCATGCAGGCGCAGATCGGCATACTGTCGAGCCAGACGGTGCAAGCCGAACAGGCGCCGCGATTGCAGGCGATCTTGGTGCCGGTCAACCCCAACCGCCCGCGCAAAACCTCGGCCAGCGTCATACTCGTCGCAACATGCGCCGTTCGTATTGCTCCGTTGATATTGAGTCTGACGGCGACCAACTGCGCACCGTCCAACAGTGCGCTGCCTCCACTGTCTTGCGCTTGAGCCGTCATCGGTTGGGATGCATTGATCATTGTCGCTCCAGCGGTCGTCACCGCGCAGTCGCGAAGAAACGACCGACGCGATAGGTCATTCATCACGTCCTGCTCCACATAAACTTCCCGCACTTGTCGGCTGATCGCCGGCGCATCTTAGGAATCCGGCGCTCCGCGGCCTTGATCTAGGTCAAGCTCCCCAGGGGCTGGGCGGGCGCAGACGATCTTCCGAGATGGATCAAATGATTTGGATCAAAGCCTGAGGCCGCCATCGCGGGCATAAGTCTTGCACACGTTATGGAGGCGAGCGAATGCACGCTCCGTTGGTTCAGCGATCGAAAACCGAAAACATCGATGTGACCGCGCACAAGCGAGCCGTACCAAAAACCTGGCTGATCGCGATCGTGCTTGCCGGCGCGGCGCTGGCGGCTTATTTCGAGCGAGGCGCACTTTACGATTGGTTTGCCGGACCGCGGCTAGCGGCCACGATCCTGGTTTCGGGCAATATCGAGGCGCACCAGAGCGTGCTCGGCTTCAAAACGGTGCAATCGCGCATCGTCGAGCTTCCCTTCGATGAAGGGCAATGGGTCGATAAAGGCACGCTTATCGCGCGGCTCGACGACGCGGACTATCGCCAGCAGGTGGTCATCAACCAGGCGGCGCTCAACATGCAGGATCGCCAGCTCGCGGCGGCCGAGCAGAATCTCGCGGCTACGGCGCAGACGGTGGAAAGCGATGCCGCCGACCTGACCTTCCGCCAGCAGCAATATGATCGCGCTGCTGTGTTGTTGAAACAGGGTTCGGGCACCGTCGAACAGCGCGATCTCACTTATGCGGCCTTGCGGCAATCCACAGCCGCCCATGAGCGCGATATCGCGCTGAAAAACGCCGCCGCGCGGCAAGTCGAACTAGGCAAAGCCGGGATAGAAAGCGCGCAAGCGACCCTGAAAATGTCGCAGATCGTGCTCGGCTATACGGTTTTGACGGCACCGTATTCCGGTGTCATTCAGGTGCGCCAAGCCGAACTCGGCGAAATCATGGTGCCGGGCACGCCGGTGGTGACGCTTGCCGATCTCGATCACGTCTGGCTGCGCGCCTACATCAACGAGACCGATATTGGAAAAATCCGCTACGGCGAGGAAGCGGACGTCACTACCGACACATATCCGGGAAAAATCTATAAAGGCCGCGTCTCCTTCATTTCCGCCAATGCCGAGTTCACGCCAAAAAGCGTGGAGACGCACGCCGAGCGGGTCACGCTCGTCTACCGCATCCGCATCGATATCGAAAATTCCACGCACGAGCTGGTTCCGGGCATGCCTGCGGACGCGGTGCTGAAAGCGCTTCCTGCGGGCAAATCATGAATGGGCAGGCCGATTCCATCGTCGCAGCCGATGCGCTGACGAAGCGCTTCGCCGACATTGCCGCAGTCGACGGCCTCAGCTTCACCGTGGACCGCGGCGAGATCTTCGGCTTGGTTGGTCCTGACGGCGCGGGCAAAACCACGACAATGCGGATGCTCGCCGGCGTGTTGCCGCCCGATACCGGCAGCATCGTCATCGACGGCGTCGACGTCGTCGCCGATCCGGAAGACGGCAAACAGCACATCAGCTACATGCCGCAGCGGTTTGGCCTCTATGAGGATCTGACCGTCGACGAAAACATTCGCTTCTACGCGGACTTGTTTGAAGTCGCGGCCGGCGTTCGCGAGGATCGCGCGCGCCGGCTGCTGGCGGCCTCCGGAATGAGCCAATTCCGCTCCCGCCTCGTCGGCCAGCTCTCAGGCGGCATGAAACAGAAGCTCGGACTCACGTGCGCGCTCGTGCATACGCCGAAGATCTTATTGCTTGACGAGCCGACCACCGGCGTCGATCCCGTGTCGCGCCGAGATTTCTGGCGCATCCTCTACGGTTTGCGCGAAGAAGGCGTGACGATCCTCATCACGACCGCCTATCTGGACGAGGCAGAGCGCTGCAACCGCTTGGCGCTTTTGCACAGCGGACGTGTCCTCTATTGCGACACGCCCACTGCCCTGAAGGAGCGCATGCCCGGCGCGCTCGTCGTTATTTCCTCGCCTTCCGGCAGGGAAGTTCGGCGGACCATCGCCGGACTTGGCGGAGTAAGCAATGTCATGCTGGTCGGCGACGGCGTTCACGCTGTCGTCGATGATGCGCAGTTGCGCATTCCAGAGCTGCGCGAAGCCCTGGGACGGGCAAACGTCCCCTTTACCGATATCGTCATCGGCGAACCGAGCATCGAAGACGTGTTTGTGGCGTTCCTGGAAAACGACGGAGCGGCGCAATGAACGGTGACCGGCAAGGCGACCCGGAGATCGTCGCCGAGGATCTCGTCAAGCGCTTTGGCAGCTTTATTGCGGTCGATCGGGTAAGTTTCAGCGTCGCGCGCGGCGAGGTTTTGGGGTTCCTCGGTCCGAACGGCGCCGGCAAGTCGACGATCATCCGCATTCTCTGCGGGTTGCTGCGTCCGACGGCGGGTCGCGCCCTGGTCGCCGGCATCGACGTCGCGCGCGATCCCGAGCGGGTGCGCGAGCGCATCGGCTATATGTCGCAGAAATTCTCGCTTTATCGCGATCTCAGCGTCGAGGAAAACCTGAAATTCTTCGGCGGCATCTACCGGGTGCCGCGGCATGACTTGCCTGAGCGGATGCGCTTTGCCATCGACATGGCCGGGCTCGCGGGACGCGAGAAAGCCCTGGTATCGACGCTTGCGGGCGGCTGGCAGCAGCGACTGGCGCTCGGTTGTGCCGTGCTGCACCGCCCGCCGATCCTGTTTCTCGATGAACCGACTTCGGGCGTCGAGCCGACCTCGCGGCGGCGCTTCTGGGATCTGATCCATTCGCTCGCCGCCGAAGGCGTCAGTGTGTTGGTGTCGACCCATTACATGGACGAGGCCGAATATTGTCACCGCGCCGCCCTCATCAATCAGGGTCGACTCATCGCCATCGGCAGTCCGGAAGAACTCAAACGCACCGCGCTCCGCGGAGAGCTTCTACTGCTTGAATGCGAGACGCTGGGGCCAACGCTCGCCGCAGTCGAGCACGCGCCTGGCATCCTCGATTGTTCGGTATTCGGCAGCGCACTGCACGTGCTCGTCGCCGACGCCAACCAAAGTCTGCGCGACCTGCCGGTCCATCTGGAGCAAAAGAATCTGCCCCCGGTCCGCCTGCGCCGCATCTATCCGTCGCTTGAGGATGTGTTTGTGCAGCTCATCGCCATCGATTCGGCCAAGCGAAGGGTAGCGGCATGAAGTTCCGCCGGCTCAAGGCCATCGGCGTCAAGGAGATTTTGCAGGTCTGGCGCGATCCGCGCAGCCTGATGATCGCGCTGTTGCTGCCGTTCACGCAGATGCTTCTGTTCGGATATGGCGTGAACCTCGACCTCAAGCATCTGCCGGTCTGCACTTTCGATCGCGAAGGCAGCCAGCTCAGTCAGGATTTGCTCAAACGTTTCCAGGCAACGCAGTATTTTAACATTGTTCACAACGCAAAAACCTACGCCGAAGTTAAGGCGGCGATCGATGACGGCCAATGCGGTCTTGCCATCGTGATACCATCGGATTTCTCGGAACGGCTCAACGATCTCGGCACCGCGCCGGTTCAGGCGATCCTCGATGCCACCGACGATAATACGGCGAATATTGCTTTCGGTTATGCGGCGGCGATCGTGGAGGGTTATTCCAACGACGTCGAGGTGACCTGGATGAATCGCCAGGGCAAGGCTCTGCAACAAATCCAGCCGATGGTGGTGCAATCGCGCGTCTGGTTCAACGAAGACCTGGAGAGTCGCAATTTCATCATTCCAGGCCTCGTTGCCATGATCATGGCGCTGGTCGGCGCGCAGCTCACTTCGCTGACCATATCGCGCGAGTGGGAACGCGGCACCATGGAGCTGCTCGTCTCCACCCCGGTAAAGCCGATCGAACTGATGTTGGGCAAGCTCGCGCCCTATCTCGTGCTTGGCTGGCTCGATGCCGCCATTTGCCTGGTGCTTGCAGCACTGTGGTTCGGCGTCCCCTACCGCGGCACCCTGTTTGCACTCTTCGTCACCACTTCGCTGTTTCTCATCGTCGTTCTTAGTATCGGCTATCTGATGTCGGTGCTGATCCGCAGCCAGGTCGGCGCCAGCCAGATTGCACTGCTGGTCACCATGCTGCCGACCACTTTGCTCTCCGGCTACATCTTTCCGATCGATCAGATGCCAAAGGTGATACAGGGCATCACCTACCTGGTCTATTCGCGCTACTACGTCTCCATTGTCAAAGATTTGTTCCTAAAAGGGTCGAGCCTCGCCGAGCTGTCGACGCCGATTCTGTTTCTTGTTGTTTATGCGTCGGCGGTGATGCTGCTTGCCGCGCGGGCGTTCCGCAAACGATTGGATTGAGCCATGTTCGCGCGCATCATTCCGATCGTGGTCAAGGAGTTCATCGAGCTCAAGCGCGATAAATGGGCGCGCTTCCGGCTGATCGTCCCCACGCTCGTGCAGATGCTGCTGTTCGGTTATGCGGCGACTTATGAGGTCTATCACGTTTCCACGATCGTGCTTGATCTGGATCACTCGCAGGAAAGCCGCGAGCTTGTATCGCGGTTCACGTTCAGCGGACGGTTCAATGTTGCCGTGGCGCGGTCGCAGGCTGAAGTCACGAAGGCGATCGATGCCAGCAGTGCTGCGGTGGCGCTTGTCATCCATGCCGGCTTCGCGGCGCTGCTCCGCAAAGGACAGGATGCGCCGCTGCAAGTCATCGTCGACGGAACCAATTCTAACACGGCGCTGATAGCGCTCGGCTATGTCAACTCGATCGCACGGGGGTTTGCGCAGGATTACGCCTCGAACCTAGCAGGGCGAACCCTCGGCGTGCGGGGCACAAAGCAAATCCAGGTGACGCTGGAGCAACGGCCGTGGTTCAATCCGGACCTAAATGGCAGGTGGTTTTTCGTCCCGGGACTGATCGGCACGCTCACTCTGGTCATCATCGTCAATCTGACAGCCTTCGCAATCGTGCGCGAACGCGAAGTCGGCACGTTGGAGCAGATCATGGTGTCGCCTATCCGGCCCGCCGAGTTCATTGTCGGTAAGACTGTACCGTTCTTCGTCATTGGCCTCGGCGAAGTGGCGCTGATCGTCGCTGTCGCAATGCTGTGGTTCCAGGTACCGTTTGTGGGCAATCCGTTCGTGCTGCTGTTCGGCAGCGCGCTGTTTCTGCTCAGTTCGCTGGCGCTCGGGCTTCTCATCTCCACGCTATGTTCAACGCAGCAGCAGGCGTTCTCGATGAATTTTTTTATCCTCAACCCGTTTTTTATTCTTTCGGGTTTCAGCTTTCCGATCGCGAGTATGCCGCAAGTGCTGCAGTGGTTCACCTATCTCAATCCGCTACGCTACTATCTGGTGGTCATTCGCGGCACGTTCCTCAAGGGCGTCGGCCTGAGCGTGCTTTGGCCGGAGTTGTCGGCGATGGCCGCCATCGCCGCGGTGCTGCTCACGACGAGCATCCTGCGCTTTCGCAAGTCGCTTGAATAAGCCGGTGCAGCGTCGCGATGCAAGGCGGATACGAGAGCCGCTGAACGCGCAATTTGTGCATTGCACAATGAGAGCCCGTCAATATGACGGGTAAATAACAGATCGCGACGCCCAGTCATTACGAGATTCGATGCGCGTTTGATCTTGGTCAAAGCGCGAGTTCCCTCAACGCGAAACACTACCAACAGCCGGGCGAAGGTCTCGGAGAATGGCGTCACGCTCGCGCGATCCGTTCGGAAGAATGCCAATGCAAGGAGGGAAACCATGAGCGCGCTGGCGTGGAATGGAAATGGAATTACGATGAAACTGCTATGGGGCGCGATCGCCGTGCTTGGCGCTGTGTCGCTGGCTATCGTCGCATTAAGTCGCGGCGAGCCCGTCAATGCGGCGTGGATGGTGATCGCTGCGGTTTGCGTCTACTTCATCGCCTACCGATATTACGCGCTGTTCATCGCTAACAAAGTTTTGGGCGTGAATGCCGGCCGGGCGACGCCGGCAGTCCGTCACAATGACGGTCTCGATTACGTTCCGACCAACAAGTACGTGCTCTATGGCCATCATTTCGCGGCCATTGCCGGTGCGGGTCCACTGGTCGGGCCGGTGCTCGCAGCGCAGATGGGCTACTTGCCCGGTACGCTGTGGATTCTCGCCGGGGTCGTCATTGCCGGCGCCGTACAGGACATGACGGTCCTCTTTCTCTCGACCCGGCGCGACGGCCGCTCGCTCGGCGACATGGTGCGCTCGGAGATGGGACCCATAGCCGGGACGATCGTCGGCATCGGCATATTGCTGATCTGCGTCATCATTCTTGCGGTGCTGGCACTCGTCGTCGTCCAAGCCTTGCGCGGGAGCCCGTGGGGCACCTTTACGGTGTTCTGTACGGTGCCGATCGCACTGATCATGGGCGTGTACGGCAGGTACGTCCGGCGCGGCCGCATAGCGGAGATGTCGCTTATCGGTGTGGTGTTGCTGTTGGCGGCCCTCGTCTATGGGCAGACGGTTGCGCAGACGCCTTCGCTCGCCGCGTACTTTAATCTCAGCGGCCCAGCATTGGCGCTAGTGATCATCGGTTACGGCTTCGTCGCTTCGGTGCTGCCGGTGTGGCTGTTGCTGGCGCCGCGCGACTATCTGTCGACGTTTATGAAGATCGGCGTGGTCACTCTTCTGGCTCTGGCGATCATCATCGTGCGGCCGGACCTGCAGATGCCGGCGCTCACCAAGTTCGTCGACGGGACCGGCCCGGTGTGGGCGGGCAGCCTGTTCCCGTTCCTATTTATCACCATCGCCTGCGGCTCAGTGTCGGGCTGGCATGCCTTGATCGCATCCGGCACGACGCCGAAAATGATCGAGAACGAGAACCAAATCCCGTTCATCGGCTACGGCGCGATGCTCATGGAATCATTCGTCGCCATCATGGCGATGATCGCCGCTTCCGTTCTGCATCCTGGCATCTATTTCGCCATGAACACCTCAGCGGGGCTGATTGGCACCACGGCCGCCCAGGCGGCGCAGGTGGTTTCCAACATGGGTTTCGTGGTTACGCCTGATCAGCTCACGCAGGTCGCCCATAACGTCGGTGAAATCTCGATCCTGTCGCGCACCGGCGGCGCACCCACCCTCGCGGTCGGCATGGCGCAGATCCTGTCCAGCCTGTTCGGCGGACAGGCGCTGACCGCCATCTGGTACCACTTCGCCATCTTGTTCGAGGCACTCTTCATCCTCACCACGGTCGATGCCGGTACGCGCGTGTTGCGGTTCATGATCCAGGATCTCGTCGGTAATGCGATCCCGGTATTTAAGGAAACAAAGTCGTGGACCAACAACATCATCGGCTCGGCTGCGGCTTGCGTGTTGTGGGGCTACATTCTGTATCAAGGGGTGATCGATCCCTATGGCGGCATCTGGACCCTGTGGCCGCTGTTCGGCACCTCGAACCAGATGCTGGCTGCCATCGCGCTCGTGTTCTGCACGGTCGCGCTCTTCAAGATGAAGCGCGAGCGGTTTGCCTGGGTGACGATCGTGCCCGCCACCTGGCTCGTGTGCTGCACCGTGACCGCCGGCCTGGAGAAGGCGTTTAGCCCGGATCCGGCGGTGGGTTTCGTCGCCCATGCCCGGACTTTGTCCAGGGCTATCGCTGCGGGGAAAGTCCTCGCGCCGGCCCATTCGCTCGGTGAGATGAGCCGGCTAGTGTTCAATGATTATCTTGATGCGACGCTGGCTGCGCTGTTCGTTGCCGTCGTCATCGCCATGGTGGTCTACGCCTTTATCGACATCCGCAAAGCGCTCGGGACTCCGAAGGCGACTGCCGTCGAAGTCGAGTTCGCAGGTGCGGCGATAGGAGGGAGAAATGCCTGATCTTTTCTCCATCAAGTTCGCGGAATGGAAGGAACGGGGTCAGGTCGTGAGAACCTGGAGTGTCCGCGCCGCGCGGTTGATGGTCGGAGTTCCCGATTACGACACCTACGTGCAGCACCGCCAGGTCAACCACCCCGGACAGCCGATCATGACCTACGAAGAGTTCTTCGTGGAACGTCAGGAAGCCCGGTATGCCGTCAGCAAGGGCCGCTTCCGCGGCTGCTGCTGAGCGCAGCGGGCGGGGCTTTGCGGCCCCGCCCGTTCACACCACCGCTTAAGTGAAGTTGAGCCGATTGACCGGAGGGCTCCCATGGAACGTGAAACCCTACACCGCATGCTTCGCGATATGTTGCTCTGTCGCACCTTCGAGGAGCGCGCTGCGGAAGAATACACCAAAGGAAACATCGTCGGGTTTCTGCATCTCTATCCCGGCGAAGAGGCGGTCGCTGCCGGCGTTATCAACGCGACCGGCCCGTCGGATTACATCGTCAGTACTTACCGCGAACACGGTCATGCGCTGGTGCGCGGCACGCCCGCGCGCGAGGTGATGGCGGAATTATTCGGCCGTGCTGAGGGCATGAGCCGTGGCATGGGCGGGTCCATGCACATGTTTGACCCGGAGCGCCGTTTCATGGGCGGGTACGCCATTGTCGGCCAGACCTGCCCGATAGCCATCGGTGTCGCGTATGCGATCGCGATGCGGGGATTGCCCGAAGTCGTGATCTGCTTTCTTGGCGATGGCGCAGTGAACCAAGGCACGTTCCACGAATCGCTCAACATGGCGTCGCTGTGGCGGCTGCCGGTGCTGTTCGTGTGCGAGAATAACCACTACGCCATCGGCACCGAAATCCACCGCCATTCGGCGGTGCCGGAAGTCTTCAAGCGCGTTGCCGCCTACAATATTCCAGCAGAAAAAATTGATGGCATGGACGTGCTGAAAGTCCACAACGCTACCAAGCAGGCGCTCGACCGCATCCGGCGCGGTGGCGGACCGCAATTCATCGAATGCGAGACCTACCGCTACCGCGGCCACTCGATGGCTGACCCCGGCACCTATCGGCCGGCCGTGGAACTCAAGGCATACCAGGCCTGGGATCCGATCGCCGCGGCCGTCCGCGAGTGGGAGTTCAAGTATCCGACGCCCGACGAACTGGCGGAGGTTGGGCCGGACAATATCAAGCTGTTTGCCGATCATCTGATCGACGGCGAGCACCTCGTCGAAGCGGAAGTCGAGGAAATCAGGCAGGACGTTCAAAAAATCGTCGACGACGCCGTTCAATTTGCGTCAAAGAGCGCGCAGCCCACAATGGATGCCGCTTGGGATTATCTGAACAAAAGCCACCGGCACGAAGTGCTGATGTAGGAGACGACCATGTCGCAGGAATTGCTCTATTGGCAAGCGCTTAATCGCGCCATGGATCATGAAATGGCGGCCGACGAGTCGGTGTTCACACTCGGCGAGGATGTCGGTCTCTACGGCGGCAGCTACCGCGTCACCGAGGGGCTTTATGCGAAATACGGCGAATGGCGCGTTCGCGATACGCCGATTTCGGAAAACAGCTTTACCGGACTCGGCGTCGGCGCAGCCCTGGTCGGCATGCGCCCGGTGGTGGAGATCATGACCATCAATTT
This sequence comes from Xanthobacteraceae bacterium, assembly GCA_035546235.1. Lineage (GTDB taxonomy): Bacteria > Pseudomonadota > Alphaproteobacteria > Rhizobiales > Xanthobacteraceae > BOG-931. Next base: position 2,563 of record DASZWK010000127.1, on the reverse strand, counting down.
CATGCTGTTGGCGCTCGACTCCATCATCAACGGCGCGGCGAAGATTCCCTTCATGTCGGGGGGAAGATTGAAGATGCCGCTCGTCGTGCGCGTGCCCGGAGGAATCGCGCGGCAACTCGCGGCGCAGCACGCGCAGCGGCTGGAGCACACGCTAATGAACGTGCCCGGCTTGCGTATCGCCGTGCCGGCGACGCCGCAGGATGCCTATTGGCAGCTGCGTCAAGCCATCGCCAGCGACGACCCGATCATCCTTCTGGAGCATGAGCTGTTGTACTTTACCAAGGGACAAGTGGATTTTGTCGCCGAGGCGCCACCCATCCATCGCGCCGCGGTGAGGCGCGAAGGCCGCGACCTCACGATCGTGAGCTACTCGCGTCATGCGATGCTGGCGCAGGAGGCGGCCATTGAGCTCGCCAAGGGCGGTATCGAGGCGGAGGTTATCGATCTGCGCAGCCTCAAGCCGATCGATTGGGTTACGTGCGCGGCGTCTGTCGAAAAGACCCATCGACTGCTTATCGTCGAAGAGGATTGCCGCTTCGCCGGCGCGGGCGCCGAAATTTCCGCGACGCTGACCGAGCGCTGCTTCTACTCGCTCGATGCTCCAGTGCAGCGTCTCGCCGGCCTGGATATCCCGACGCCGTATAATGGCGCACTTGAGGCGGCGAGCATTCCGCAGGTGGCCGATATCGTGGCGGCGGCGCGGCAATTATGCCAAGCCGCGCAAGAGCCGAAAGCGGCGTAATCATGCGAGGGGTCGTCACCATGCCGGCGCTGTCGGACACGATGGGCGCCGGGCGTCTAATCAAGTGGACCAAAAACTCGGGCGAAAAGATCAAAAAGGGCGATGTGATCGCCGAGGTCGAAACCGACAAGGCGGTGATGGAGGTCGAGGCTTTCCAGGACGGTTATCTGAGCGGCCCCCTCGCGGCGGAAGGCAGCGAAGCGCCGGTCGGCCAGATCATTGGATACATCGCCGATAATGTGAATGATATCCAAGGCGTCGAATCCTCGGCGCCAGAACGGCCGGCCGAGGGCGGCAACGTCGCCCCAAATCCCGCCGCCGAAAGGCCGGCGGTCTCGGCAGTCCTGGCCGCGTCTATGGCGTCGTCGCGGCCATTCTCTGCGCGGCGACCAGTTCCTTCTGCGGAGATTTCGTTGGCAGCCGGCCGTCCTGCAGTTACCGCGCCGGAGACCCGCGGAAAAAGTCCGGCAGCGGTCGCGATCGAGCTGGGCCCGCCATATCGGCTTGAGCGCGCCTCCAGTCTGCGCGAGGCCGTCGCCCGGACTATGATTGCCAGCGCCGCGACGCCGATTTTCCGAGTGACAGCGCAATTGCCGCTGGATTCGTTGGCAAAGCAAGCTGCGGAACGGCAGCAATCGTTCACGCTCCTGTTGGCCCGCGCTTGTGCGCTGACGATCACGGCGCACCCCTTGTTCAACACAGCCTATACGCCCGATGGGCTGGTGCGCCGCGATCGCGTTGACATTGCCATCGCAGTCGATAGCGGCGACGGACTCATCACGCCGGTGCTGCGCGATGCTGCCGAAAGGTCGATGGCGGCGCTCGAGCAGGAATGGGCGAGCTTGCGCGCTAACGTCAAAACTCGCCGACTGGCGCCGGCCGACTACAGCGGCGCGACGTTCTATTTGAGTAACCTCGGAGCATCGTCGATCGTCTACGCTTTCGACTCGATCGTTCCCGTTGGCGCCTCCGCGATTTTGTCGGTCGCGGCGTCACGGCCACACGGTGCGCTCTGCACGCTCGCCTGCGATCATCGTGTCGTGTTCGGCGCCGATGCCGTACGCTTTCTCGAGACGCTCGCACTGCAGCTCAAAGATCCAGCCAGGCTTGCAATCTAGGAGACACGGTAATGACCGCGAATTATCCGGAACGTCGACGCGAGCTTCAGAAACTCATGGGGCGGCTGGGCCGTGAGATTCCCGGCACCATGCGAGGATTTGCGGGCCTTCACGAGGCCGCAACCGCCGCCGGCGCGCTTGATACCAAAAGCAAGGAGTTGATCGCGCTTGGCATTGCGGTTGCCGTTCGCTGCGACTCTTGCATCGCGTTTCATGTCCATGCCGCGCTCGCAGCCGGCGCCGCGCGAGCGGAAGTGCTCGATGCGCTTGGCGTTGCCGTGCTAATGGGCGGCGGGCCGGCCGCCATGTATGCCTGCGATGCACTGACCGCGCTCGATCAATTCGAAGGCGAGCGGAAATAATCTTGTGTAGCCTGGACGTTATAGTCGGCAGCGACCGGGACAGTACGAGGATTTGGTGACGGGACAAAGCCATGGATTTGACGACACGCTATATGGGCCTCGAACTGAAGAACCCTCTCGTGGCTTCGGCATCTCCACTCACCGGGAACCTCGACGACATTCGCAGTCTGGAGGATGCCGGGACCGCCGCTATCGTGCTGCCGTCGCTGTTTGAGGAGCGGATCGAGGCGGAGGCACGCGCGCATGAGGTTCTCACTGCGACGGGCCTGGAAAGTACACCTGAAGCGCGCCGCGCTTTTGCCGAATCGGAGGGACCCGGCCCCGAACAATATCTCGACCTC
>DASZWK010000126.1:0-27206 GCA_035546235.1 Xanthobacteraceae bacterium | reverse complement strand
CCCCTATCTGGAAAAAGCGGCCGATCCGCACATTCTGATGATCTCCCCCCCGCTCGACATGAACGAAAAGTGGTTCGCGCCGCACACCGCCTACTCGATGGCCAAGTTTGGCATGAGCCTCGTCGTGCTCGGGCTCGCCGGCGAACTGCGCGACAAAGGCGTTTCGGTCAATGCGCTGTGGCCGCGCACCATCATTGCCACGGCTGCGATCAAGAATCTGCTCGGTGGCGAGGAAAGGATGCAGCAGGCGCGCAAGCCGGATATCATGGCGGATGCGGCCTATGCGATTTTCAACACGCCGGCGCGCGAACTCACCGGACGCTTTCTGATCGACGACACTTTTCTGTTCGAACGCGGCGTCACCGATTTCGAACATTATCGCGTCGACCCGACAAAAGACCTCGCGTCGGACTTTTTCCTGCCCGCCGATAGCGCGCCGCCGCCCACCGTCCACACGGTCGAAACTTATGGAGATCGCCGATGACATATCGCGCTCCGCTTGCCGATATCGGCGCCGCCCTCAGATACGCCGCCGGCCTGCCTGCTGCCATCGACGATGGCCTGTTCGGCGATCTCACCATGGAGGACGTCGACGCCGTGCTGGCGGAAGCAGGCCGCTTCGCCGCCGAGGTGATCGCGCCGCTCAATCGCGTCGGCGACACCTTCGGCACGCCGTTCAAGGACGGCGCCGTCACCACGGCGCCCGGTTGGAAGGAAGCCTATAAAGGCTGGTGCGACGGCGGCTGGAACGGGCTTGCCGCGCCCGCCGAATGGGGCGGCCAGGCGCTGCCGCAGACGCTCAGCATGGCGTGCCAGGAAATGTGGAACTCCGCCTCGATGGGGTTCGCGGTGGGCCCGCTCCTGACCATTGCGGCGGTCGATGCGCTTTACGCCCACGGCTCCGAGACGCTCAAACAGACTTATCTGAAAAAGCTCGTGTCGGGCGAATGGACCGGCTCCATGCAGCTCACCGAACCGCAGGCCGGCTCGGATGTCGGTGCGCTGCGCACGCGCGCCGAGCGCGCGGGTGACGGCACCTATCGCCTCAAGGGTCAGAAAATCTTCATCACCTACGGCGAGCACGATCTTACCGACAACATCATCCATTTCGTGCTGGCTCGCCTGCCCGACGCGCCGCCCGGCACGCGCGGCATTTCGCTGTTCCTGGTGCCAAAATTCCTGCTCAACGCCAACGGCTCGCTCGGCGCCCGCAACGACATCCGCGCCCATTCGGTCGAGCACAAGCTCGGCATCCACGGTTCGCCGACCTGCACCATGATGCTTGGCGATCACGACGGCGCGATCGGTTACCTCATCGGTGAGGAAAATGCCGGCATGGCCTGCATGTTCACGATGATGAACCGGGCGCGGCTCGCGGTCGGCCTGCAGGGCGTCGGCATCGCCGAGTGCGCCACGCAGCAGGCCTTGGCGTACGCGCGGGAGCGCAAACAAGGCCGCACGCCGGGCATGAAGGCAACCGAATCGGCGCCGATCGTCGCCCACCCCGACGTGCGACGTATGCTGCTGTCGATGCGTGCGCTGACCGGTGCAGCACGCGCCGTCTGCTACGCCACCGCGATCGCGCTCGACCGCTCGGAACGGACCAAGGATGATGCGGCGCGCAAGGCCGCGTACGAACGCGCCTCGCTGCTGACGCCGATCGCCAAGGCGTTCTCGTCCGATATCGGCATCGAAGTTGCCTCGCTCGGCGTGCAGATCCACGGCGGCATGGGCTTCATCGAGGAGACAGGCGCGGCGCAGCTTTATCGCGACGCGCGGATCGCAGCGATCTACGAGGGCACCAACGGCATTCACGGCATCGATCTCGTCACCCGCAAGCTGCCGCTGTCCGGCGGCGCGGCGGTCGCGGCGCACATCAAGGAACTGCGCGGCATCGTCGAGTCGGTAGAGGCGAGCAACGATCCAGCCTTCGGCTGGACCGCGGTGCGGCTTGGCGAAGCGGTCGAGAGCCTCGCCCGCGCCACGGCGTGGATGCTCGGCCGCGGCCCCACCGAGGTCGACGCAGCGCTCGCGGGCGCGACGCCATATCTGCGCCTTTACGGCCTGGCCACCGGCGGCTGTCTGTTGGCGAATGAGGCGCTCGCTGCGTTGCGAACCGACGACGAACCGCCGGCGCGCACGGCGCTGGCGCGGTTCTTTGCCGAGAACTTTGCGGTCCAGGTCGGCGCGCTGGAACGCACCGTGGTCGAAGGCGCGCCGGGCCTTCTCGGCGGCGACGCCGCGCTGGCGTAATGTAGCACTGCCGTGGTTTCCCGGATGCGGTGCAGCGCGCAGCGAAGCGGAGCGGTGCACCGCTGATCCGGGACCGTTACAAACGCCGAGTCTGCGACGATCCCGGGTCTGCAGTGCACCGCTTCGCGCTGCGCAGCGCCCGGGAAACGGCGCACATAACGGGTTTCGCCGGCGCTCAAGCCATCCTACATTGCAACAATGTTCACGCTCCTCATCACCCACCCGGCCTGTCTCGACCACCTGACGCCTGACGGCCATCCCGAACGGCCCGACCGGCTGCGGGCCGTAGAGCGCGCGCTCGAGGCGGAAAAATTCCAAACGCTGGCGCGCGTCAGCGCGCCGCTGGCGCCACTCGAAATTGTCGCGCTGTGCCATCCGATGGATTACATCGAGGAAATACGCGATGCCTCGCCCAAGGAAGGGCTGGTGCATATTGACGCCGACACCTCGATGTCGCCCGGCACCTTCGAGGCGGCGCTGCGCGCGGTCGGCGGCGGCATGTATGCGGTCGACGAGGTGATGACGAAAAAAGCCGCCAACGCCTTCGTCGCGACGCGCCCGCCCGGCCATCATGCCGAGACTGCGCGGCCAATGGGCTTTTGCCTGTTCGATAACGCCGCCATCGCGGCACGCTACGCCCAGAAACAGCACGGCATCGCCCGCGCCGCGATCGTCGATTTCGACGTCCATCACGGCAACGGCTCGCAGGAAATCTTCTGGTCCGACAAATCGGTGATGTATTGCTCGACGCACCAGATGCCGCTGTTTCCCGGTACCGGCGCCAAAGGCGAGTCCGGCGATCACGACACCATCGTCAATGCGCCGCTGCGGCCCGGCGACGGCGGCGAGGTATTTCGCGAAGCCTTCGAAAGCCGCATCCTGCCGCGGCTTGCGGACTACCGCCCGGAACTGATTGTCATTTCGGCCGGCTTCGACGCCCACTACCGCGACCCGCTCGCCAACATCAATCTGCAAGAAGAGGATTTTGCCTGGGCGACGCAGAAGCTGATGGACGTCGCCGACTGTTGCTGCGACGGCCGCGTCGTGTCGATGCTCGAAGGCGGCTACGATCTGCAGGCGCTCGGCAATTCGGCCGCCGCGCACGTCACCGCGCTGATGCGCGGCTAGCGGCGCATTGACTTTCCACTCATTCCCGCGCAAGCGGGACTCTACAAAGAGGCTGCCATGGCGCAGAACGACGGCAAGCAGGCAGGCGACATCGCGCAAATGCCGTTCGAGCGCGCGATCGAGGAACTGGAATCGATCGTCAAGCGGCTCGAAGAGGGCAAGGTGCCGCTCGAGGAATCCGTCGCCATCTATGAGCGCGGTGAGACGCTCAAGCGCCGCTGCGAGGACCTGCTGCGCCAGGCCGAGGCACGCGTGGAAAAGATCACGCTCGACGCTCAGGGCAAACCGACCGGCACCACCCCGCTGGACGTGGAATAGAGTCAGCGAGTTCGCCCGAACGCAGTTTGCGAAACCGCGGCCGGGCACCGCGCTCGCTCCACCTTCGGGATCGCATTCGGGACGTGACTTCGATGAGCGAGCCGACTCATAATCGTATCTTTATTTGGGACTATAATCACAATTAATCGCGAGACACGCGACTAACACTACCGCTAGGGGTCAATTTGCATCCAAAACCCCTGGATTTTGTGGCTCTTTACAACCTCGAACAAAGAGAGAACGATATGCCGTCTGAACCCCAGTGAAGGAAGCGAAGCATGGGTAAACCAATGACGGGGCCGGACAAGCGCAGCGCCTGGCTGAGGAAGCTCGACGAGGAATGTCCCTACCAGGTGGTGCTGCCGCGGCGGCAATTGTTCGACGATAGCGAGATCATGGATTTCCTGATCCACCATGTCGGCAATTTCGACATGTACGTGGAAGACGATTACGCCGCGTTCGTGCGCTACTGCTTCGAAGATCCGATGGACGCGGAGATTTTCCGCGCCCGCTTCGAGCCGAAGGACGAACGGTTTCGGCTCGCGGGCTAAGACGCCTACTGATAATCAACCATGTCGGCTCTGCCCCGAAAGGCGGACATCGCCGGGTAGGTACGGTGCGCCTTGTTTTGCCGTTAACGAGCAAAGTACCCCGCAGCAAAAGTGACCCTTATTCGATCACCTGTGGCAACTTGAGGCCGCTGTGCGGCGAAACCTCAGCCGAATGGCTTGATGCTGTCGGCGACTGAGTCGGCAATGTGCTCTTTAGAGATTATACCGACGACCTCCGACGGTCTGCCGCGTCCGCCCGTCTTCATGACGACCGCCATGGCGGCACTGCGCCGTGACATGCGCTGCACGATGTCGAACACGATGTCGTTTTCGCGCGCGAGCGTGAAATTGCGCTGCGCAATCGTGGCCATGGTCACGCCGGAATAGGCAGCTTCGATGCCGCGGCGGATTCCAGTATTGATGCGGACAACACCAACAATGTGATTGCCGCGAGCCACCACCACGTGCCTGAAGCCGTTTCCAGCGCCGTGCTGGCGCAGGAATTCGTCGAGATCGGCGTCGGCAGGCATCACGACCATGTCGCGTTCCATGACGTCGCCTGCACGGCGGACCAGAAACATATTGGCGTGCATCGCTTTCGGCACGAAATGTCCGCGGCCGACAAGCTTGATGGTGTAGATATTCTCCACCGACAGCAGGCGCCGGACTCCGATGGCGAGCGCCACCGCAACGATGCTCGGCATAACGAGATCATAGTCGCGCGTCATTTCGAAAATCATGGTGACGGCAGTCATAGCGGCGCCGGTCCCGCCGCCGACCATCGCCGCCATGCCGATGATCGCGCCGGTGGTTGCGGTGACACCCTCGATCGGATGCACGGCCGCGACCGCAGCGCCGAAGGCTCCGCCGATCGTCGCTCCCATGAACAGCGAAGGCGAAAAGATCCCGCCCGAGGCGCCAGAGCCCAGGCTTAGCGACGTGGCAAACAGCTTGGCGACGAACAGGATCAACAGCAGCGCCGGCCATTGCAAATCGCCGTTGAGAATGGCCTGGACCGTGGAGTAGCCGACACCCTCGACATAATAATGACCGGCCGATCGCATCAGCACATAGATCAGAGTGCCGAGTACAAGCATGCCGGCGATGTTGCGGAGATATGGATTCTTGATTTTCTCGAATATGTCTTCGGCCAGGTTGAGACCGCGGATGAACGCCGTGCCGGCGATTCCGATCAGCGCACCGAGAAGAGAAAACAACAGCAGCGCCGACAGTGTCGCGGGCTGCTGCGATGTCAACAATGTGGCTGGGATGGCGAAAGCCGGATGGATGCCAAAGAAGATACGGCCGATAAAGGTCGCGGTGCCGGTGGCGAGTGCTACGGGAAGAAAAGTCCTCGCACTCAATTCCGGCATTAACAATTCGATGGCGAACATTACGCCACCGATCGGCGTATTGAAGGTCGCCGCGATGCCGGCGCCCGCGCCGGCGGCAACCAGCGTGATCCGCTGCCACGGCGCCATGCGAATCACCTGGCCGAGCGTGGAGCCGAGCGCGGCGCCGATTTGGATGATCGGACCTTCGCGGCCGACGGCGGCGCCGGTGCCGATCGACAGAGCCGACGCCAGCGACTTGATCAGAGCGACGATCGGCCGGATCACGCCTTCCTTGTAGTAGATCGCGTCCATCACTTCGGGCACGCCGTGGCCCTTCGCTTCCGGCGCGAAGTTTACGATCAGGAAGGTGACGACGAGTCCGCCGATGACCGGAACCAGAATGACAAAGAGTCCCCACGGGCTCGGCGGCGTGAAGATGCTGGCGTCATAAGCGAACTTAAAGAGCCCGAGAAAGGCGACGTTATGGAAAAGGCCGATCAGCGCGCGAAAGGCGACCGCGCCGAAGCCGGTCACCCCGCCGACGACAATAGCGAGCAGTGAGAGCCGGAAAAGTCCGACTCGTGGGAAACGCCTAGGGCTCATTTGCGATCTCGGTTAAGTCAACTCAACGGAAATTGATAGGGGTGCGGAAGGTCGGTGGCGGAACTTTACGCGATGGGACAGACCTTCCACGAATAATTAGGAAGCTGAAGGCGATCAACAATGATTCTACCCAATGTGCGAATCTCGTAATTGCCGCCGCATTGATGATTTGATTCCGCAAAAGCAATCCTCATCGAGTCTTGGGCGCAAAGGCCCCGGCCGTATCTCTGGTCGCCGGACAAGTTCGGCCCCCGCGCCTTCTCCACAGTGCTGGTGCGAATCCGCAACCGCGGCGCAGGCCGCGCACGTTTCTTACGTCTTCTACGCCCGCGCCAGAGAGTTCTTTATCCGGACAAAACGACGCAGAGTGCCATCACTTTGTGGACACTATGAAAGTTAAACGTCCAGAGAACGTGGCGCCCGTACAGCGCAGCAGGCGCGAAAGGTAAGCGTCGAGAGGCAACTAACGATGGAACGCCGCCGGCATAATAACCTCCTAGTGATCGCGCCCTGCCTGGTTGCTATCGGGATCATGTGCGCACTGGTCGCCTATTCGCCGACGCTGTACCGCATGTTCTGCGCCGCGACCGGGCTTGCCGGGACTACGCAACGGGTCGCCGCCGATACTGCGAAGATTTCAAAGCAAACTATCACGGTGGCATTCGACACTAACGTCGCGCCTGGCCTGCCATGGCGCTTTGTGCCCGACCAGAAAGCCGTGACCGTGCATCTCGGCGAGCAGAAGCTGGTGTATTTTACTGCGGAGAATCTCAGTAACCAATCTATCGTCGGGCACGCTACCTTTAACGTGACGCCGCTGCGCAGCGGCATCTATTTCAACAAGATCCAGTGTTTCTGCTTTACCGAGGAGCGTCTCGACGCCCACCAAAAGGTCAACATGCCGGTGGTGTTCTACGTCGATCCGGCGTTCGGAAAGGACCCCGACATGAGCGACATCGCGCAGCTTACGCTCGGGTACACCTTCTTCCGTTCCGCCGATCCACGGAATGCCAAGGACCTCTCGCGTTTTCTCGCTAGCAATCCGCCCGACCCGGTCGACGGCCGCAACCTTTTCAATGAGCAATGCGTTGCCTGCCATGCGCTCGACACCAACAAGTTCGGTCCGGCGCTCGGCGGCGTATTCGGCCGACGCGCGGGCGCGGCGCCCGGCTACGATTATTCGCCCGCGCTCAAGAGCGCCCACCTGACCTGGTCGGTGGATGATTTGAACCGCTGGCTTGCGGGCCCGGCAAAATTCATTCCCGGGGTGAAAATGCCGGTTAGCGTTCCCGATCCTATCGCTCGCCGCGACATCGTCGCCTACCTGCGGCAGGAGAGCGCGCAGCGTCGCAACGGGCCTACAGCCAAGACGGCGGGGCGAGGGACGGGCTACTAAACGCCATCAAAGGCGACGGTACGCCTCCCATGGAATACCACGGGGCCAAAAACTTCCGGTCCGTGAGTTTCATTTCGGCAGCTTCTGCCTCACCTTGCCGATGTCGCGCCATGGGTCCTGGCGAAGCTGTTTTTTCAGATTCAGTACCGTGTACTGATTGGCCGCGTTCGTGCGGCCCAATTGCTCCCATGATAGCGGCGCGGAGACCGGCGCGCCCGGCCGCGCGCGGGTCGAGTACGCGGCCACCGAAGTCGCCTCGCGCGAATTGCGGAAATAATCAATGAAGATGCGGCCCTTGCGCAGCGACTTGGTCATTTTGGCGAGGTAGAGCCGCGGACTGTCGGCCGCCATCGCAAACGCGATCTTCTGCGCGAAATCCTTCGCCGTGTCCCAGCCGGCGTCGGTGATCGGCAGCACCACATGAATGCCCTTGCCGCCCGACAGTTTCACGAAGCTCTCGAGCTTTAAGTCTTTGAGCCGCTCGCGTGTTTCACGCGCCGCGGCGACGATGTCCTTCCAGGTCACGTCCTCGCCGGGATCGAGATCGAACACGATACGGTCGCAAGTCTCCAGGCTGTCGAGCCGGGAGCCGCGCACGTGAATTTCGAGCGCGCCGGATTGCACCAGCGCGATCAGATCGGCGAGGTTTTCCACGGCGATGACATCGTGATCCTTGCCCGGCACGGAGTGGCGCAGCGGCGAGCCTTTGACGTTGGCGGCGATATGTTTCTGGAAAAACGTTTCGCCTGTAATTCCCTCCGGCGCCCGCACCAGCGACAGCGCGCGGCCGAGAATCTGCGGCTTAATCCAGTCCCATACCGAGGCGTAGTACTCGGCGAGCTGCTTTTTGGTGACGCCGTCGTCCGGCCAATAAACGCGGTCGGGATGGGTGAGGCGCACGCCGGCGATGGTGTCGTTCTTCGGCGCGTGCGCCGCCGCCGGCCTGTCCGTCACGGTCGCGGCTCCCGCCGATCGCCGCACCGCCTGCCCGCGCGACGCCGCGGCCGCCGCAGCCGGCCGTTCGCGCACCACTTCGCGCGCCGCCTTGTCCTCGCGCAGGCCCTTGTAGGCGGCTTGGCGCAGCAGCCCGTCATGGGTGATGCCGCGATACTCGGCCTCGACGACAACGTCGGGCTTGACCCAGATCACATCCTTGCGCCGCTCGGTCTTCGGCACCGCGAGCGGCGGCCGCTCGGTGCGCAATTTCTCCAATCGCTGCCACAGGTCGCGCGCGGTATCGCGCGAATATCCGGTGCCGACGCGGCCGGCGTAGCGCAGTTCGCCGCCGTCGTGATAGGCCACCGTCAGTGCGCCGATGGCGCGCGGCATCGCCGCCGACGGCGAAAATCCGGCGATGACAAATTCCTGCTCGTCGTGAGCTTTGGTTTTGACGAAATTGTCGGAGCGGCCAGAACGGTACGGCGCGTCGCGCAATTTGGAGATGATGCCTTCGAGATTGAGCTTCTTGGCATGCTCGAAAATGACGCGGCCATCGCCGTCGAAACCTTCGACATAACGGATCGGACCGACACTCTTTGCCGGCAGCAGCCGCTGCAGTTCGGCCTTGCGCTCGACCAGCGGCAATCCAGTGAGATCGCGGCCGTCAAGATAAAGCAGATCGAACACGTTGTAGACGAAGCGATCGCTGCGGCCGGCTTTCAGATCGGTTTGTAAGAGCGAGAAACTCGACACCCCCTTTTGGTCCTCGACAACCAGTTCGCCGTCGAGCAGCGCGGTTTCGGCCTTGAGCGTGGCGAGCGCAGCGGCGATGGGCTTGAAGCGGTGCGTCCAGTCCTGCCGGTTGCGGGTCAGCAAAGTCACCTCGCCGCGGTCTAGCCGCGCTTCGATGCGGTAGCCGTCAAACTTGACCTCGTGCAGCCATGCGGCGCCGCTCGGCGGAGCGTCGTGCAGCGTGGCGAGGCTCGGCGGAACGAAATCGGGCAGCGACGCGCGCCTGGCCGGCTTCGCATCCCCACCCCCTGATGGTGAAGGCGCTTTCGTTTTCGAACGCGGCTTCTTTTTCCCGCGCGCCGGCGCCTTGTGCAGCGACTTAGGCGGCGCCTTCTGCCGCGCGACCGGCTTTGCTCTCAAGGCACGAAGCTCTTCCTTGAAGGCCTGCTGCGAGCGTTGCGGCGGCTCGGCCGTACCGCCGGCGCGGCGGTTGCTGTGCCAAACGCGCTTTTTGCCCTTGCCGCCGGCAATCTCTTCCATCGTGCGTCCGCTGGCGGCTGAATTCGGCTCTTCCTCCAGAATGTCCTCGTCGCGCGCGCTTCGCGCCTCGCCGTCCTTGGCTTTGATCAACAGCCAGTTGTCGCCGCGCTCGTTCGGCCGGCCGTGCATGCGAACCAGATGCCAGCGCCCGTGCAATTTCTCGCCATCGAGATCGAACACCAAGTGCCCCTTGGCGTAGCCCTTGTGGGGATCGCCGTCCGGCTGCCAGGTGCCGCGGTCCCAGATCATCACGGTGCCGCCGCCATACTCGCCCGCCGGGATGGTGCCCTCGAAGCTGTTGTACTCGACCGGATGGTCCTCGACGTGGACGGCGAGCCGCTTGTCGGCGGGGTCGAGGCTCGGCCCGCGGGTAACCGCCCAGCTCTTCATAACCCCGTCGAGTTCAAGCCGCAGATCGTAGTGCAGCCGCCGCGCCGCATGCTTTTGAATGACATAACGGTTACCGCCGCCGCCTCGCGCCGCCCGGCCGCGCGGCTCGGATGTGACGCTGAACTTTCGCTTCTTTCGGTAGGCTTCGAGCGCCACGGCGGCTTACCCTCTGGTCCGAAAAAGTTCCCTAACCCTCGGTAATTGCAAGAATTTTGTCATAATGCCGCCACCGCCATGGCAAAACTGCCCGCGAGCCCCTACCATATGAGGGATCGTTTGGGACGTGGGAGTCTTAGTCCGTAGTGAACCTGTCAGGGAGCATAGGAGTTCCCGTCAAGGGGGAGGCGCGAAATTGCTTCCCACGCGCAGACTGGTGTAAAACCAGGGAAATTTACGTGTTCCGGTCGGTAACTGGGCGCGCACTCAACCCCAATAATGGCCGTTAGGCCAAAGAATCGTGGAGCTTAGCGTGACCGTTCGATCAACCCCTTTGCTCGATATTATCAAAACACCGGACGATCTCCGGCGCCTCGACGAAACTCAATTGCGTCAGGTCGCCGATGAACTGCGCCAGGAAACAGTCGATGCTGTCGCCACCACCGGGGGCCACCTCGGCGCCGGCCTCGGCGTGATCGAACTGACCGTGGCGCTGCATTACGTATTCGACACCCCGCGCGACCGCCTGGTCTGGGACGTCGGCCATCAGGCCTATCCGCACAAGATTCTGACCGGACGCCGCGACCGCATCCGCACGCTGCGCCAGGGTGGCGGCCTGTCCGGCTTCACCAAGCGCGCCGAGAGCGAGTTCGATCCATTTGGGGCCGCGCATTCTTCGACCTCGATTTCGGCCACGCTCGGCATGGCGGTGGCGCGCGACCTGCAGCACAAGGACAACAATGTCATCGCCGTCATCGGCGACGGCGCCATGTCGGCCGGCATGGCCTACGAGGCGATGAACAATGCCGGCTCGATGGATTCCCGCCTGATCGTCGTGCTCAACGACAACGACATGTCGATTGCGCCACCGGTCGGCGCGCTGTCGGCCTATCTGGCACGGCGCGTTTCGGGGCGCGGCTATCACCGCGTGCGCAAGATCCTGCGCCAGATCGCCAAGCACATTCCGAGCAAGACGCTGGAGCAGCGCGCGCTCGCCATGGAGCAGTATGCACGCGGCCTCGTTACCGGCGGCACGCTGTTCGACGAACTCGGCTTCTTCTATGTCGGCCCGATCGACGGCCACAACATCGACCACCTCTTGCCGGTGCTCAAGAATGTGCGCGACATGAAGAACGGGCCGATCCTCGTTCATGTCGTGACGCAGAAGGGCAAAGGCTACGAGCCGGCCGAAAAATCCGCAGATAAGTATCACGGCGTCGTCAAGTTCGATGTTGCGACCGGCGCGCAGGTCAAATCGAAGCCGACCGCGCCCGCGTATCAGAAAGTCTATGGCGAGAGCCTGATCAAGGAAGCCCGCAAGGACGACAAGATCGTCGCCATCACGGCCGCCATGCCGTCGGGTACCGGCATCGATCTGTTCGAGAAGGAATTTCCCGACCGCACCTTCGACGTCGGTATCGCCGAACAGCACGGCGTCACCTTCGCGGCCGGGCTCGCCACCGAGGGCTTCAAGCCGTTCGCTACGATCTACTCGACCTTCCTGCAGCGCGCCTACGACCAGATCGTACACGACGTCGCCATTCAGCGGCTGCCGGTGCGCTTCGCCATGGATCGAGCCGGCCTCGTCGGCGCCGACGGACCGACGCACGCAGGCTCGTTCGACATCGCCTATCTCGGCTGCCTGCCGGGTTTCATACTGATGGCGCCGTCCGACGAAGCCGAGCTCGCCCACATGGTCGCGACCGCGGTTGCGATCGACGACCGGCCATCGGCGCTGCGCTACCCGCGCGGCGAAGGCCGCGGCGTGCCGATGCCTGAGGAAGGCAAGGCGCTCGAGATCGGCAAGGGCCGCATCGTGCGCGAGGGCACCAAAATTGCGCTGTTCTCCTACGGCGCTCGCCTCGGCGAATGTCTCAACGCTGCCGATGAGCTTGCGACGTACGGTCTGTCGACCACAGTAGCCGATGCCCGCTTCGCCAAGCCGCTCGATGTCGATCTGTTGCTGCGGCTCGCGCGTGAGCACGAAGTGCTGCTCACCATCGAAGAAGGCTCGATCGGCGGTTTCGGTTCCTTCGTGCTGCAGGCGCTGGCCGAGCACGGCGCGCTCGACCGCGGCCTGAAGGTCCGTTCGATGGTGCTGCCCGACATCTTCATCGACCAGGACTCGCCGAACGCCATGTATGCCAAGGCGGGTCTCGACGCCAAGGGCATCGTAACCAAGGCGTTCGAAGCGCTCGGTCAGAACATGCGCGGCGAGACGGTAAAGCTCGTGCGGTCGTAAGGTTGCCAATTGTTATTTGGACGCGTCATGCCCGGCCTTGTGCCGGGCATCCACGTCTTTAGGGTTCCGTGAGTCCAAAGACGTGGATGGCCGGGACGAGCCCGGCCATGACGCGCGTGCGATGAGCTATGACCAAACAACGCGCCGATCGGCTGCTGGTGGCGCGCGGCGTGTTTGAAAGCCGCGCCCGCGCGCAAGCCGCGATTGCCGCCGGCTTGGTGCGCGCCGACGGCGTAACGCTGTGCAAGCCATCGGACGAGATTTCCGAGGAGGCGGCCATCGAGGCCGCGCCGGAACATCCCTATGTGTCGCGCGGCGGCGTCAAGCTTGCGGCGGCGCTGGACCGGTTCGGTTTAAATGTGGAAGACCGGGCCTGCCTCGATGTCGGCGCCTCGACCGGCGGCTTCACGGAAGTCCTGATCGAACGTGGCGCACGGCGCGTCTATGCGGTCGATGTCGGCCGCGGCCAGCTTCACGCGCGGCTTCGCGTCAACGAAAAAATCATTTCGATCGAGCACACCGACATTCGCACGCTCGATGCCGCGCAGCTCGCGGAGCGGCCGGATTTCGCCACCATCGATGCGAGTTTCATCTCGCTCAAGCTCGTGCTGCCGGCCGTGGAAACGCTTCTCGAACCGCGCGCAACCTTGGTCGCGCTGATCAAGCCGCAATTCGAAGCGGGGCGCAGCGCGGTCAAGAAGGGAATCGTGCGCGATCCCGAAATTCACGCCGCGGTCTGTGCCGACATCGAAAAATTCATCGCCGCACGCGGCTGGCGCGTGGGCGGCGTCATCCCCTCGCCCGTCGCGGGCGGCGACGGCAATCGCGAGTTTCTCATCGAGGCGGAGCGTGGTTGAACGGCTCGTGATCGCGCGGCTTGGACACCGCGGCGACGGCATCGTCGACGGCTCCGAAGGGCCGATCTACGTGCCCGGCACGCTGCCGGGCGAAACCGTCGAAGCCGATGGGTGGCCCGGCCATCCGGACCGGCGGCAATTGCTGAGCGTCGAAGAGCCGAGCGCGGAGCGCGTCGCGCCGATCTGTCCGCATTTCGGCATCTGCGGCGGCTGCGCTCTGCAACACTGGCAGAGCGCGCCCTACCGCGCCTGGAAACGCGGTCTCGTGATCGAGGCGCTGCGGCAGGCCGGCCTCGATGCGCCGGTCGGCGACCTCATCGACGCGCACGGCGATGGCCGCCGTCGCGCGGTATTTCATGCGCGCGGCGGCGCGCACGAGGTGCTCGAAGTCGGATTTTCCGCCGCGCGCGCGCACCGCATTATTTCCATCGACCATTGTCCAGTGCTGGCGAAGAGTCTTGACGGCGCGATCGCCGCCGCGTGGGCCATCGCCGAGGCGCTGTCGCCCGCGAAGAAGCCGCTCGATATCGCGGTCACCGCAACGGACGCGGGCCTCGACATCGATGTGCGGGGCTCCGGGCCACTCAAGCCGTCGCTGATGGCGGCGCTCACCCGCATCGCAGCATCGCACAATCTGGCGCGGTTGACGCGTCACGGTGAGCTCATCTCGCAGCTCCGCGCGCCGACGCTGCGCATCGGTGCGGCGACCGTAACGCTGCCGCCCGCGGCATTTCTCCAGTCGACGGCCGAGGGCGAGGCCGTGCTGGCGCGGCTCGTGCTCGCAGCCTGCGCGGATGCCAAGTACGTCGCCGACCTGTTCTGCGGCATCGGCCCGTTCGCGCTGCGGCTCGCCGCGCACGCCCGTGTGGTCGCGATTGACGACGACGAGGCCGCTGTGGCGGCGCTCAAGCGGGCTGCCGCGATGGCTACCGGCTTGAAACCGATCGAGACCGCAACGCGCGATCTGTTCAAGGACCCGCTCGCCGCAGGCGAATTAAAAAAACTCGACGCCGTGGTGTTCGATCCGCCGCGCCAGGGCGCATTCACGCAGGCGCGCGCGCTCGCGGCGAGCCGCGTGCCGCTCATTGTCGCGGTGTCCTGCAACGCCGGGACATTCGCGCGCGACGCCGCCGAACTCGTGCGCGGCGGCTATCGCCTGGTCGAGGTCACGCCGGTGGATCAATTCCGCTATTCGGAACACGTCGAGATCGTCGGGCGATTCGAGCGCTGAAATTCCAGGGCGAATCGCTTTATGCCGCGGCGCGCACGTGCGACGGGATGGCGAGCGGCTTATTGGCGCTGGCAAGGAACTCGATGGTCATGAAGACCATTTCCTTGTCGCCGAGGTTTTCCAGATCGTGCACCTTGTATTCGCCCTTCCCGTAAGTCTCGTGGCGGGTCTCGCCGGGCTTGTAGGTGAATTCAACAGTGGTGCCGTCCATCAGGTGCTGGCGGCCCTTGCCGCCCGACACCGAAGTCCAAAAATAGTCGAGCACGTGGCGGTGAAAGCCGATGCGCTCTCCGGGGGCGAGCCGGATGATCCAGACCCGCACGCGTTCGTCCTCGGACAACAGCGTCGAGCCGACGCAGCCATTGTGGTTCTGCTCCTCGTGGTCGAATTCGGCGGCAATCGCGGGCAGCCAATCCGCCTTATCGGCGCGGTCGGTGGATTTATCGAGCATCGTCAGGGCCATGGCCTACCTCCTGGGATTCCAGGCAGAATATAGAAAACCGCCACGAATTTTGAAATAGGTTATGGAGAAGGGCTGGATTCCCGCGGAATGACAAGGCAACGGCGCGCGCTGGTGATCGGCGGCTCGATGAGCGGGCTTCTGGCCGCCATCATGCTGCGGCGGCGCGGCTTTACCGTCGACGTTTACGAGCGCGTCGAGAGCGAACTCGACGGCCGCGGTGCCGGCATCGTGGCGCAGGCCGAACTGATCGCGCGGCTCGCCGCGCTCGGGCTCGACACCCGCGATCTCGGCGTACCGGCACGCACCCGGAAACTCCTCGACATCGAGGGCCGCACCGTACTGACCACGCAATGCCCGCAAGTCCTGACCGCCTGGGAACGCGTCTACCGGGTGCTGCGCGACGCCTTCCCGGCGGCGCACTATCATCGTGGCCGCGGGCTCGCGCGCTTCGAACAAGCCGGGGCGAGCGTCATCGCGCGGTTTGCCGACGGCTCGAGCGCCGAAGCCGACGTACTGATCGGCGCCGACGGCCTGCGCTCGACGGTGCGCGGCCAGTGCCTGCCGGACGCTGTCCCGCTCTACGCCGGCTATTGCGCGTGGCGCGCACTGTTGCCCGAGAGCGCCATTCCGCCCGCGATCCATCGCGAGCTGTTCGAAGCGATGACATTCACCCTGCCGCCCGGCGAGCAATGCCTGTTCTATCCGGTGGCCGGCCCGAACGGCGATCTGCGGGAAGGCCACCGCCGCTGCAATGTCGTCTGGTATCGGCCGGCTGATGAAACGCGCGAACTGCCGTGGCTCCTCACCGACGACGCAGGCGTCACGCATTCGATCTCGATCCCGCCGCCGCTCATTCGCCGCGAAGCGGTCGCCGCCATGCGCGCGGCGGCCGAGCGGCTGTTGCCGCCACAGTTTCGCGCCATCGTACGGCTGATCGACGAACCGATCCTGCAGCCGATCTACGATCTGGCGAGCCCGCAGCTTGCCTTCGGCCGCGCGGCCATCGTAGGCGACGCCGCCTTCGTGGCACGGCCGCACGTCGCCGCCGGCGTCTCCAAGGCGGCCGACGATGCCGCAGCGCTGGCGGCAGCGCTCGACGGCGACGACGTGGCGGCCGGCCTGCGCCGCTTCGAGGCCGAGCGCCTGCCAGAAGGCAACAAGATCATCGAGCGCGCGCGCCATCTCGGCGCCTATCTGCAGGCGACGCAGAGCGCCGAAGAACGCGCCCGGTCGGCGCGCCACTCGATTCCCGAAGCCGTGCTAGCCGAGACCGCGGTTTTGGATTTTCTCTATGCGTGAGCCGCGCCGCCCCGCGGCGTAGGCGGCGGCGTCCCCTTGCGCTTGGCGCCGGCGAGCTTTTCAACCAGTTCCCTGTCCTTGGCGAGGTCGGCGGCGGGCCCCGAATGCACCACCTTACCGTCGTCGATAACATAGACGCGATCGGCAATCGCAAGCGACAGCGGAACGTTCTGCTCGATCAGCAGCACCGAAAGGCCGTCTTCGCGCATCCGCCGCACCACCTGCATGACTTCCTTCACGATCAGCGGTGCCAGCCCTTGCGACGGTTCGTCCAACAGCATGATGCGCGGGTTAAGCAGAAGCGGCCGGGCAATCGAAAGCATCTCCTGTTCGCCGCCGGATAATTGCCGGCCAAGCTGCGATTTGCGTTCGTTGAGACGTGGAAACAACGTGAATACGCGCTCGAGCGTCCACGGGCCAGGCCGCGTCTGCGGCACCTTCAGGTTCTCCAGCACGGTAAGGCTGCCAAAAATCTTGCGGCCCTCCGGCACGTAACCGACGCCGAGGCCGGCGATACGGTGCGCCGGCCAGCGCGTCGTGTCATGGCCGAAGATTTCGATGCCGCCCGCGCGCGGCGGCGTGAGCCCGATCAGGCTGCGCACCGTCGTGGTCTTGCCCGCGCCGTTGCGGCCCAGCAGCGCGACGATTTCGCCCTCGCCGACTTCGAGCGAAACCCCGTGCAGGATGTGACTCTTGCCGTAGAAGGTATGAACCTCGCTGGCGCGCAGAACGGCCGTCACTCGGCTTCTCCCAAATAGGCGGCACGGACTTTCGCATCGGCGGAAATTTCGTCGGCCGTGCCTTCGGCCAGCACGCGGCCCTGATCGAGCACGGTAATGCGTTGCGCAATATCGAACACGATGTCCATATCGTGCTCGATGAACAGGATGCTCATGCCCTGCGTGGCGTGCAGGCGCCGCACCAGCTCCACCATGTGTTCGGTTTCGGCATCGCCCATGCCGGCGGTAGGCTCGTCGAGCAGCAAGAGGCGCGGCCGCAGCGCGAGAGCCATCCCGACTTCCACCACGCGCTGATCGCCGTGCGCCAGCTCGCCGACCAGATGACCGGCCTTACCGGCCAGATCGAGCATCTCGATGATCTCATCGGTGCGCCCGTCAAGCGCGCGGCGGCGCGCGGCGGAGACGAACGGCCAGCCGTTCACCCCCGCGGCCGTTTCGACGCCGATGCGGATGTTTTCGAACACGTTCAGGTCCGGAAAGATTTCGGTGATCTGAAACGTCCGGACGATGCCGCAGGCGACCCGCCGCACCACCGGCCAACGCGTGATATCGTCTCCGGCGAACCAGACTTGGCCGGAGGTCGGCGGCAACAGCCCGCTGATCAGATTGAAGAACGTCGTCTTGCCGGCGCCGTTCGGGCCGATCACCGCGCGCAGCTCGCCCTGGTTCATGGCGAATGAAACATCCTGCACGGCTTTCAAGCTGCCGAAATAGCGCGATACGTTGTCGAGCCGCAGCAACTCGGCCGCACCGGAGCGGGCGCCCGGCGGCTCCGCACCGCTCGGTTCCGAGCCGCGCGCGGCGGCTGGCATGCTGGCCGTCATCGGTTTCACGCCAATTTTCCGCCGCGCGGCAACGCGCCAAGCAGTCCTCTGGGAAACAGCAGCACGATCAGCACGAACATCAGGCCGATCAGGCTCATCCAGTTGTCGGTGAGGCTCGACAGATAGTCCTGTGCAACCACGAAGATAATGACGCCGAGCAGCGGCCCCCAGAAGCTGCGCATGCCGCCGAGCACGATCATGATGACGAAATCGCCCGACAGGATCCAGTGCAGATCCTGCGGCGATGTGAAATTGAACAGCAGCGCATTCAACGTACCGGCGAGCGCGGTAATGAAGCCGGCAACCGCGAATGCCGCCCATACGTAGCGCTCAACCCGCACGCCGAGGAATTCCATGCGACGCCGGTTCTCGCGGATCGCGACCCAGGTGTGTCCGAGTGGCGATTGCAGCAAAACCCACATCGCCGCTACGGCGACGCTGAAGCAGATGAGCACGAGGTAATAGAAATTTACCTCCGTAAGCCGGACAACCACGCCGCCGAGATGGATATCCTGGCGGCTGAATCCGGCAAGTCCGTCCTCGCCGCCGGTGACGTTGTTCCAGCGCACCATGATGAAATAGAACAGCTGGCCGATGGCGATGGTGATCATCGCGAAATAGATGCCGCGCCGCCGCATGACCAGCGGGCCGAGGATGGTCGCCGCCAAACCGCCGGCGAGCGTTCCGATCAAGATAGCGAGCGGCGTGCTCGGAGCGAGGTACTTCAATGTCATGCCGGCGCCATAGGCGCCGAGCCCAAAATAGGCCGCCTGCCCAAACGACAGCCCTCCGGTGAAGCCGAGCAGGATGTTCAGACCCATCGTGGCGATGGCGTAAATCAGCACCTTGGAGCCGAGCGCGGTATAGCCGCCGATCTGCGGCAGCCACCACGGCAGCGCGATCAGCACGAGCCACATCGCGGCAATCGCTGCGGGGCGCTTCATTCGAACAGCCCTTCCTCGCCGAACAAACCGCGCGGCCGCACCACCAGGACGATCAGCATGATCAGATAAATGATCGCCTCGCTGGCCGCGGGGTAGTAGGTCGTGGTGATGCCCGCCGCGAGACCGATGATGAGGCCGCCCAGCACCGCGCCGAACAGGCTGCCGACACCGCCGACGATGATGGCGACGAAACTCGGCATGATAAGGCTGTCGCCCATCGGCGGCGTGAGGCCGAGAACGCCGGACGCGAGCACGCCGGCAAGACCAGCGAACATGCAGCCGAAGCCGAAATTGAGAGCGCGCAGCTTGTAGATATTGACTCCGAGCGCCGACGTCGTTTCCAGATCCTTGGTGCCGGCGCGGATGCGGATGCCGAGCAAGGTGTAGCGCAGCAACAGATAAAGTCCGATCGCCGCCGCCGCGGTGATGCCAATGACGAACAGCCGGTAGCCGGTGACGAAGAAATATTCTGTGCTGACCGGGGAATTGATGATATCGGGGACTTCGAGCGGCAGCCCCTGCGGCCCCCAGATCGTGCGCACCATGTCCTCGATGATCAGCGCCAAGCCGAAGGTCAGGAGCAGGCTGTAGAGGGGATCGGGACGCTTGTAGATCGGCCGGATCAGAACCCGCTCGACGATCAGGCCGATGACGGCGGCAAGCAGCGGCCCGGCGACCAGCGCGCCCCAGAAGCCGAGATAAGGATCGAGCGTATAGGCGAGGTAGGCGCCAATCACGAGGAAGCCGCCATGCGCCATGTTGATCACGGAGTTCAAGCTGAGGATCAGCGCCAGGCCGAGGGCCATGAGCGCATAAAATACGCCCTGAATCAGGCCGTTGAAGGCGTTGAAAAGCAGAAGCTCCATCGCTGGCCGATCCACCCGGTAAAGCGTTACGTCATAACCACGCCGCGCCGCCCTTCGACAAGAGCGGCGCGGTATTTGATTGCGGCAGGCGCAGTCGGCCGATCAGGACGGATAGTCGAGCTTGCAGCCGGTATCCTGGACCGACAGTGCGATTTTGTCGCCGGCGACGATATCGGCGACCTTGAAAAGATTCGGGTAGGTGCCGTCCTGCAGGATTTCGCCGGGGAACTCGCTGGACATCAGCTGATGATCGCCTGGCCGGAAATAGACCTTGTTGGGCTGCAGCTTGATCTCGGGCGGCAGTTCGAGACCTTCCAGCGCCTTGGCGACCTTAACCGCATCAGTTGACTTCGCCTGAGTGGCGCCCAAGGCCAGTGCGTGCAGACCGGCATAGCCGAACCAGGTGCGCGCACTCGGCCAAGTTCCGTCGGTGTAGGCCTTCTTGTAGGCCGCGACCCATTCCTTGACGTGCGGCGTGTTCGGCTGATCCCACCACCATTCCAGCGTCCACCAGCCCGTCTTTGCGTCCTTTGGCAGCGCCCGCAACACTTCAAGCTCGCTTAATCCGCCGCCGATCGGGAATTTCTTCATCAGACCGAATTGTGCGGCCTGCTTCATGCAGTTCACCAGGTCCTGGCCGTCAACTAAAAGAATGAGAACGTCCGGCTTCGCTTGCTGCGCCTTGATCAGGTAGGACGAGAAGTCGGTGGTGCCAAGCGGAGACAGCGAATTGCCGAGCACGGTGCCGCCCATGCCTTTAAGCAGCTTGGCGTAGGATTCCTGCAACGTATGGCCGAAAGCGTAATCCGGCGTGATGAAATACCACTTGCCGCCGAATTTTTTATACAGCGTGCCGGCAAGGCCCGCGGCCAGCATGTAGGTCGTGGTGCAGATGCGGAACGTGGTCCAGTGGCATTGTGTGCCGGTGACCGGGTCAGTGTGACCGCCCGTCACCATGTAGAGCATGCCCTTCTCGTGCGCGACCTGGTTGACCGACAAGGCGGTTGCCGACGACACCGCGCCCATGAGCAGGCTGACCTTGTCCTGCTCGATCAGCTTGTGCGCCTTTTGCGCGGCGAGACCGGCATTGGCGGCGTCGTCTTCCGTAATTAGCGTAACCTTGCGGCCGAGCAGTCCACCCTTGGCATTGACCTCGGCGAGTGCCATCAGGGCGCCGCGCTTCTCGCTTTCGCCTTCGGCCGCATAGGTGCCGGTGAACGGATCGTGCATGCCGATCTTGATCGGCGTCTCGCCCTGCGCGTAGCTCAGGAGCGGCGGCGAGGCGAGCGCGGCCGCGCCAAGCGCGCTGCCGGCCTGCACCAGCCGGCGTCTGGTGATGTTCGCGCTAACAAGGGTTGGACTGGTCGCGCCAGCCGAACGGAACGTTTTCATTTTTTCCTCCAGAGGTTTTTGGCGGCCGACCCCGGATAAAAATTCGATCAGGGTGAGATTCGAGCGGCCCGCGGGATCGAGCCGCTGCACGAACCTTTTGCCGTGGAGCCGGAGGTTAGCTGCGGTGCCAGCCACCGCCTTAACCTATGTTAAGGCGCGCGGCGCGCGCCCCAGCGGCATTTGGCTCCGGCCGAGCGAGACCCCGACGGGGCCTCGGCCCACCGATTGCCGCCGCCGCCATTCCACGCCATCGTCCGGCGCATTGGATCAGGGTTTTGCGGCAATGAGCGATATTCGGCGCGTGCTGGTGGTGGGCGGCGGCGTGGGCGGCCTGACCGCGGCGACTGCGTTCGCGCGGCGCGGCGTCGAGGTTTTGCTGATCGAGCGCCGGCCGGCCTTTGACGTGCCGGGCGTCGGCCTCGGCCAGCCGGCCAATGCGCTTCGCGTCTACGAGGCGCTCGGTGTCTTGCCGGAGATACTGGCGAGCGGCTTCGCCTACGACCGCATGTGGATATTCGATCCTCACCGCGCGCCGATCGTCGAGCACAAGTTTCTGATGGGGGACGATAAAGTACCGGCGGTGTGCGCGCTGTCGCGGCTGCGGCTGCATGAGATTTTGCTCGCTGCCGCGACACGGGCCGGCGCCACGGTGCGCACCGGCGTGACCGTCAGTGCGGTCGATGACCGCGATGGTGGCGCATCGGTCAAATTCTCAGACGGCCGGACCGAGACGTTCGATCTCGTCGCCGGCTTCGACGGCATCCGTTCGGCGACACGCGCGCATCTGTTCGGGAGCGCGTTTGTGCCGCGGCCGTCCGGATACGGCGGTTGGCGCGTCCAGGTGCCGCGGCGCCCCTACGTGCGCGGCATGGAATTTCTGCAAGGCGTCGGCAGCAAGACCGGCGCCATGCCGCTCGCCGACGACCTGATGTACGTGTTTCACATCCGCCCGGAAGCGTCAGACGCCGTGTTCGCCCGCGAAGACTATGCCACGTTGTTCCGGCAGCGGCTTGCCGGCTACGGCAGCTATGTGACCGAGATTGCCGCTGCGCTCGATCCGCAATCCGACATTGTTTAGAGCCCGATCGAGCCGCTGCTCCTGCCTTGGCCGTGGTTTCGCGGCCGTGTTGTCCTCGGCGGCGATGCCGCGCACACCTTCCCGCCGCATCTGACGCAAGGCGCCGCGATGGCGGCGGAAGACGGTTACGTGCTGGCGCGCGAAGTGCTGGCGGACGATGCGCCGCTTGAAGCGCGGCTCATGCGCTATTCGCAAACACGTTACGCGCGTTGCGCCTTCGTCTACGCGTTCTCCTATCAATGGATGCTGGAGGAACAATCGGTACGCACAGCGGCCGACCTCGCGGCGGCGCGGGTCGAACTCGCCGCGAATGCCTCAACGCGTATCGCTGCGAGCGACCGTATTCTCGACAGCCGGGTTGTTTAATCTGTTTCCTCATCCTGAGGTGCGAGCGAAGCGCGCATCGAAGGGCGAGGTGTGAAAGGTGCGCGAGGCGCTCACGCCGCTATCAGTTCTCTGATCCGCGGCCAATGTTTCAGCCCGTCGCGGCCGGTGTCATCGTAGTCGGACGGCGGGTAGTCGGAAATCGCCTTGTAGCTTGGGCGCGCCTTGATGCGCGCGAACCAGTCGGCGAGCCGCGGCCGGGACTCCCACAGTCCGGCAAGCCCGAGCCGATCGGCGCGCTCGATGTAGGGCGTGATTTCGGCATCCGCCAGGCTGTAAGCGTCGGACGCGAGCCATCGGGTTTTCGCGAGCTGGGCCTCCATCTCGGCCGCGGTCTTCTCGAACACCTTGATGTGGTCGCGGAAGAACGGCGTCTCGATGCCCTTTTCGATCAGCGCGCGCTGCCGATCGCGCCGCGCCGGATCGGGCATCTTCATCAGCCGTTCCTCAAGCCCGGTACCGGCCTGTTTCTTGAGCTGCTGGCCGAACGAGATGGCGAAGCTGATGGTGGCGCAGGCGGTGTGCAGGATATCGTCCGGCAGCTTGCACCACAGCCGCATCGTCGCCCGCTGCACGGGATCCTTGGGCGTCAGCGGTGGATCGGGAAATACATCATCCAGATACGCGCAGATCACGCTCGACTCGACGATGACGTTACCGTCATGCACCAGCACCGGTACGACGCCGCGCGGGTTGAGCGCCTTGAATTCAGGCGTGAGCTGCTCGCCGCGGGCGAGACTCAGATGGTGCTCGGTCCACGCCAGGTTCTTCTCGGCAAGAACGATGCGGACCTTCTGCGCGCAGACCGAAATGTTGTTGTGATAGAGTTCGAGCATTGCGGGCTTCCGTTGCGCGTAATCAGACGAGCTTGGCGTCGAGCGTGATCTCGGCCTTGAGCACCTTGGACACCGGGCAGTTCTTTTCGGCAGCGCCCGCCAACTCGGCGAACTTCACTGCATCGAGGTTCGGCACTTTGGCGCGCAACGTCAGCGCCGAGCGGCTGATGCGGAACCCCTGCCCTTCCGGCTCCAGCGTGACCGCGGCTTCGGTCGCAAGTTCGTCCGCCGTGAAGCCCGCCGCCTGCAGCCCGAACGCCAGCGCCATGGTGAAGCAGCCGGCATGCGCCGCCGCGATCAGCTCTTCGGGATTGGTGCCCTTCTCATTCTCGAACCGGGTGCGGAACGAATAGGGCGTGTTAGCGAGCACGCCGGAATCGCTCGACAGCTCGCCATTGCCGCCGCGGCCGGTGCCGCGCCAGACAGCTTTTGCTTTGCGGATCATCGCAATCTCCCTTGCCGAAACTCACACGTGCTGGCCGCCGTTGATGTGGATCTCGGCGCCGTTCACGTAGGACGACGTGTCAGTGCAGAGCACGTAGATGATCTTCGCCACCTCGTCGGGCGTGCCGAGCCGGTGCATCGGGATATTTTCGACGATCTTCTCCGTGCCCGGCGACAGCATCGCGGTATCGATCTCGCCCGGCGCGATGGCGTTGACGCGCACTCCGAGTGCGCCGAAGTCGGCCGCCATCTCGCGCGTGAGCGCGGCGAGCGCCGCCTTCGACGTCGAATACGCAGTCCCGGCGAACGGATGCACGCGCGAACCCGCGATCGAGGTGACGTTGACGACCGAGCCCTTGGCGGCGCTCAGCTCGTTGAGCAGTCCCCGCGCCAGCATGATCGGAGCGAAGAAATTCACCTGAAATATGTGATGCCAGTCCTCGCGCGACGTCTCGATCGAGCCGAGCCGCTTGCCGCCGGGCGCCTTGGGCGAGATTGCCGCATTGTTGACCAGCGCGTGCAGTTCGCCGTGCAGGCGGCCCTTGGTCTCGGCAATCGCCTGCTCGGTGTTCTCGGGATCGGACAGATCGACCTGGATGTGATCCTCCGGTCCCGCCTCCCAGGGGCAGTTTTCCGGGAACGGATGCCGCGAGCAGGTGATGACGCGCCAGCCGGCGGCGGAAAATCGCTTCACTGTGGCGTGGCCGATGCCACGGCTGGCTCCGGTGAGCAGGAGTGTGCGGCGTGGCTGGTTGGTATTGGGCATGGTCCTATTCTACCCGTCATTGCGCGCGAAGCGAAGCAAGACGCGTGTCACGGATAAAGCCGCGTTTTGGTCCACGGCGCGGCCGAACCAGAGCGCCGGAAGGCGATCCGGTCATGCAGCCGGTAGAGCCGCTCCTGCCAGAACTCGATTTCGACCGGCGCCACGCGGTAGCCCGACCAGAAATCCGGGCGCGGTACCGTGCCGATGCCGAATTTGGCGGCGTAGCGGGCGATTGCCTTCTCGAAGGCCATGCGGCTCTCCAGCGCCGTCGACTGCTTCGACGCCCAGGCGCCGATCTGCGCCATGCGCGAGCGGCTGGCAAAATAGGCGTCGGCCTCTTGGGCCGACACGGGTTCCACCGTGCCGCGCGCGCGTACCTGGCGCCGCAAAGTCTTCCAGTAAAACGTGAGCGCCGCCTTCGGTGAGCCCTCAAGCTCGTGCGCCTTCACGCTGCCGAGGTTGGTGTAGAACACGAAGCCGCGCTCATCGAAGCCCTTGAGCAGCACCATGCGCACATTGGGCAGACCGCCGGCGTCGACGGTCGCGAGAGCCATGGCGTCCGGATTGACCGGCTCGGCGCGCCGCGCTTCCGCGAACCACTCCGCAAACAGCCGGACCGGCTCGGCGGCTTCGGTAAAGTCACCGCCCGTTAACCGGCTTGGGTGCTCAATGGGGTCCGCGTCAGTCATTGGGTTTGGGGTCTCGCGTTGGGCGTGTGGGCCAATTGGCGGGCTGTTCGCCGATCTTCATATAATGGAACGGTGACGTACCGCCTATGCGGGCCGCATCGGTTCGCGCTGGCGGTTGCGCTATTTGGCGCGCTCGCCTCGGGCGGCTGCTCCTATCAGCTCGAATCGATGCTTTCAAAGCCGGACGCCCGGGCCGACGTCAGTGGCTCAATCAACCGCCCGGCGGTGAAGTCCGACGCGGCTGCGACGAAGGTTTCCGAAGCCGATCTCGCCTATGCGCGGGCCGCCGCGGCCGACGCGCTGGAACACGGCGGCAAGGGCAACAGCGTGCCCTGGCGCAATCCGCAGACCGGCGTCGGCGGCAACATCACCCCGCTCGCAGCCGCTTACAGCGAAGGCGGCCAGTCCTGCCGCAATTTTCTCGCGAGCTACGTTAACGCCGGCGCCCAGGCGTGGCTGCAGGGCTCGGCCTGCCGCACTGGCCGCGGCGAATGGCAGGTCAAGAACCTCAAGCCGATCAGCGCGGGCTGAGGGCCGGCTGGAGATGGCGCCTGCGGTTGGCGCGGCACATTGCGACTCGGCCCCGTTACGCCCACATAATGATGCTTAATATGGTTCAAGTGGGCGGCGGGGCCGGCCCGAAGCACGAATCTGGAGTCCGCAGGGATGCGCGATCCCTATGACGTCTTGGGCGTCGATCGCAAAGCGAGTGCAGCCGAAATCAAGAGCGCCTACCGGCGGCTCGCCAAGAAGCTGCACCCGGACGCCAACAAGAACGATCCGAAGGCGGCAACGCGCTTTTCCGAGCTGAACGCCGCGCACGAGATTGTCGGCGATGCCGACAAGCGCAAGGCCTTCGACCGCGGCGAGATCGACGCGGAGGGCAAGCCGAAATTTCAGGGTTTTGAAGGCTTCGGCGCCGGCGCCGGCCCACAGCCGGGCGCAGGCTTCGGCGGCGGCGACGCACATTTTGAGACCTTCAATTTCGGTCCCGAGGGCTTCACCCGCACGCGGCGCGGCAAGGGTGCAGGCGCCAGAGCTGGCGCCGGCTTCGAGGATATCCTGCGCCAGGCCTTTGGCGGCGCCGGCGGCGGAGGCCCACGCGCGTCGCATTTCGAAGCCGAGGATTTCGGCACCGGCGCCGACGTCCATGCCGAGGCGACGATCACGCTGCCCGAAGCCGCCAAGGGCGTGACGCGGCGGCTGCGGCTGCCGACCGGCAAGGACATCGACGTAAAAATCCCCGCTGGCATCACCACCGGCCAGAACGTGCGCGTACGCGGCCAGGGTATGCCCGGCCAGGGCGGCTCGGGCGACGTGATGATCACCGTCACGGTCGCGCCGCATCATCTGTTTGTGCTCGATGGCGCCGACCTTAAACTCGACCTGCCGATCGCGCTCTATGAGGCGGCGCTCGGCGGCAAGGTGCGTGTGCCCACCCTCGACGGTCATGTCGAGCTGACGATCCCGGCCTGGACCAACAGCGGCCGCACCTTCCGGCTGCGCGGCAAGGGCTTTCCGGCCAAGTCCGGCAAGGGCGACCTGCTCGCCACGGTGCGCATCGTGTTGCCGGAGCAAAGCGACGCCGATCTCGACGCGCTAATGAAGAAGTGGAAAGCCGATAAGGCCTACGATCCAAGGAAGGATATGTGAGCGGGCCTCTTTCCAGAGTGCTTCTTGTTATGCCCTCTCTCGCAAGCGGGAGAGGGTGGCGTTGCCCGAAGCCAATCAGGTCAAATCCCAGAACCGGATAGTTTTGCCGGAAGCGGAAAGCGCCGTGCGCCCGTCCGGCGCAACAGCTAATTCATCTT
>DASZWK010000125.1:0-5523 GCA_035546235.1 Xanthobacteraceae bacterium | reverse complement strand
TTATCGCCATAGCTTGCGAACAGTGAGATGCCGTCGAAACGCAGCGTCTCGAGGCAATAGCGCGCTTCCGCGATCGCCGTATCGATGTCGTGCATTGGCAGCAGCCCGAAACAGCCGAACCGCTTCGGATGCTTGGCGATCAGCGCGGCCGCATAGTCGTTGCAGCGCCGCGCGAACGCGGCGGCCTGCGCCTCCGGCATGAAGGCGACGCCAGGCTGCGCGATCGAGGTGATGGCGAGCGCGATGCCGTGCCGGTCCATCAGAGCGAGCGCGAGTTCTTCCGACCAGTCCGGATAGCGGCCGATCGCCGGCCCCCTGCCCGCCTCATACACCGCATCGCTGTAGAATTGCGGGATCAGGTGGAAATGTACGTCGATCATGCCGCTGGCCATGCTGTCGTCCTCGCTGCTTTTGCGCCCACTCCCCGCGCAGCGGGGAGTGATGTAGATACCTTACGAGGAGACACCCCAAAATGCCCCATTGGAAAGACCAGCCCGTCATCATCGTCGGCGGCGGCATCGGCGGCCTGAGCGCGGCGCTGGCGCTGGAGCGCAAGGGCATCCCCTCGCAGGTCGTCGAGCAGGCGCCGGAGTTCAAGGAGATCGGCGCCGGCATTCAGCTCGGACCCAATGTGTTCCGCATGTTCGAGGTGCTCGGGCTGACCGCCGCGATCAACGCGCTCGCGGTGTTTCCCAACAATCTCATCATGCTGGATTCGGTCACCGGCGAGGAAGTCACGCGCATTCCGCTCGGCGATGCCTTCCGCAAAAAATTCACCTACCCCTACGCGCTCATTCATCGCGCCGACCTGCACAAAGTGCTGCTCGCGGCCTGTCAGAAATCCGCGCTCATCCGCCTCGATGCCGCCCAGAAGATCGTCACGGTCGACGAGACCGCGAACGGCATCGTTGCCCGCACCGAGAGCGGAAAGGACTATGGCGGCGCGGCGCTGATCGGCGCGGACGGGCTGTGGTCGACGATCCGCCAGATGGTGGTCGGCGACGGCAAGCCGAACGTCGCCGGCCATATCACCTACCGCGCGGTGCTGCCGACATCGGAAATGCCGGAACAATGGCGCTGGCGCGACATGGTGCTGTGGGCCGGCGAGAAGGTGCACCTCGTGCATTATCCGCTGCGCACCGGCGAATTGTTCAACCTGGTCGCGGTGTTTCATTCCAACCGTTACGAGGAAGGCTGGGACAGCTATGGCGACCCCGCTGAACTGCACGAGCGGTTCGCCAAGACCTGCGAACCGGTGCGCACGCTGCTCAACAAGATCGAAAGCTGGCGCATGTGGGTGCTGTGCGACCGGCCGCCGATCAAGGATTGGAGCAAAGGCCGCATCACGCTTCTGGGCGACGCCGCGCATCCGATGCTGCAATACCTGGCGCAGGGCGCCGGCATGTCGATCGAAGACGCTGTGTGCCTCGCCGACCGTGTCGTGGCGGCCGGTGGCGACTACGCGGCGGCGTTCCTCGCTTACCAGCAGGCGCGCTATCTGCGCACTGGCCGCGTGCAGATCATGGCGCGCGTCTATGGCGAATTCTATCACGCCGCGGGCGTCGCCAAGGAGCTGCGCAACATGATGCTGTCATCGCGCAGCGCGGAAGACGCGATGGACGGGATGGCATGGCTCTATGGCGAGCAGAAGGAGCTGACGCGGGGGGTCGTGTGACGAACGTCATTCCGGGGCCGAGCGAAGCGAGGAGCCCGGAATGACGTCTCAATTCACCGCCGCCGCCCGTTCATTGCGCAGCACCACACAGGCACCGCCGGCGGCGACGAGTTTTCGGCAGAATTTTTCCAGATATGACCGGTCGTCATCGGCGACGCGGATCATGTAGCGCGCGGCGTTGCCCATGCCGGGCAGCCGGCCGCGCAGCACCATGGGTTCGCGGTCGCCGATCTGCGCCGCATAGCGCTTTTGCAACATCCGGTAGGTCGCCCAGGCGCCGCTCTCCGACAGATTAGCGGTGAGCTGCGCGCCCCAACGCGGCACGTGCGCGGCGATGCGGTGCGCCTCATCCGGCTTTGCCAGGACGAGGTTCGCAAGCCGCGTGCATGGCACGCCCTGCGGGATCGTGGTCTCCGCCTCCTTCGGCGGCGAAGCCGATGCCCATTCGTCCGCGGTCCAGCCGGTGATAATGGCGACATAATCGCGCGTCTCGCGCGGCAGGCGGCGCCTGCCGTCGAGCCAGGCGTTCACGCGTCCGGGCCCCGCGTTGTAGCCAGCCGCGGCGAGGCCGAGATTGCCGAATTGTTTGCGCAAGTCGCCCAGATAGCTCGCCGCCTCATGCAGCGCCGCGACCGGATCGAAAGGATCGGCGAGGCCGCGGACGTCCGCGGTCGCCGGCATGAATTGCGCGATCCCCTGCGCCCCCTTGCTGCTGACCGCCTGCGCGTTGAAACGGCTCTCCTGCCAGATCACACGCGCAAAGAATTCGACCGGCAAGCCGTTTGCCGCCGCGCCCTGCTCGATCGCGTGGCAGATGTCGTCGGCGGTGGCCGGATGGTTTGCCGCCGGAGTGTCCTTGGATGCCGCCGCAGCAGGTTTTTGAGTTTCGGATTTGGGTGGCTCCGGCGGATTTTGCGACTGCGGATTTTGCGGCTGCGGATTTTTCGCCGGGACCGGAGGCGGCGCCACAGTGGGCGCAGACACGGGCGCCTGCGCGTTCGCGTGCGCATTCAGGACCAGGCTTGCGAGCAGCAGCGTTCCCGCGAGACGCATGATCGGCAAACGCGCAACAGCGGCTTTGGTGCCGCGACACCATGGTCCTACAACCGACCGCATCTGCGCAACAATTCACAAAACATCACAAAACGCGGCGGCAAGACGCGGCTATGCTGCGTGCACCGTAACGGCCTTGCGGCGGGCGATCATGGCCGGCACGTCCGCCGCCGGAACCGGACGGCCGAACAGAAAGCCCTGCGCCTCCTTGCACCCGGCCGCACGCACGAGCCGCAACTGCGCCGGTGTTTCGACGCCCTCGGCAATGGTCGGCACGCCGAGGCTGCGGCCGAGGTCGGCAATGGTGCGCACGATCGGTGCGCTCTCCGAATTCTCACCAAGCTCTCTGACGAACGACTGGTCGATCTTGATCTTGCTGAACGGAAACGCTCGCAGATAGCTCAACGACGAATAACCTATACCGAAATCGTCGAGGGCGATGGTCACGCCGAGCGCACGCATCTCCTGCAGCGTCACGCGATTGTGCTCGTTCTCCTGCAAGACGACGGTCTCGGTGATTTCCAGTTCCAATCGCCCAGCGGCCAGCCCGGACGCCGCCAGCGCGGTCTTCACGGTGTCGACCAGCCCGTGATCCTTGAATTGCACCGGCGAGAGATTGACCGCGATGCGCACCGAAGCCGGCCATTTGGCGGCCTCTGCGCACGCAGTGTTGAGCACCCACTCGCCGATCTCCGAAATCAGGCCGGTGTCTTCCGCCACCGGAATGAATTCCGCCGGCATGATCAGGCCGCGCCGCGGATGATTCCAGCGCAGCAGCGCCTCCAGGCCGCTGATCTCATTCGAGTCGAGATCGATTGTCGGCTGGTAGACGACGTCCAGGTCGCCGGCCGGTAAAGCATGGCGCAAATCCTGTTCGAGGGCGCTGCGGGCCTGGGCCTGCGCCTCCATGGCGGGCGCGAAAAACCGCCAGTTGCCGCGGCCCCCGGTCTTGACTGCGTAGAGCGCAATATCGGCATTCTTCAGCAGGTCTTCGGCCTCCAATCCATCGTCCGGTGCGACTGCGATACCGATGCTGGTGCCGATGTCGACGCCGTGGCCGCCAATCTCGAAGGGCTCCTTGATGGCGTCGAGAATGCGGGCGCACAGGCGCTCCACATCGGTGCGGCTGTCGATCAATGTCTGCACGATGGCGAATTCGTCGCCGCCGAGACGCGCAACGGTATCGGTCTCGCGCACCGTCCGGCACAGGCGCTGCGCCGTCATTTTCAGGAGCGCATCGCCGGCCGGATGCCCCATCGTGTCGTTGACGCCCTTGAAGCGGTCGAGGTCGAGCAGCAGCACGGCAAAGCGTTCGTCGGTGCGCCTGGCCCGGGCAATGGCAAGCTCGATCCGCTCGCGGAACAGCACGCGGTTCGCCAAGCCGGTCAGCTCGTCGTGGCGCGCCATGTGGGCGATCCGCGCTTCGCTGTCCTTGCGCAAGGTCACGTCGGTGAAGGTGCGGACGAAGCCGCCGCCGGCCAGCGGCACGCTGCACACCTCGAGCGTCGTGCCATCCGGGCGCGTTCGTTCGTAAAGGCCGATCTCGCCAAGGCCGCCGGCCTTGACGAATTCGCGCACCTTCGGATCGAGGGCTTCGCCGTCGTGGCCGAAGTCGCCCTGCGCCCAGAGGCAGGACATCACGTCGGCAAACGGCCGTTGCCCGTGGATGAAATCGGGCGGCAGCCCGAGCAATTCGATAGCCCGATGATTGATCACCGCAACCTTGCGGTCGCCATCAACCATCATCAATCCCTCGCCCATATGCTCCAGCGTGATTTCCAGTTCGCGGGATTTCTCCAGCGCCGTGGCTTCGCTGGCGCTGGCGACAGCCTGCGCGGCGTGGATGCGGTGGCGGTGCTCGGCGTTGAGCACAATGCCGAACAGGATCAGGATCGTTATGCCGGCGGCGATGAAGTCCTCGATCTCCTGATCGCGCAGCAGACCCGCCATCAACTCCTGCTCGGAGAAAGCAACGCCGACGATGAGCGGCAGACCCTTGACCTTATGAAACGTGATCAGTCGCCGCACGCCATCGAAGGCTTGCGCGTAGAACGAATCGCCGTCGAGGTGTGACCTCCAAAGCGGAGGATTGAGTTTCTGACCGAGGATATTGCGGCTGCCGCCCTTGGCGGCGCGCACATAGTCGTCTTCGCCGATCAGCGTAATGCGGCCCTCTTTGCCGATGTCTATCATCTCGTAGAAGCGGGCCAGCATCGCCGGATCGACGCCGAGCATGATCACACCCTTGAAGCTGCCGTCGGCGGCGATGATCGGGCGCGCGAACGGCACGACCCAGGTGTTGCTGGCGCGGCCGACAATCGGCCTGCCGATGTAGAGCCGGTCGTGAGGGTCTTTCAGAAATGTCTGAAAGTGCTCGCGGTCATGCAGATCGAAGCGCTGCCCGGCTTGCGAACTGCCCGAGTTCACCATGATGCCGTTGGCGTCGATCAACGCCGCGTTTCTGACGAGATCGCTGGCATAAAGCGGATTCGCCGCGACGCGGCGAATGTCGAAATGCTCCGGATCGAGCAGATCGCGCGCGCGGAGCAGCAGCAGCGTCTTATCGACTTCGCTGACCGAACGGATGACGCTTTCCTCGAAAGCGCTCGCCAGGTTCTTGCCGTGCTCGCGCGTCAAGGACAGGAAATTCTGCGTGCTGTTGTGCTCGTCCCAGAGCAGGCCGGCCCAGATCGCGGCGATCATGGCGAGGCCAAGATAAGTCGTGGCATTGAGCAAGCACCGTGCCCATTGCCAAAGATCGGAGCGTGTCATGTCGCGCGACGCCGGTCGTGTTT
>DASZWK010000124.1:0-17853 GCA_035546235.1 Xanthobacteraceae bacterium | reverse complement strand
TACGCGGTCGTCGGCGGCGTCGGTCGAGTCGTACCGGTCGATCTACATATTCGGGGCTGTCCGCCGCGGCCCATCCAATTGCTCGCAGGGCTGCTTACTCTCCTCAAATAGATGGCTGCTCGCCACCGAGCCGTCGCCAGACAGCGAGCGCTTCAGTAGCCCGAATGTCTGTTCCTGACACGTTTGAGACCTCAAGCCGCGTCCGCTTTTTGGTCGCCGTTAGGGGACAGATATCAAGGAACGGGCCGGGCTCAATCCTGCCTCTCCGCGACCACCGCTCCGAAAAATCAGCCCCGATGGATTGTTTCGGACCTGATGAGCCTCACTAAAGGCCTTCACTAGCTTCACAAATGTATGCCTTGATCCATTGATTTTATGAGTGGCGCTCCCTAGGGGACTCGAACCCCTGTTTTCGCCGTGAGAGGGCGACGTCCTGGGCCGCTAGACGAAGGGAGCTGCAATTCGAAATAGCCCCGATAACGCGGCGGCGCAAGCCGTCGTGGGGATCGTCATGGGGATCGTCACGGGAGCCGTTGGGGCGGCGCAGGACAACGGCCGGAAGGACCTCACCGCTGCGCGCCGAAATGCAACTGGCCCACGAGTTGAAGTGTCTTGAGATCGAAGAAGCGGACTTCGGTCGCGCCGGCAAGGTCGAAGGTGACGACGATCCGGCCTTCGGAGATCGTGGTGGAGTCGATGTGCGCGCCCTTGGGCAGGAACACGGTGCCATTGACGATGGTGTCGACGACGCTGTTGCCGCGGTTGAAGAACCGATAGCCGACGACGCCGATCACGGCTGCGATCGCAATCGCCGTGGTCAACGCCGATATGATCATGAGCCAGCGCACGCGCGCGACAGTGGCCCTCAGGTCATTGGCGGGCTCGCTATTTGCGGATGATTTGTCTGATACATTGACGTTAGGCATGACGCTCACCATGACGACGAGATCGATTGTTGCCGCGGCGGATGACGTCGGAGTGCGGCTTGACCGCGTGCTGGCGACGCATGTCGCCGAACTGTCGCGCAGCCGGCTCAAGGCGCTGATCGAGGCCGGCGCGGTCGCGGTCGGCGGCCGCACGATCCGCGATCCGAGCCATCGCGTCAATTCCGGCGATGCCATCGTGCTCGACGTGCCGCCGCCGGAGCCGGCCAAGCCCGCCCCGGAAGCGATCCCGCTCAAGGTTGTCTACGAGGACGATGACATCATCGTTATCGATAAGCCGGCCAACATGGTGGTCCACCCGGCCGCGGGACACCAGACCGGTACGTTGGTCAACGCGCTGATCGCCCAT
Source organism: Xanthobacteraceae bacterium (assembly GCA_035546235.1). Classification (GTDB taxonomy): domain Bacteria; phylum Pseudomonadota; class Alphaproteobacteria; order Rhizobiales; family Xanthobacteraceae; genus BOG-931. The sequence goes on along the minus strand of DASZWK010000124.1, from coordinate 16,560 downwards.
TGCGGTGCGAGCCTTTCCGGTATCGGCGGCGAGCGCCGGCCAGGCATCGTGCACCGGCTCGACAAGGACACAAGCGGCCTCATGGTGGTGGCCAAGAACGATCGGGCGCATCGGCGCCTGGCGGCGCAATTTGCCAGCCACGGCCGCGACGGGGACGGGTTCGAACGCGGCTATTTGGCCTTCGTCTGGGGGGCGCCGGAGCGGCCCCAGGGCACCATCAACCGTCCGATCGACCGAGCGCCCCATGCCCGCGACCATATGGCAGTGCGGGAGGGGGGCCGAGAGGCTGTCACTCACTGGCAAGCCCTGGAGCGGTATGCGGGCAGCGCCGGGCTGCCACACGGCGGCCAGCGGGTCGGGCGGGGCGCCCGGGCCGGGAAGCCAGCCGAGCCGGTCGCGAGCCTGCTCGCTTGCCGGCTCGAAACCGGCCGAACCCATCAAATTCGGGTCCATTTGGCCTCGATCGGCCATCCAGTCATGGGCGATCCAACCTATGGGACGGGATTTCGAACCAAAAGCGCTCTGCTCACGACCAATGCTCAAGCTGCCCTGGCGGACCTTGGCAGGCAGGCCCTGCATGCTTATCTTCTTTCGATCAAGCAACCGTCGAGCGGCGAAATACTTCGGTTCCGGTCGGAACTGCCGCCCGATCTTACCCGTTTACACAATGAATTGGTCCGCGGTCGGGCGGAACCCAGCCAAATGCCTCCGGACAGGGGGTAGAGGGTTTAACCGATTTCGCAGTTTTTTAACCTAGATCAACGCCGTATCGCGCTGAAGTGATGCGGCGTCCCTTTCACGGACCTGATTCGACCGTGTATGCTGCGGGTGCGAACTTGAACTGGTGCCGTCGGCTCGGGGAGCGGCGGTCCATTCGCCCGCCGCTTGCGCGGGGGCATTTTTAGGAGGGCGCTGTCATGGCCCAAACTGCTGCACTGCCGGTTTTGTCGGGCGAAACCGGCCTTACCCGGTACCTTGAAGAGATCCGGCGGTTTCCGATGTTGGAGCCGCAGGAAGAATTCATGCTGGCCAAACGCTGGCGCGAGCACGGCGACCGCGACGCCGCGCATAAGCTCGTTACCAGCCATCTGCGGCTCGTCGCCAAGATCGCCATGGGCTATCGCGGCTACGGCCTGCCGATCTCGGAAGTCATCTCCGAAGGCAATGTCGGTCTGATGCAGGCGGTCAAGCGGTTCGAGCCCGATAAGGGTTTTCGGCTCGCGACCTACGCCATGTGGTGGATCAAGGCCGCGATTCAGGAATACATCCTGCGCTCGTGGTCGCTCGTGAAGATGGGCACGACCGCCAACCAGAAGAAGCTGTTCTTCAATCTGCGCAAAGCCAAGAGCCGGATTTCCGCGCTTGAGGAAGGCGACATGCGGCCCGATCAGGTCAAGCTGATCGCCAAGCGTCTCGGCGTCACCGAGCAGGACGTGATCGATATGAACCGCCGGCTCGGCGGCGACGCGTCGCTCAATGCGCCGATCCGCGAGGACGGCGATTCCGGCGAGTGGCAGGACTGGCTGGTCGACGACAGCGTCAGTCAGGAGAGCCGGCTTGCTGAATCCGAGCAATCGGAAAACCGCCACAAGGCGCTCGGCGACGCGCTCACCGTGCTCAACGACCGCGAACGCCGCATCTTCGAGGCGCGGCGGCTCGCCGACGATCCGATCACGCTGGAGGAACTCGCGGACGAATTCGGCGTGTCGCGCGAGCGCGTGCGCCAGATCGAGGTGCGCGCCTTCGAGAAGGTGCAGAAGGCGGTGAAGCACAACATCGCCTCGATAGAAAATCCCGCTGCGGCGGCAGCCGCAATGTAGTGAGCGGCGGAAGAAGTTTCAGGCGCGCGTAGGGCGAAGCCCCCGGGGAAGTCCCCGGGGCTTCGTTTTTTGTTTGTGGCGGGAACGCCTCGCACTCACGCGATGGCAGGCAGCCCGTCGAGCAGTTTATCGAGAGTGATCGGGTAGTCGCGCACGCGCACGCCGGTGGCATTGTAGATGGCGTTGGCAACAGCGGCGCCTACCCCGCAGATGCCAAGTTCGCCGACGCCTTTGGCCTTCATTGGCGACGAGATCGGATCGGTCTCGTCGAGAAAAATCACGTCTTGATGCGGAATATCGGCATGCACCGGGACTTCGTAGCTGGCGAGATCGTGATTGACGAAGAAGCCGCGGCCTTTGTCGATGGCGAGCTCCTCCATGAGGGCTGCGCCTGCGCCCATCGTCATCGCGCCGATCACTTGGCTGCGTGCAGATTTTGGATTGAGGATGCGGCCCGCGGCGCACACCGCGAGCATCCGGCGCAGCCGTGTCTCGCCCGTCGCGGCGTCGACCGCGACTTCGACGAAATGCGCCCCGAAGGTCGATTGCTGGTAGGTCTTATCGAGGTCGCCGTATTCGATCTTATCCTCAGCGGAAAGATCGCCTTCGCCTGCCGCCTCGGCGAGCCGGACGCTGCGATTGCCCGAGCGGACGAAGCCGTCGGCGAACGCCGCATCGGCGGAATTGAAGCCAAGCTTGCGCGCCACCGCCTCACGCAGTTTGACGCACGCCGCATACACGCCTGAGGTCGAGTTGTTTGCGCCGAACTGGCCGCCCGAGCCGCTCGAAACCGGAAATGCCGAATCGCCGAGCCGCACCGTCACGTCCTTGAGCGGCACGCCCATCATCTCGGCCGCGGTTTGCGCGATGATCGTGTAACTGCCGGTGCCGATGTCCGTCATGTCGGTCTCGACCGTCACCATGCCGCGATTGTCGAGCCGCACGCGCGCTGCTGACGGGGCGAGCAGGTTGTTGCGGAACGCGGCGGCGACGCCGATGCCGATCAGCGAGCTGCCCTCGCGCGTCTGGCCGGGCTGCGGGTTGCGCTTGCTCCAACCGAAGCGGTCGGCGCCGACGCGCAGGCACTCATTGAGTTGCCGCTGCGAGAACGGCCGCGGCGGATGTTCGGGATCCACCTGGGTATCGTTGCGGATGCGAAACTCGATCGGATCGAGCTTGAGCTTTTCGGCCATCTCATCGATCGCAATCTCCAGCGCCATCATCCCCGGCGCCTCGCCGGGTGCCCGCATGGCGTTGCCTTCGGGCAAGTCGAGCATCGCGAGCCGCATCGCGGTCATGCGGTTTTCTCCGGCATAGAGCAGCCGGGTCTGACTGACCGCCGTTTCGGGATCGCCGCCCGGCAGGTTGGCCGACCAGCTCTCGTGGCCGATCGCGGTAATCTTGCCATCCTCGGTCGCTCCGATGCGAATGCGCTGGATCGTCGCCGGCCGGTGCGTGGTATTATTGATGATCAGCGGCCGCGGCAGCGCCACTTTGACCGGCCGCTTGGCGGCGCGTGCGCCGAGCGCTGCGAGCAGCGCATCGGCGCGTAGAAACAATTTGCCACCGAAGCCACCGCCGATGAACGGCGAGACCAGACGAACGTTCTTCTTGGCGATACCGAGCGTCTGCGCCATGTCGGTCACGCCCCAGTCGATCATCTGGTTTGATGTCCATACTGTGAGCTTGTCGCCATTCCAGGCCGCCACCGAAGCATGCGGCTCCATCATGGCGTGCGACTCGTCCGGTGTCGTGTAAGTGGCGTCGAACTGAACCGGCGCTTTGGCAAACGCGCCAGCGAAATCGCCGGCGGCTGTGTCGGCCGGGCCGCCGAAGCTCGGCTCGTGCTTGATCGCCGAATCTTTCGCGCTGGGTAGATCGAATGCGCCCTTGGCGGGGGCATAGTTCACACGAACCAGCGCGGCGGCTGCGCGCGCCTGTTCGAAGGTTTCGGCAACGACGAGTCCGACCGCCTGGTGATAATGCTGGATGTCAGGGCCGCCGAGCAGATGGGCGACGTTGTATTCGCCTTTCGCGAGCTTGCCGGCGTTTTCCGCCGTAACAATCGCCAGAACGCCGGGTGCCGCCTTGGCGTCTTTCAGATCGATCGACGTGATACGGCCCTTGGCGATGGCGGCGCCGACCACATAGCCGTAGGCCTGGTCGGCGACGACGTCGTGCCGCTCGTAGGCGTAAGGCGCGGTGCCCGTGGTCTTGAGCGGGCCGTCGACGCGGTCAGTCGCGAGACCGACCACCTTGAGCTGATCGATCGGATTGAGCGTGGCAGGATGTTCAAATTTCACGGCTTTAGCCTCTCGCTTCGGCCAGCACGGCGCTGAGCGTGCGCTCGGCCAGCGTCAGCTTGAATGCGTTGTCGCGTGTCGGTTTGGCGTCGGCGAAGAGACGCGCAGCGACCGCCTTAGCGCCGCGCGGCATTTCCGTCTCGGCCGCCGTGATACGCCACGGCTTCGGCGCGACGCCGCCGAGCGCCAAGCGTCCAGTGCCGTCGCGCTGCACGACCGCGCCGACCGAGACCAGCGCGAACGCATAGGACGCGCGGTCGCGGACCTTGCGGTAGATGTGCGTGCCGCCGAGCGGCTTAGGCAGTGTCACTGCGGTGATGAGTTCGCCCGGCTCGAGCACGGTTTCGAGGTGCGGCGTGTCGCCGGGCAGCCGGTAGAAGTCGGCAATCGGAATGCTCCGCGCCGTGCCGTCGGGCCGCGCAGTCTCTACGATTGCGTCGAGCGCCATCATCGCCACCGCCATATCGCTCGGATTCGTCGCGATGCACGCCTCGCTGGTGCCGATGATGGCGAGCTGGCGGCTCACGCCTCCCATCGCGGCGCAGCCGCTGCCGGGCTTTCGTTTGTTGCACGGCTGGTCGGTGTCGTAGAAATACGGACAACGCGTCCGTTGCAGCAGGTTGCCGGCGGTCGTGGCCTTGTTGCGCAACTGTCCCGAGGCGCCGGCGAGCAGGGCTCGTGCCAGCAAACCGTAGTCGCGGCGCACGCGCTCGTCAGCGGCGAGATCGGTGTTGCGCACCAGCGCGCCGATGCGCAGGCCGCCGTCGGGCATTGCTTCGATCTTGTCGAGGGCGAGATTGTTGACGTCAATCAGATGAGAAGGAGTCTCGATCTGGAGCTTCATCAGGTCGAGCAGATTGGTGCCGCCGGCGATGAATTTGGCGCCTGTGACGCGCGCGGCGGCCGTGGCCGCTTCGGCGGGCGAGGTGGCGCGCTCGTAGGTGAAGGATTTCACGGCTGTCTCCCTGCGACTTCGGTGATTGCTTCGACGATGTTGGAATAGGCGCCGCAGCGGCAGATGTTGCCGCTCATGCGCTCGCGCAGCTCGGCGGCCGTCAATTGCGGGCGCGCGGCGAGGTCAGCGCTGACATGGCTCGGGATGCCGGCCTCGATCTCATCGAGCACGGCGACGGCCGAACAGATCTGGCCCGGCGTGCAATAGCCGCATTGATAGCCGTCATGTTTGATGAAGGCGGCCTGCAGCGGGTGCAGCCGGTCCGGCGTGCCGAGTCCTTCGATGGTGGTGATGCGCTCGCCCTCGTGCATCACCGCGAGGGTGAGGCACGAGTTAATGCGCCGCCCATCCACGATCACCGTGCAGGCGCCGCACTGGCCGTGATCGCAGCCCTTTTTGGTGCCGGTCAGATGCAAATGCTCGCGCAGCGCGTCGAGCAGCGTGGTTCGCGTGTCGAGTTCGAGCACGCGTTTTTCGCCATTCACGGTGAAAGACACTTTTAACCGCGCAGGAGTCATTGCAGGCGACATGACACGTTCTCCGATGGCCGAATTATGCGGCTTGGCCGCTGTTGGGCGGCTCTGGCCGCCGTAGGGCGGCAGTTCCAATCAACAGATTGCGCCGGACTAATTCCGTTTCAACGGGCTACGGCACCTTGGGTTCCGGACGAGCGCCGGATTGCGCCTCGCAGGTCCCGCACCTAAGGCCTCGCCGGCTCTCGGTTGCACACTGATTCAGCACGCAATGCAGTCGCGCTTCGTCGAGTGTGCCATGTCATCTGGCCATCACGATATGCGCTCCGCTATCGGCTTCTGATCCGGATGGCCGGACGGGCCAATTGCGGCAGCGGATCAACGCTCGGCGGTCAGAAACAGCCATTCGAAATAGGTTGCGGGATGACCCATCACCAGCTTCACGTTTTCCGATGCATAATTGCCGCGGCATTGTTTCGAGCAATACCGCGCTTTGGCAAAGGGACGTCGGCAGGAAGGGAACCCGATGCCGCGATTGCAGTTGGGATGCGCGCATTTCATGACACGACCCATGCCCGCAGCCGCGACGCGAACTCGGCGAGCCGTGAGTGCCGGCCGCTGCAGCGGTAATCGCAATACAGCAGGCCGGTGGCGATTTCTCGCACATAGCCGTCGGAGATCGGCTCACGGCAAGACGCGCAATGGGCACTCTGGTGAGGCGTCCGGCCGTTAATGAAAATAAAACGAGGACCCGCTTTTCCGGCTTGGGGCTTCGCGCTCTTCTGAGCGGTGTTGGACGAGCCAGCACTTCCAAAGGGCCTGGATTCGTTAGATAGCACGACAGCCTCCATAACTGCTCATTACGCCGGTATGCAACGCGCGTACCAACCCTTATCTTCGCCTGCCCACCGTCGCTTATCGGGTGCACCGCCCGGCAGTGCAATTCAGGGAATAGCCCTAAGGGCGATCACGTAACGACGTATATCGGGAGTACCCTTCAGCCGGAGGAGCCGGAGTAAATTCAGCTCGCCAGCGCCGTTTTGGCCGCTTTCGCGGCGTCGAGCGCTTCGCGAATGATCCGGCCCAGCGCGGAAATCTGATACGGCTTGCGCAGGACCGGGAATTCCGGCTCGGTGTCGAACACCTTTGCGTAGCCGGTGGTGAGAACAACCGGGATCTCCGGGTGGCGCGCTTTCACGGTACGGGCAAGCAAGAGACCGTCGATCTGCCCGGGCAACACCACATCGGAGAAGACGGCGCTGACGGCGGGGGACTGGTCGAGCGCATCGATCGCTGCCGTGGCGTGTTCAACCGCGACGGTGCGATAGCCGAGCTGTTCGAGAAGTGAGACCGTCACCGCGCGCACATCCGCGTTGTCCTCGACCACCAGCACAGTGGCGCCGGGCGGCGCAGCGTATTGGGCAGTATCCTCCTGCAGCGCCTCGGCCACCGCGGCGTGGCTGCGCGGAAGGTAGATCGTGACGATCGTGCCCTGGTGCAGCGCGCTTTTGATCATCGCGGTGCCGCCCGAGCGGCGCGCGAAGCCATACACCTGGGACAGACCGAGCCCGGTGCCCTTGTCGGCGCCTTTGGTCGTGAAGAAGGGCTCGAAAACCCGGCCGATCACGTCGTCGGCGATGCCTGTGCCAGTATCGGTAACGCTCAGCGCAACGAAGTCTCCGATCAAACCTTCAGGCGTGTCTTCGGCGTTAAGGCGCACACTCTCGGCCGAGATCGACAGCCGTCCGCCGCGCGGCATGGCATCGGAGGCATTGACCGCCAGATTCACCAGCGCCAATTCCAGCTCGGACTTGTCGACTCGTACCGGCCATGTCGTATCGGGAACGTCGATCTCCAGTACGATGTTGACATGCAACGTGCCGGACAAAACATCGCGGAACGCCTTGATGGTACCGGCCGGGCTGATGACCGTCGGATTGAGCGGCATGACGCGAGAGAACGAGAGCAGCTGCCGGGTCAAGTTCTCGCCGCGCGTCGCCGCAATCTGGATCGCCTCCAGCGAACGCTTGTCCTTCGGCTCGGTGAGGCGGCGCTTTAGGCTCTGCGCGTGACCACTCACGATCATCAACAGATTGTTGAAGTCGTGGGCGACTCCGCCGGTAAGTGCGCCGAGCGCCTCCATCTTCTGCGCGTGCGCTGAACGCTGGTTGGCCCGGTCGAGCGCCGCCGCGGCCTCCTTCTCCATCGTCACGTGGCGGCCCGAGACATAGATTAGGCCTTCTTCGGCCGTCATGGTCCAATGGATCCAGCGCCATGAGCCGTCCTTGTGGCGAAATCTGTTCTCCATGCGGACGGTGCCGATGCCCTGGGCAAGCTGCGCACGGCCCGCGATCGCGGCCTCGGTGTCGTCCGGGTGGCGCAGTTCGCTCACATGCATCATTTTGATTTCGGCCTCGCTCCAGCCGAGCAGCCTGACCCAAGCCGGATTGATGCTGACGAAATGTCCGGCGAACGTCGACACGCCGAGCAGATCTTCCGAGACGTTCCAAATCCGGTCGCGCTCCCTGGTGCGTTCCCGGACTTCGGTCTCCAGTTTCTCCTTGAGATGGCGCAGTTCGCGCTCGGCGATCTGGCGCGCCTGCTCGGCCTGCATACGTTCGGCGGCGAAGCCGAGCCGGCGGGCGAGATTGAGGGCAAGATCGGTCTCGTCGCGGGTGAACGCGTGCGGTGTCTCGTAATAGGTCATGAACTTGCCGGCGACGCTGCCATCGGACGAGACCAGCGGAATGAAAGAGAGCGCCCTGATGCCTTCTTGCTTGACGACGGCTGTAATCGCCTTCGGCAAATCGGCATGATCGATATCGTCGATGCAGATCGGCTGGGGATTCATTTCGCCGGCGGCCCAGGGCGAATGTCCGTCGACGGCGGCGCGATAGCGGTCGGACAGGCCGCGCCAGGCGACGAATCGCATTGTGCCGGTTTTGTCGGGCCGCAGCACCGAGGCGCGGCTGCAATGCAGCGCCCGCAGGATAGCGTCGATCGCCGCCTGATAGACAACGCTCAGCGATTCGGCGCGATAGAGCCTGTTGGTAAAATCGTAGAGCGCGGTATTCTCTTCGGCCGTTCTGGCCAGTGCCGCTTCGGCGCGGTCACGTTCCTGGGCGCGCGCGTGCAGCGCCTGCGAGGCGACCGCTATAGCGGCGACCGCGTCGTCATATTCGCGCACGCCGGTCGGCGCCACGTTCAATGGCTGTTCGGACGCAATGGCCGTCGCGGCGTTTTTTAGCTGCATGGCACTCCGGTGCAGACGGCGCGCAACCAGCCACGCCAACAGTACACCAAGGCCGATGCAGCCGAGACATGCGGCCGCCAGCATCCACTGCGTCCGTCGCAGCGGCGCCTTGAGAATGCTCTCACGGATGCCGATACCGACCGTCCAGCCATACGCTGTGTGCGTGTAGCCGTCGATGATCCGGTGGCCATCGGTCGCCACGTGATAGACGACGCCGGAACGGTTCCGCTCGATAGCACTCTGCCAGCCTTTGCTGGCTGGTTGGCCCAGCTTCGTTCCTTCCGCATCGGGCAACCGGGCGACGAAATGGTTACTGCGATCGACAATGGCGGCCAGCCAGTTTTTTAGATATTTCTGATTCTGCAGCAGCACGACGAACCGCTCGGGGCTCAGCGTGATGTCAATCAGATATACAATGCGCCCGTCGCGGAACACTGGAACGACCGCAAACGACTTCAGCTGGTGCGTGCCGTATCCAGCGACGATGTCCGAGACCTCGGGCTTGTGGGTTCGCAGCGCCCGCTGCTCGGTATCGAATAACGGACGATGAGGGAGCGCGCGGCCCGGCGGCAGCCTCGTGTTGAGCAACACCTGTCCCGTTGGATCAAGCACGACCAGCCAGGAATCCGGCAGCTCGTTGAGCGAGGCTTTGGCGCGCTGCCAGAAATCCGGCCAATTGCCGTCCTGCAAGGACTTGGAATGGGCGAGCGTCGCGGCGACCGCGATGTGCTTGTCGATTTCCTGATCCACCGCGGCGGCAAGCGATCCGGCATTGTTGAGGAGCACAGCCTCGGTCGATTCCCGTTCCGCTGCCGCGATCCGCGCGCTGACGTAGAACGACAGGCCGGCGAGCGGGATTGCTACGGCTAGCGTCAGCAGAACGAGATAAAAACGCACCGAGTGAGTGCGCGTCCCTGCCGCCGCGGCATTCACGGCAGCCATCCCCTCACAGCGAGGTATTTTGCAACTTTTCGTCGGGGGGAGTCCGCCCGACCCCGGCTGCGCATGACCCTGAACCCGTGCCAACGGGGTGGAACTCCCTGCAAGATAAAATGTTCCGGCGGCCTTGGGGAGCCGAAAAGAGCCCCAGTGTGCGGGAGCATTCGGCGAGGCACATCCCGGCGCGATGCCACGATGCGTCATGCCCCCTTGTCAGCGGCCGCAGAACCGGGGCATCTCGGCGCTTTGGGACGACTTTCGGTCGAAAGAAGCCGGCGAATGGCGCGCTACCGGGTTGCAGTCGATACGGGCGGGACATTCTCTGACTTCGTCTACCTCGACGAGACAACCGGTGCGGTAACGATCACTAAAGTACCCTCGACGCCGGACGATCCGTCGCGGGCCATCCTGCAGGGCATCGAACCGCTGATTGCGCCAGCTTCGGGTGCGGCAGCGTCGGCGGGAGCCGCCGCCGAGGTCAGCTATTTCTGTCACGGGACCACGGTCGGCACCAACGCGCTGCTCGAAGGCAAAGGCGTGCGAACTGGCCTCCTTGTGACCAAAGGCTTCCGCGGCATCTACGAAGTCGCCGAGCAGGCGCGGCCTTACGGCACCGCGATCTTCGACGTGATGTATGACAAGCCCGTGCCGCTGGTCCCGCAGAGCCGCACCGGCGAAGTGACGGAGCGGGTCGATTTCCGAGGCAACGTGCTGGTGCCGCTCGACGAGGCGGCGCTGCGCGTCACCTTGCGCGATCTGAAGGCGAAACGGATCGAGGCGCTCGCGGTCTGCTTGTTGTTCTCGTTTCTGCATCCGGAGCACGAAGCGCGCGTGCGCGAGATTGCCGCGGAGGAATTGCCGGGCTGCAACGTCTCGCTGTCGTCGGAAATCCTGCCGCAGATCCGCGAATATTACCGGCTCTCTACAACGGTCATTAATGCCTATCTGCAGCCGATCCTCGCCCGCTACATCGCCAATCTTGATCGCCGCCTCAATGGCGCCGGCGTCGTCACCCGGCAGAAATATATCATGCAGTCGAACGGCGGCATGTCGACGTTCGGCGAGGCGGCGCGTACCGCCGTGACCACGGTGCTGTCCGGACCTGCCGGTGGCGTCACCGCGGGGGCCCATGCCAGCCGCCAGTGTGGCATCGGCAACATCATTACCTTCGACATGGGCGGCACCTCGTGCGACGTGGCGCTGATCAAGGACGGCGAGCCGATCTTCGCCAGCCGCGGCAAGATCGAGGGCCGCGACCTTGCGGTGCCGATGATGGACATCAATACGGTGAGCGCCGGCGGCGGCACCATCGCCAAGGTGGATCGCTTCGGCGCACTTGAAGTCGGCCCGCAGAGTGCCGGCGCGGTACCTGGGCCGGCGTGCTACGGCCGTGGTGGCGAGACGGTGACCATCACGGACTGCAATCTCGTTCTTGGCTACCTGTCCGCCGACAATTTTCTCGGTGGTCGCATGACGCTCGACCGCGACCGGGCCGAGGCGGCGGTCAACCGCGTCGCCAAGCCATTATCGCTCGACATGATTGCGGCGGCCGAAGGCATCGTGCGCATCATCGATGTGAAGATGGAAGAAGCCATCAAGGCGATCTCCACCATGCGCGGCCACGACCTGCGCGACTTCTTTCTGCTCGCGTTCGGCGGCGCCGGGCCGCTGCACGCGGCGCGCATGGCGCGCGATCTCGGCATGGCGGGCGTGATCGTGCCGCTATATCCCGGCGTGTTTTCGGCGATCGGGCTGCTCATGTCCGATGTCAAGCACGATTACATCCGCTCGCGCATGACGCCGATCTCAGCGCTTTCGTCGAACGACGTCGAACAGGTGTTCACGCCATTGGAGGTGCAGGCGAGGAGCGATCTGCGCCGTGATGGCTTCGCGGAAAGCGAAATCCGCGTCGAGCGCGCGCTCGACTTGCGTTATGCCGGGCAGGGCTACGAGATCACTATGTCTTGTACCGCCGACGAAATTGCGGCACTTGCGATCCTGCGCAAGAAATTTGACACCGAACACAAGAACCGTTTTGGCCACAGCGCGCCGGAGGAGCCCGTGGAAGTCGTGTCGTACCGCGCTCGCGGTGTCGGCCTGGTGCCGCCGGTGTCGATGCCGGTGTTTAAGCCACGGGGCGGCACGCTTGCCGACGCGCTGCGCGAGACGCGATCCGTGCGCTTCGACGGCAAGACCGTGGCGTGTCCGGTCTATCAGCGCGAAAAACTCGATATCGGACTGAGCTTGCGCGGACCCGCGATCCTCGACCAATTCGACTGCACCACCGTCATCTGCGCGGGACAGACGGCAGGCGTCGACGAATGGAAGAATTTGATCGTGACGGAGGAGAAAGCGTGAGAAATCCCGAACTTGTCATCGTCCGCGAAGGCGGACGATCCAGTAGACTCAGGGGCTGGAAATTTGGGTATAGAGATCATCCCGGTTTGGATTAAGCTTCTCGATCAACCTGATCTTCCATGCTCTGTTCCAGCTTTTGAGACGCTTTTCCCTGCGAATCGCGGCTTCAATGTCAGTATGAGGCTCGTAATAAACAAGGCGATGGACTTCATATCGTTTGGTAAAGCCTGGCACGAAGCCCTTCCGATGTTCATAGATCCTGCGCACCAAATTGTTTGTCACGCCAATATAGAGAGTGCCGCCGATGCCACTCGCAAGGATACAGACCCAATAATAACGTTCTGTGCTCATGCCCGATCTTCAGTGAATACTGGATCATCCGCCTTCGCGGATGATGACAATGTAGCAGCAAAGCCAATCTATCATGCCCATCGACGCCGTCGATCTTGAAGTCATCAAGGCGAGCCTCTCCGGCATCGTGCAGGAGATGCAGAACTCGCTGTTCCGTACCGGCTTCTCCACCATCGTGCGTGAATCGCAGGATGCCTCCTGTGCGCTGATGGACGCCAAGGGCGAGGTTGTGGCGCAGCACGTCGTCCTGCCGCTGCATATCGGTGCGTTCCCGGCGTGCTGCGCCGCTGTGCTCAACGAATTCGCAGGCAGCATTGGCGAGGGCGACGCCTTCCTGATCAATCATCCGTATCAGGGTGGTAGTCCGCACGCGCCGGACATGTGCGTGCTCACGCCGACATTCGTGAGCGGAGAGCTGTTCGGCTTTTGTGGCTCGATCGCCCACAAAGGCGACATCGGCGGGCCGGTACCGGGAAGCTGCTCCGGCCAGGCGCGCGAGACTTTCAACGAGGGCCTGCACCTGCCGGCGGTCCGTTATCAGCGCAAGTTCGAGTCGCAGACCGACATCGACCGCATCATCGCCGCCAACAGCCGCACGCCCGAGCTGGTGCTCGGCGACATTCGCGGCCAGCTCGGCGCCGACCGCCTGGGCGAGCGGCGTGTTAACGAGCTCGTGGCCAAGTTCGGCAAGGACAAGGTCGAGCAAAGTTTCGCCCGCCTGTTCGAGATCGGCGAAGCCCGCGTGCGCGCGGCCATTGCCGATTGGGCCGACGGCCGCTACGAGGCCGAGCGTTTCGTCGACGACGACGGCATCGAATTGGAAAAGCCGGTACGCATCCACGTGGTCGCGGAGAAGCGCGGCGATCGCCTGCATTTCGATTTTTCCGGCTCCGCCGATCAAACGCGCGGCCCGGCCAATATCCGCCCGCCGCTGGTGCAGGCGGCCTGCGCCTATGCGCTGATCTCGATGGTCGACCCGCACATGTACGTGTCGAGCGGGCTGCTGCGCGCATTCACCATCGAAGTCCGCGAAGGCAGTGTGCTCAATCCGCGCTTCCCGGCGCCGGTCAACACCTACAATCCGACTGTGCATGCGCTGGTCGATGCGCTGTTCGCCGCGCTGGCGCCGATCGTGCCGGAGAAAGTGCGCGCCGATGGCTCAGGCAGCCGCTCGATTGTCATCGGGGGCCGCAGCACGTCGGCCGGCAAGGGCTACGTGCAGTACGAGATCATCGCCGGCGGCGGCGGCGCACGACCGAATAAAGACGGCGCGTCCGTCATTACCGTCAATCAAAGCAACGCCCGCATCGCGCCGATCGAAATCATTGAGAGCGAATTTCCGACGCGTCTCATTCGCTTCGAGCTTATTCGCGATTCCGGCGGGCCGGGACATTATCGCGGGGGTCTTGGCGTGCGCCGTGAATATCTCAATCTTGCCGATGCGCGTTTTTCCATTCGCTCGATGAAGCACATTATTCCGCCGCACGGCATGGCGGGCGGCCGCGACGGCCGGCCCGGCGATATCTGGATCAATCCCGATGCCGAGGGCGCCAAGCGCCTGCCGACGCGCTACGCCGACTATCCGCTGAAGGAGGGCGACACCTTCCGGCTCGATACGCCGGGCGGCGGCGGCTATGGCGACCCGCTTGAGCGGCCGCCCGAAAACGTGCTCGCCGACGTTTGCGAAGGACTGGTGTCGACCGAGACTGCGGAGCGCGACTACGGGGTGGTGCTCAAGCGAGAGGGCGGCGATTTGGTTGTGGATGCCGCGGAGACGCTGGCAAGGCGCGCCAAGGTGACGACCTAGTGGAGCGGATTTGACACTCGCTACCCACCCAGCCGCGAACTCCGGTAGCGAATGTCAAATCCAAAAGCTCCCCTAGCACTTATAATTGCTAGAGGTTCTTCGATTCTAACATTCTCATGACGGGGTGCCGAAACGGGATGCGAATGTTAGAATCGGATTACGAGGAGGTGTGAGGCATGAAGACCGTGGGTTTCATCGGCACCGGCGGCATGGGCAGCGGCATGGCGGCCAACCTGATCAAGGCCGGCTATCGTCTGGTCGTGAACGATTTGAGGCGCGAGCAGTCCAAGGGACTGGAAGGCGCAGGCGCGCAGTTCAAGGAGACGCCCAAAGCAGTGGCTGAATCGTGCGAGCTCGTGCTCTCGATGTTGCCGAACAACGATGCGGTCAGGGCTGTCGGCCTCGGCAGGGGTGGGCTCGCCGAGGCGACCACCGGCGCCAAGGTGTGGATCGATTTCAGCAGCATCGATAAGGAGACCATCGTCAGCGTCAGCGGCGAGCTCAACAAAAAGGGCTGGACCGTGCTCGACGCTTCAGCCGGAGGCGTCGAGGAGGTTGCGGCGGCCGGTGAGCTGGCGCTTTGGCTTTCGGGCTCCAAGGCGTTGTTCGACGAGCATCAGCGGATATTCAAGGCGATGGGCAAATCGATGCTTCACGTCGGCGAGCTCGGCAACGCCAAGCTCGTCAAGAACGCCATGGCGATGTTGGCCGCCGTCCAACACCTGAGCCTTGTTGAAGTCTGCTGTTGGCTCAGGAAGGGCGGTCTCGACGAAGCCACCTTCCAGACCATTATCAAAAATTCTCAGCAGGATTCGGTGGCAACTCGGCGCATCATGGAAATTTTGGTGAGTCGCAAGTTCAAGCCGCGCAAGTCCTGGATGCCGAAGGACGTGGGCTTCGGGCTCGATATGGCGCGGAAGATGGAGGTCCCGATGCCGTTTGTCGGCCTGGCCTCCCAGATGTTTGCTATCGCGCAGGCGACGGGTCAGGACGGTTATGAGGCGACCGGCATTGCCTGCAACCTCTACGACGTGATCAACGGCAATAAAAGGAGGCCCAGCTGAGGTTCTGTCAGTCATGGTGGACCCGCTTGTTAGGAGTATCAATCAGGAGCGCATGAACGCTGCTGTCGTAAATCGCCATAGCGTGCAATCGCGCGGCTTAGTAGATTAAGTCACGAGGCGACGAAGTGTCCGAGACAAAAACGATAACGGCTGAGGTGGAGAATTGGCTCGCCGCGTTCCAGGACGCGCTCGCGGCGTGCGACGGGCGCGCGCTTAAAAGCTTGTTTGTCGCCGACAGCTATTGGCGCGACGTTCTGTCATTCACGTGGGGAATCGATACCGTCGCAAGCGCCGATGCGATCGCGGAGAGTTTGTCAGGAAGCGCGCCGCGTGTCCGGCCATGCGGTTTCGAAATCGACCAGCGGCGTACGCCACCGCGCCGCGTAACCCGCGCAGGCACGTCGGTGATCGAAGCCATCTTCCGCTTTGAAACCACCGAAGGCCGCGGCAGCGGCGTGTTGCGCCTCGTTCCGGAGGTTTCCGGCGGTGGAGCACTCAAGGCCTGGACGCTGCTGACGGCGCTCGAAGAGATCAAGGGACACGAAGAACGGCCTGGCCGTTGGCGTTCACAGGGCAAGGTCTATTCGCGCGATTTCCATGGCCCCAATTGGCTCGACGAGCGAATTGCTGCCACTGGGTATGCGGACCGGGATCCCACCGTTCTCGTGGTGGGGGGCGGGCAGGCCGGGCTGACTATTGCCGCGCGGCTCGGCCAGTTGCAGATCGACACGCTCATCGTCGATCGCGAACGGCGCGTCGGCGACAACTGGCGCAACCGCTATCACGCGCTGGTCCTGCACAACCAGACCCACGTCAATCATCTGCCCTACATGCCGTTTCCGCCGAATTGGCCGGCCTATCTTCCGAAGGACAAGGTCGCCGGCTGGTTCGAAGCCTATGTGGAGAGCATGGAGATCAACTACTGGACCGCAAGCGAATTTGAAGGTGGAAGCTACGATGCTGATAAGCAACGATGGTCGGTGACGGTCCGCCGCCTCGACGGAACAACGCGTGACATGCATCCGCGCCACATCATCATGGCGACCGGCGTCAGCGGCATCCCGAACCTTCCGGACATTCCGAGCCTGCGCAATTTTGCCGGCACGATTTTGCATTCGAGCCAATACAATCACGGCGGCGCCTGGAAAAATAAAAAGGCTCTGGTCATCGGATCCGGCAACAGCGGCCATGACGTCGCGCAGGATTTGCACGCCAGCGGCGCCAGCGTCACGCTGGT